>CAYWFB010000229.1:0-1000 GCA_964457415.1 uncultured Eubacteriales bacterium | reverse complement strand
TAACCTTTGGTGATGGAAGTACCATAACCTACACGTATGCGGCAGACGGAAAGAAGCTCCGCACGGTGCATGTAATCAATGGGGGTACCACTCAAACAGATTACTGCGGGAATGTGCTGTATGAAAATGGAGAACAGAAACGAATGCTAACAGAGGAAGGTTATATCGACCTAACTGTATCTACTCCTGCCTATTATTATTATCTGAAAGACCATCAGGGGAATAATAGAGTGGTGATAAACTCATCAGGTACTGTACAGGAAACCAATCACTATTACCCCTTTGGCGGACTGTTTGCTACGAACTCTTTTATGCAACCTTACAAGTACAATGGTAAGGAGTTTGATAGCAAAGGTGACTTGAATTGGTATGATTATGGGGCAAGACACTATGATGCGACACTGGGACGCTGGCATGTGGTGGATCCGATGGCAGAGGAATATTACAATAATACAGTTTATTCTTATTGTAGCAGTAGTCCTCTCATTAAGATTGACCCCATGGGAATGGATGAATGGGAAGTAGACTTGTATGGATATGTTATTCGACGTATCAAAACGATTAAACATGATGCTTTCTTTATGGTAGATAAAGAACATAAAAGAATTGATGGTGCTTCCTTATCTTTTGAGTATGGTACTATAGAGGATCAAAAGACAATGGACTTCTCTGCTCAAACTATAGATGGGAAAACCATCACTGGCAAATATGATTTATATCAGATACGAGGAGATGCCAATGGAACAAAATTATTCGAGTTCTTATCAAACAATACTGTGGAAACCGGTGTGGAATGGTCACATACAATGACTGGAGTAGAAGGTGATAAAGGGTTGAATTTTTTGTCTACATCACATACTCCACATATAGAAGTAGGAATATCGAAAACATGGACAAATCAATTAGGTAGAGGTTATACTATTAGAGAAATGAACCATAGTCATCCAGTGTCATCCAAAGCCAGTAACCTTGATAAAAAATTCAAAAAGACAATTGTTGA
>CAYWFB010000228.1:0-1002 GCA_964457415.1 uncultured Eubacteriales bacterium | reverse complement strand
AGGTGCTTTCTTTTTTGCTCGGAAAAATCCGGGCTATTTTCATGTTAAAAATAAGGAAGCAAGGAAATGTATAGATTTGATATAAAAGAAATTTCAAAAGAAGATGCGCTGGAAATGATTCAGAAGTATCATTATTCCAATACCCTTCCGAAGATAAACAAATATTTTCTGGGATTCTTTCTGAAAGAGGAGTTGGTTGGCGTGGTTACGCTTGGATGGGGTACAAGACCAAGGCATACAATTCAGAGAATCTTTCCGAGTTTGGATACGAAGGATTATCTGGAAATCGGAAGGATGTGCATGACGGAAGAGATGCCGCGAAACAGTGAGTCCCAGATGTTATCACAGCTTGTGAAATGGATACGGAAGAACCTTCCGGATTTAAAGATTCTGTTTACCTGGGCGGATGGAATGGTCGGTAAAGTTGGGTATGTGTATCAAGCGTCCAATTTTATCTATGCCGGATATTCTGATGGGGAGATGTACATGAAGGATGGTGTGAAGATTCATGTCCGGCAGATGAAATCATTTTTGATACCGGATGGACAGAAGGATGAACGCATTACGGTAAGACCAACAGCAGAGCAGATGAAGAAATATAACATTCTTCATTTTAAAGGGAAACAGTATAGATATCTGTTGTTTCTGTGTGATAGGAAAGAAAAACAAAGATTGTTGGAGGAGTGTTTGATTGATTTGGAACTTTCAAGACCGAAGGATGATGATTTGTCATGGAGAGTAAAAGACCTGGCAACAGGAAAATGGGTGGAGAGTGAAAAGCCACCTTATATAACGGATGTAGACCAGAAAACAAAAGGTCTGGTGAGTATGAAATAGGAGATCGTTTATTGACGGAGCAGAGATGCTTCTTTTTTTATGCTTTAAAACGGGAGGTGAGAGGATAAATGACAAGCAGAATACAGGGGATTACCGTAGAAATTGGTGGAGATACCACGAAACTTACGGATGCATTAAAGGGTGTGAACAGCGAAATCCGTAATA
>CAYWFB010000227.1:0-1004 GCA_964457415.1 uncultured Eubacteriales bacterium | reverse complement strand
TTTTTGTATCATATTGGGATACGCCATAATAATGGTTGATGATTACTACATTAGAGTATCTCAGGTCGCTGGTGTCTCCGTTGGCAAAATAATAATCACGACCACAGACAGCATGATTTCGGATGCCATAACGAGACAAGAGTGTAATCTGCATACCATAGTCATTGACATAGAGATGTCCCTGACGGCGGAGGATACGATGACTGCTATAGTAGAACAAATCATCAATATCGAATTTCAACTCCTCGTTTTCTGAGAGGAAATAGCTGAAATAGTTTTTGCGAAGATAAATCGGATTCCCAATATATAAGCCATTGTCTCGAAAATTCAGCAAGGTCACTGCTTTGTCGAAAGACAAAAGCATGGAATCGTGTGCAACGTCTTCCAAAGTCAGGTTAGATGCCAGCAACATGGCTGCTTCATTATAGGTTTGATGGGCATTTTCTTCACTGTCAAAACTGCCAAGACTGATATGTTTATTTTTATATGTAATACTAGAGCGATAGTATAGTGAGCCATCTTTCTTTTTTGCTAAATACACGCCGGGTTTCATCTTTGGTAGAGTCCTTTCTGTATGTTGCTGTTGGAGTATTCTATCTGTTCAGCAGATGTACCATGCGAATGATTACTTTGCATGGATGTGCTATTTCGAGAATAACATAGAATAAGTAGAAAAGAAAGTATAACTTGAAAACGCATGAAATCGGATGAAGAGAATAAAAATAAGAAATAATTATATTAGAAAGAATTATATAAGAATAGATAATCTAAGGTTGACACTAAATTATGAAATATCTATAATATGTTAAATAAGTAACTATGGATTACGGAATAGTTACATGATCATACAAGAGAATAACGAGGTGTAAATATGAACGTAATGTATTCAAGCACAAGAAATAAAAATGAAAAGGTTACTGCTTCACAGGCAATTTTAAAAGGTCTTGCCACAGATGGTGGTTTATTTGTTCCAGATAGCATTCCTGCTTTAGATGTAAGTTTGG
>CAYWFB010000226.1:0-1005 GCA_964457415.1 uncultured Eubacteriales bacterium | reverse complement strand
AAAATACCCCTAAAAATTATTGAAAATATTTCCTATGGGTCAAAGTTGGGTTAAGAAAGAAATCTCTTTTTCCGACCTGACATACGATTTTATCTCCTCTTTCGAGCATTTCATGCATGCAAAGGGCTATCACGTCAATACCATAGCCAAGCACATGAAGCATCTGAAGCGCTACATCAACATAGCCATCAATAAAGACTATATGCAGATGCAGCAATATCCTTTCCGTAAGTATCGCATCAAAACCATAGAGTGCAGCCACACCCATTTGGCACCACATGAACTGGAACTGCTGGAACAACTGAATGCCGGTGGCCGATGCCTTAAGTACCGGCAGACCTTGGACGCTTTCCTATTCTGTTGCTATGCCGGTCTCCGTTATTCTGATTTTGTAAACTTGAAGAGCGAAAACGTTGTACAAATCAAAAACAATCTTTGGCTTATTTATAGAACGGTGAAGACCGGAACCGAAGTTCGCCTGCCTCTCTATCTGCTTTTCGACGGAAAGTGGCTTGATATTCTGAAGAAATATGAAGGAAGACTGGATGCCTTCTTCCGCTTGCGCAACAATTCCAATATCAATAAAGAACTGGTCATTATTGCCAGAATGGCCGGCTTGGCCAAACACATTTCCTTTCATTCGGCCCGCCACACCAATGCTACCCTGCTGATATACAACGGCGTCAATATTACTACCGTACAGAAACTGTTGGGACATAAAAGTATACGGACCACCCAGGTGTATGCCAATATTATGGATATGACGGTGGTACACGACTTGGAAAAAAGTAATAAAACCATATCGGAAGTGGTTTCTGAAACAAATCCCTTAAATATTCGTTAACGAAAAGGTAGAGGCAGGACAAAAATCCTTATCTTTGCCCGCTCTAAAAGATATACGTATAGCTTATGGCAATGAAAGAATTTGTTATTTCCGAAGTGCAGGCCGAAACGGCTGTGTTGGTAGGTCTCATCACAAAAACGCAGGACGAGCGCAAGACCAAT
>CAYWFB010000225.1:0-1007 GCA_964457415.1 uncultured Eubacteriales bacterium | reverse complement strand
ATTCCAGCAGTTCCTCATAGTTCGAAACCATCGGAACCTGATAAGCAGCTGCCTCATCCCGAATCTCCCGGTCTTCTGTGCAGACACCCGATACTTCCAAACCATTTACAAAAACGCTCTCCCGCAGATGCTTTATCAGGAGTCCGCTACTGCCAACCAATCCCAGGCGGATGGCCCGCTTCTCTGAACGCAGCTCCGTGCTGGAAACACCCTGAGTACGGTCCAGATACACCACCTTGCAATACTCGTTCAGGTAATCGAACTTCCCCACCCAGTCGGAGCCGACGGTGAAGATATCCACATCGTAGCGCTTGATATCGTCGATCTTCTGACCCTCGTATTCCTCGATGATGATCTCGTCAGCGATCCCCGTGGCACGAACCGCTTCCACCCGCTCCATCAGGGACTGCTGTACATTGATCTTTCCCCGGGTCTTATCAAAATCCTCGGCGGTGACGCCGACGATCAGGTAGTCACCAAGGGCTTTTGCCCGCTCCAGGAGCCGAATATGACCGAAATGAAGCAGGTCATAGGTACCGTATGTAATTACTTTTACCATTTTCATGGCTCCTTCCGTTATGATCGTTACAGCAGACCTCTGCGCTGCATATCCTTCAAGGCGTTGACCAGGGTCGTATTGTCCTCGGCGGTCAGTGCGCCGATATGACCCACCCGGAAGACCTTGTCCGCAAGGCTGCCGCCGTTGGGGCAGACCCAGATGCCGTACTCGTCTTTGAGAACGGTGAAAATGTCATAAGCAGAGGCGTTCAGCGGATGCAGAGGCGTAACCGCGTTGGACATGCACTCGGAGACTATCTCAAAGGGCATATCCTGGATCTTCTCCCGGAAATCCGCAGCCAGAGCGGCGATTTTGGCGGTTTCGCTCTCCACACCGCCGTCTGCCTCGATCTCCTTGAGCCGGGTGTGGATCTGTAGCAGTGTGCCTACCGCGGGGGTAAAGGGTGTCTGTCCCCGCTCGCCGTTCTTCAGGGCGCTCTTGATATCCA
>CAYWFB010000224.1:0-1012 GCA_964457415.1 uncultured Eubacteriales bacterium | reverse complement strand
CGCGAAAAGAAAAACATTGAAAAAGGCGCAGTTCATATTCAGTCCACCTTCAACAATACAATTGTTACAATCACTGATGTTCAGGGTAACGCTGTATCATGGGCAAGCGCAGGCGAGATGGGCTTCAGAGGCTCAAGAAAATCAACTCCCTTCGCAGCACAGACAGCAGCTGAAACAGCAGCAAAGGTTGCGATTGATCACGGTATGAAAACCGTAGAAGTATACGTTAAGGGCCCCGGTTCAGGACGTGAAGCTGCAATTCGTGCATTGCAGACAGTAGGACTTGAAGTTACAATGATTAAAGACGTAACTCCTATTCCTCACAACGGCTGCCGTCCGCCCAAGAGAAGACGCGTATAACAGAATTTGGAGGTACTAAATTATGGCAAGATATACCGGTGCGGTTTGTAAGCTCTGCCGCCGTGAAGGAAAGAAGCTTTTCCTTAAGGGCGACCGTTGCTATACTGGTAAATGTGCTATCGAGCGTCGTTCATACGCTCCGGGTCAGCACGGCCAGAACCGTAAAAAGATTTCTGAATACGGCTTGCAGCTTCGCGCAAAGCAGACTGCTAAGAGATATTATGGTATTCAGGAAGGTCAGTTCTACAAGTATTTCTTGATGGCTAACAAGCGTCAGGGAATCGTCGGTGAAAACCTTTTGAAGATTTGTGAAAGCCGTCTTGATAACGTTGTTTATCTTCTTGGATGGGCTTCATCTCGTGCAGAAGCAAGACAGCTTGTAATTCACGCACATTTCCGTGTAAACGGCAAGAAGGTTGATGTTCCTTCATACCTTCTTAAAGCAGGCGATGTAGTATCAGTTAAAGACGGTAGCAAAGACAGCGTTAAAATCAAGGCAGTTCTTGAGTCAAACGCATCTCGTCCTGTTCCCACATGGCTTGATAAGAACGCAGAAGAGCTTTCAGCTAAGGTTGTAAGATTCCCCGAGAGAGAGGAAATCGCTGTTCCTGTTGAAGAGCATCTTATCGTCGAGCTTTATTCTAAATAATGC
>CAYWFB010000223.1:0-1015 GCA_964457415.1 uncultured Eubacteriales bacterium | reverse complement strand
TGTCGGTGTCATGCAGGTAGTAAAAGGGTTCGCTATAAAGTAGTTTGCCCTCTTTACTCAAGATGGTGCTGATGAGGTGATTGCTGTGCTCCTCACCGGTAACGAGCAAACGATAGTCTGGCGATACAGCCAATACCCGACAACCCTCGTTCACAACGACTACCCGCCCACGGCTTTGGGTCTTACGGGAGAGGACGATGAATCGGCCGTCGGAAAGTTCTTGTACTGCCTCTACGGCTTGCAATCCGTCGACCACTTTCTTGCCTTGTTTATAGAGGGAGTTGCCTTTCAGAATAAGGTCTTTGCCAACTAAGCGTTCTCCGTTTTTCAGGGTGCCGGCAGGCGTAGTGGTTCCATCGGCAAACAGTCGATAAAGGGTATTGCCCGACGCATAAAGTGCAGAACTATCTTCGGCTGCGTAGAGAGGCGATGTAGGCAGTTCGGCAGGAGCCACCTCTTTCCAGTCTTCTTCATCGAGCAGAATGTCGGCCAACATGCCGTTACGCGATTTACCTTTCTGTACCGGAGCCGGATAGCCACGCCACAGCCAACGCATGGCTTCAGGAAAAGCCAAGGTTCCCCAACGGATGCTGTGGTTCCCACGATCCCACTTGAAGTTCAGTTCATAGCCGGCAAAGTTGAGGGCTGATTCCATCAGCTGGTTGTATTCGAACCATTCACCAAAGATTGGGTTCCAGACATCGTACCAACCATCCTGCATATAGATGCGTAGCGGCTTAGGTTCCGTCTTGCGCACAAGGGCCGAATAATTGTTTCCACCACGCATGGAGACAAACGTACCTACCGAAGTATAGATGCGACTGAAGAGATCGGGCCTGTGCCATGCCACCGAGAAGGAGGCTATGCCGCCACTGCTGGCACCGGTAATGGCGCGGTCGTTAGCGTTTTTAGACAAACGGATGGGATATCCCTTGAGGGTTGTCTGTGTTTCCACGAAAGGTAATACCTCGCTTTCTATAAAAGTAGCCAGATTGCCATCTGTCGAATCAAATTC
>CAYWFB010000222.1:0-1017 GCA_964457415.1 uncultured Eubacteriales bacterium | reverse complement strand
ATCGATATCGGAGCAGACTCATCAGCTCACCTAACAACCAATGACATTATGTCATATTAAGACTTGACAAATATGACGGAATGTCATATAATTGCAAAAAGCTTAGGGGGTGGATACAATGGGTTTCATAATATTTGTAGTTGCGCTCATCTTCATTGTACCTAATGTTATCGATGCAATAAAAAAAGCAGAGAGACACAATGAATTCGCAAGGGAGCGAGAAGAACAGTTGAGGTGTGAACGCGAGGAAAAGCAAAAAGAGGAAGAGCAAAAACAACGAGCATTACAACAACAAAAGGATCTCGTTGTTCGTTACAAAAATAGCATGCTAATCCAAGAAGCAATTCAAGCTATTTGTAATGGAGATCCGGAAACGAATCTTCCCGAAAAAATTGTGATCACAAACAACTATATACAAGGCACAAACAACGGACGAACACTTACTTATGATTTTGCTGCGCATCGAGTTAAATCGCTTCCCAGCGTAATAAAAGTTGTGCGGGGCTGGGATGAATTGAAATTTATTGTAAAGCCTCAAGTTGCAATGGCGGATGCGCTTAATTTGTTGCTCAATAATTGCTATGTGATACAAAATATTTCCAAACAGGATTTTCAACGGTGTACTGACTGTGATGGAGATTCGTACACCTTAGTCACATATACATCGGATCATGTTACTATGGTTTTGAAATCTACTTTGCCCAACAGAAATTTTTAATTAATATAGGGAGGAAATAACTATGGCACAATGTTACTATTTGGATTACATAAGCAGGGGCTTATTTAACAGCTCCAACGATACCTATATTTGCAAACTATGCAATAAGCAGTTTGCGCCCGATGACCTTCAGGTGAAGTATACCTGCAAGGCAGAATATGGTGAAGAATATAAAAAGTGTCCTATCTACAAGGATAGACGGTGGTAAATTGCTATTTGCTCATCCAAGTCCGTTATGAACACACACCAGAAAACGACAGATTCCGACAGGAATCTGTCGTTTTCAACTAAATCCACCC
>CAYWFB010000221.1:0-1021 GCA_964457415.1 uncultured Eubacteriales bacterium | reverse complement strand
ATTGTGTAAATTTCGTTATTTAGACAACTTCTGGTCCTGGGGACCAGAAGTTCTTCCTATAAATACTTAGCGAATATAAACCACTTCTGCGTGCTCTGCAACAGCTATAACCTTCTACATAAATCTAACTGTCTCATACACCTATATCTTCTTAATATATTTTCACCTGTTAATAAAACTAGTTTATCTCAAATGTAATAGGGAAATGATCAGACAGTTTTATTTCCTCATGCACAATTAGATTAGAACATTTTGTTATTATGTCTTCTTTTACAAAAACATGGTCAATACATGTACGTCTACCACTTTCTGTAATTTTGGTTGGCATATTACATATACAAACATACTCATTTAAAATTTCATTAAATATTTCTCTATTATCTGATTTTAAGTAGTTACCTGCATTAAAATCTCCAAGAATAACATCTGCTTTACCCATTATATTTTCTAAAAATGGCTTATTTTCTTTCCCATTTTCCGCATGAATTCCTAAAAATGAAATATTATTAAATTCAACTGCTATAGAACGATTTTTAGGTCTACCTACTGGAAGAAAACAATCATCCAATTTTCTAAAACTATGGCCTGAAGCAATTGCAACGGTCATCATGAAACTAGATTTTGAATAAAATTTAATGCTATACTTTTCAATTTTTTCTAATAACATATTATAAATTTCATGTTTAACCCAACTATTACGTGGATCTTTATAGACTATTTGCTGCAAGAAAACTATTGCATTTTCTTTTTTTAAAAAGTCATCTACATAACTTAAGATGTCATTGCACTTATTATAGTCAAATAAAACCTCTGTTATTCCCGTATTCCACGTCATCACATTTATCGACATAAACTTCCCTCTTTATAAGACACTCTATATCTATACTACCTAATTCTTCTTTCTCTTTCTTGGTATGTAAATATTATATCCCACTTCCAAAACATCTAACCATCTATTCGTATTTAACCTATACGATACCGACCAATCGACAGGAACAAATTTTCCATATTTCATTAACTC
>CAYWFB010000220.1:0-1029 GCA_964457415.1 uncultured Eubacteriales bacterium | reverse complement strand
CGCCCAAAACCTTTCGTTGATTGGAACCACAAAGCATTCTACCTAATCCGTGTCCATAGTCACCTTTAAAAGAAGCCTCTGCAGTAGCCTTATTCAGTCGGGCAGTCTCACGAATAAAAGCAATCTCTTCCAACGGAGCAGTTGTGGCAAAGTCGAATACCTTACGAAGAGAAAGTTCAACCTCCTCTTCTGCATTTTCTTCTTCCGAAGCAGTCTGTTTATCCAGCAGCACTTGTTCGCCACGAGCCACATACACAAAAGCGGTATGCCCACCGGCAATAATGGCAGTAGCCGCTTCACCTTCCGCCTCTGCCACTACTTCAATATAGAGTTTCTCTGTAATACCTTGCTTCAAGGCAATTGATATACGCTTCTCATCAATAAAACGTTTACCGGCCTCTACAGCATCAGAGGTACTATCTTTCAATACCTCCAACTGATATTCAGACTTTCCTATCAATGCTCCCAAAGCAATAGCAATAGGAAGTCCTATCATCCCGGTACCGGGAATACCTACACCCATGGCATTCTTTAAGATATTAGCACTCAGCCACACCGACAATTTTTCAGGTTTCTTACCCAATATTTCTGTTGCCTTTGCCACACACAATGCCACCGCAATAGGTTCCGTACAACCAATGGCAGGCAATACTTCTCGCTTCACAAGAGCGATAATTTGTTCTCTTTCCGTTCGTTCCATTGCATTTTTCATTTATAGATATGCAAAAGTAGAAATAGTTTTCGAAAAAAGGAAACGGTCGTCTCGGTTTTTACCGAAACGACCGTTTATCTATTTATCTATGTGATAAATTATTCTGCGCGAAGAGTGAAACGCTTGAAAGCAACCACTTGCAGTTCAGCATCAGCAGCCTTCAATACTTCACGAACTGTCTTCTTGCCATCCATGATATCTTCTTGGTTCAGCAAGCAAACTTCTTTCATGAACTTAGCCAGACGACCCTTTGCAATATTCTGAATCATTTGTTCAGGCAGGTTGGCAGCTTTCTCTGCTGAAACAGTAGCGATAAT
>CAYWFB010000219.1:0-1032 GCA_964457415.1 uncultured Eubacteriales bacterium | reverse complement strand
TTTCCGGGGATTACCGCTGTCCAGCGTTCCCTCCATCACCAGCGACTCCCCATCCCGACTGACCACACCATTGCGCAAACGGTCCAATTGAGCCGTGAAGTTCAGTGCTCCGGGAACATCAGCCTTCAGATGAACCATCATTACGTCATGGGCACGAGATACGAAATACTCACGTGTATAGCAGACATCGCCCAGCCGGAAAGATGTGTAAGCTGTGGCATCGCGCAGCGAGAGCGAACGCCGATAATCCTGCTCCGACTCCTCCGCCCCGTCGTAAGTAAAATCTATCAGCAGTCGGCCCAATGCCTGATAGCTGCCATAGCGCCCGTCGGTCTCCTGCTTCTTGGGCACAAAGCTGCGATACATCAACTCCTGCGCCTCTCGGTTTTTTCCCTCGAACAGCAACTTCCGGATGGCAGGCAGGCTCTTGGCAGCTTCCGGATTTCCGTAATCGCTCTCCGAACCGCTCCACAACGATATTTCGTTCAGCATGATGCACTCCTGCCGCACGCCGCCACTTGGCATCATCCCCAGCCGACCGTTTCCCAAGGGCAACATTTCCTCCCAAATGGAAGCCGGAGCCGTGTAATACAGCTCATGGTTATAGACATCCATGTCTCGCACCACAGTGGTGCAAGAACAACAGAAAAGACAAAGTAAGACAAGAAAACTGTTTTTCATAGCTCATTCCTGATTATCACGGTTACAATACTAAAACGACTGCAAAATAAGGGAAAATAATGACAAGTCGCCCCAAAAGCATTCATCTTTTCACGAAAACCGTTTCCCGCTTATCGAACCACCCGGGTGGTTCGATATGGGATAAACAGCAAAAACAAACCGCCATTGCTTCACAGCAACAGCGGTTCCAAATCATCTATTTATGAATGAACACTCATCAGAAGACGAGTGAATATTCCACGTTTGTTCAGGTTACCAACCTTTGGTTTGGGTTAAGGTATAACCCTTGGCTGCATAGTCGTTGATTTGCGCCTCGCCGATAGGAGCCACGTACGAACGATCAGAGAATGC
>CAYWFB010000218.1:0-1045 GCA_964457415.1 uncultured Eubacteriales bacterium | reverse complement strand
AGGGCAGCCACTGCTCCGTATGTGACGAAGTCCTGGTTGCCCAGACTGTTGTTGATGCTTTGGGTCACACCGATGATAACAATGATCACCTGTGCGACACCTGCAAAGAGACTGTGAGCGAATGCGGTGTGAGCCACGTGACTTATGGCGATGGGCAAATCAAGATCAACAATCTTGATATTGCAAAGCTGAAGCTCTCTGCTTTCGTCCAGAATATTGATTTGAGCATCCTGATGGAGAAGATAGACAACTGTGCGGATGCTTCCAAGGATGAAAAGTTCAATACGCTGTACGCGAATTCTGAATTCCAGAATTTCCTGGCAGAGCTTTTGGGTACGTTCGAACTGAACGAGCGACTGAATGAGCTTGCTGGAACTGGCGGAACTTCTTATGAGAAGGTCCGGGGCAATGCTGTTGTTTTCTATGTCGCAAAGCTGGCAGGAGATATGGGCGAGGATAGCATCATCGCATTCTTGATCCAGGGCAAGAATGCCTATAATTACATCCGGGAATGCTATGATGATGACAGCGAGTGTGGAGCGGCTGTGACCTATGCGGCACTGACCTATGGCATGTATAATGCCTATGCCTACTCTGTCGGCGATGAAGCATTGATCACTATCGCGGATAATTTCATGAATAGCATCCAGCAGCTGCGGGATGACCAGAATTTTGTGGAATACCTTGGTTCTGAAGAGGGCCGACGTGATTTGGAGGGCTTGCTGGCTGCTCTGAATCTGCTGACCGTTAACGCAGAGAACACCGATGCAGTGGAGAAGCTTCTGGTCAATAACTTCACTAATCAGGAGTTTGTTGATCTGGTTAAGGAACAGATTGATAATTACAGTCATTCCTGCAGTATCTGCGGCAATAAGCTGACAGACCATGTTGGCACCGTGATCCTCGGATATGAGGCAACCTGTACCGAGACCGGCTTGACTGACGGCTCCAAGTGTATTCTCTGCGGCGAGGTTCTCACAGCTCAGGAAGAAGTTCCAGCCAAGGGCCACAGCTATGAAGGTGTTGTGACCGCTCCCACCTGCAC
>CAYWFB010000217.1:0-1046 GCA_964457415.1 uncultured Eubacteriales bacterium | reverse complement strand
ACGTTTTTACCTGTACCGTTAGGAAGAACAACAGCGCCTCTAACCTGCTGGTCAGCGTGACGTGAGTCAACACCAAGGCGAACGTGAAGTTCTACTGTTTCATCAAATTTTGCAGTTGCACCCTTAACTGTGATGTCAAGAGCCTCTGCTGTGTCATAAAGTTTTGTTCTGTCGATGAGCTTTGCGCTCTCAACATATTTCTTTCCGTGTTTCATAATTCAAAATTCCTCCAAAAAAGTGGTTAATCGGATTCTGATTTTTCCTCCCACAAGGAGAATCAGTCTACTACAGTAACGCCCATGCTACGTGCTGTACCGGCAATCATGCTCATTGCAGTTTCAACTGTTGCAGCGTTAAGGTCGGGCATTTTCTGCTCTGCTATTTTTCTAATCTGCTCTTTTGTGATAGTAGCTACCTTTGTTCTGTTGGGAACGCCTGAACCGCTATCAATTCCGCAAGCCTTCTTAATAAGAACTGCTGCGGGAGGAGTTTTTGTTACGAATGTGAATGTACGGTCTGCATAAACTGTGATTACAACAGGGATAATAAGACCCATATCATTCTTTGTGCGCTCATTGAATTCCTTTGTGAACGCCATAATGTTAACGCCGTGCTGACCAAGAGCTGGTCCTACGGGGGGAGCCGGTGTTGCTTTTCCGGCGGGGATTTGAAGCTTAATTAAGCCTACTACTTTCTGAGCCATTTTTAGCACCTCCAAAATTCGTGGTATGGCGGAACGGACAGCTCTTCCATTCCTCCCACGACGCTTTGACAAAAGCGTCATAAAAAGCGTATTTTACGCTAATTACCAAATTAATAAATTAGTCTTCGACCTTTTCAACCTGGTCGAGTTCAAGGTCAACCGGTGTTTCACGACCGAGCATTGAAATAACAACACATACTGAATTGTTATCAACATCAAGCTCACGCACTGTACCGATGATGCCTTCAAATGCACCGTCGATAATTGTAACCATATCGTTAACCTCATAGTCGATTTTAACGACTTTCTTTTCAACGCCCATTGCATAAACCTCTGCGTCTGT
>CAYWFB010000216.1:0-1046 GCA_964457415.1 uncultured Eubacteriales bacterium | reverse complement strand
CAAGACATATTCAATACGAATAATGTGTGATTATCCTTATTGTAATCACTGCTTTGGGCATCATAATCAACGCTATCCACATATGTAATGGCGCTGAGTTCCTCCAAAACCGTTTCCTTTTGGGCATCGGTCAGGTCATCGAACATCACGCGAATGGTATTCGAGGTTTCCATTTCGGGAAATTCCTCTTCCATAATGTCAAGACCGGCCTTCATATTGGAATCGTCCGGCAGATATTTTGTCATATCTTCATTGATTTCTACAAATTGAGAACAGATGATACTTACGACCGCCAGTATCAGCATAGTCACAAGTATAACGATGCGTTTGTTCACAACGAAATTGGATAATTTTTTTATCATATTTTCTGCGTTCCTCCGTTATTCATCATGTAACACAATTGACATTTTAGCATTTATATATTATAATCAACATATGTCGATTTTGCAACCATCAGATATTAAGCAAACGGTTGTACAAACCACAAATCAATAAAAAGTGTTGACCTTGCAGCCATATGCAATAATTTGTCGATAGGAGTGCGCTTATGAATCAAAGAATTATGCTAACAAAGAAACTTTTGAAAACCAGTTTAACAAATTTGCTCCAAGCACAGAACATTTACCAGATTTCCATCCGTGAGCTTTGTGAAAATGCGGGAATCAATCGCTCCACCTTTTATAAATACTACGGAAGTCAGTTTGATCTGCTATCTGAAATGGAACAAGATCTGCTTGTCAGCATAGAAGATGTGCTTGCCGCACAGGACGCTTACAGTAAAAATGCCATCGAACAAATTTTGATTTATTTGGAAAATGATATCGAGTTTATTCGTTTACTTCTCAATTCCAATGTTGATCCTGAATTTCCAAAGAAATTGTTTTCCTTGTCCCCAATTCAGCGTATGCTAAACGAGTTAATGGCTGACATGCCGGAAGAGGAATATGAGTACTACTATCGTTTTCTGCTGTTTGGAGCCTATGAAATTGCAAGAACATGGGT
This sequence comes from uncultured Eubacteriales bacterium, assembly GCA_964457415.1. GTDB lineage: Bacteria > Bacillota > Clostridia > Oscillospirales > Acutalibacteraceae > Fimenecus. The sequence goes on along the minus strand of CAYWFB010000216.1, from coordinate 44 downwards.
AAACAAAGAAAACCGTGAAAAACCTGAGTGGTTGGCAGCTTTAC
>CAYWFB010000215.1:0-1049 GCA_964457415.1 uncultured Eubacteriales bacterium | reverse complement strand
AGAATACCACAGATAAAGAAGTAACAGTGATGATTTCAGATGCAGAAAAAGAAGAATTCTTCCGTTCTCATATAAAAGAACTTTCAGATGCAGAAAAGGCAGCTACTTATATTAAAATTATGTCAATTCCATCCGAAGAGTTCTTGACACAAACTGTAGATGCACAGATGGAACAGATTGATAGAGCTGCTATTGAACAAATGTTAAAAACAGCAATGGCAGAAGAAGTAGGCATGAGCGAAGATGAGATTTCGAAATATATTTCGGGAATGTCGGATGAAGATTTGTTTGAAATTTTTGAAGGAATTATAACAGAACAGGTAAAAGTACAGTATGCTGCACAGGTAGAAGCACAGCTTTCAGCTATGCCTGCAGAACAGCTTGCAATGGCACTTGAAATGGAAAGCGAAGCATATACAACTGAGCAGTGTGAGCAGTATTATGATGAAGTATTAGAATTTTCAGTGTCTACATATGATGATAATCTGAAAAAGCTGGGCTGTATTGATTTAGATGAGCCTGCAAGCATTAATTTCTATGCTTCTACATTTGAAAACAAAGAAGTCATTGAAGATGCAATTGCAGAATATAACGAAACTGTAGATGAAATCAAACAGATTACTTATACAGACTATGTAGGTCTTATGATGTCATCCATGACGACCATTATCAACGCAATTACATATGTATTGATTGCATTTGTAGGAATTTCCTTGATCGTATCTTCGATTATGATTGCCGTAATTACATTGATTTCTGTACAAGAAAGAACCAAAGAAATTGGTATTTTACGTGCGATGGGTGCATCAAAACATGAAGTTTCCGTTATGTTTAATGCAGAAACCATTATTATTGGATTTGCCTCTGGTATGATTGGTGTTATCCTTACCGTTCTGGCATGCTATCCAATCAATTCGGTTATCCATTCGTTAACAGGAATTGAGACATTAAATGCATACTTGCCAATTGAAACAGCTGCAGTTTATGTACTTCTTAGTGTTGTATTAAATCTGCTTTCAGGATTTATACCTTCAAAGAGTGCAGCGAAA
>CAYWFB010000214.1:0-1051 GCA_964457415.1 uncultured Eubacteriales bacterium | reverse complement strand
AGATGAAGACCATACAGACTTTCGCCTCTCCCGACGATTATGCTTTGGAATCGGATGTAATGAATGCCCATCAAAAGGCAACCATCGGTAATGCACTTATCAAAAAGACCATGGCCCTGTACCACGATGTACCGGAGAAGTTCGAAGACCTCGTCTATCAGGGGCTGGTACTGCAAGGTCGGGGGGTACGCCAAGGCATCGAGGCCCATCGCCGAAACCGGCCTTACTGCATGGGAAGTCTCTATTGGCAGTTGAACGACAGTTGGCCGGTAGTTTCATGGTCGAGCATTGACTACTATGGCAACTGGAAGGCATTGCACTATCAAGCCCGACGAGCCTTTGCTCCAATCCTATTGAATGCTTTCAAGGAGGGAGATAAACTGAATATCTATCTCATATCGGACAGGCTGACGAAAGAGGAAAAGTGCACACTGCGCCTTACCTTAATGGACTTTGACGGAAAAGTACTCAGCAGGAAGAGCATATCGGGAGAGATTCCGGCCAATGCCACTACGCTATATCACCAAGAGTTGTATGCCGACATGGCCTTGCAACCCACTCGCAGCCTGCTGTCTATGGTTCTGACAGACCGAAAAGGAAACGTCGTCTCCGAAAATATATATTACTTCTGTTACCCGAAAGAGCAAGCGTTACCAACTCCCAAAGTCAGTTACCGAATAAAGCAAGAAGATGGGAAGTGTGAAATAACCCTCAGCAGCAAACAGTTGGTGCGGGATGTATTTATAGAAGTGCCCCCACAGGGAGCAAGGTTCAGCGACAATTTCTTTGACCTGCTGCCCGGACAACGTAAGAAAGTAATCGTTACTTCCGACAAGATTCGGAAAGATACTCCACTCGACATAAAGATCAGACATCTTAAAGCAATTATCAAATAGTTATCCAGTTATGAAAAAACATCTCATGGCCTTGACGGCACTCCTGGCAACAGGAATCACAATCACAGCCTGCTCATCCGAGCAGAAAGAAGCGAACTATCAAGTTATCCCTATCCCGCAAGAAATCATTGCCGGAGAAGGGGAAGCCTTTATCC
>CAYWFB010000213.1:0-1056 GCA_964457415.1 uncultured Eubacteriales bacterium | reverse complement strand
TCTGTTCAACTGTCAAGTCCTGTGGATCTTTCTTTGCTTCTTTAGCCATTTTCGTTACATATATTTTATGGGATTGGTGTTCACCTTGGTCATCTGGACATCCAGATTGGGGAACATTTCCCTGATTATATTATAAAATATTTCTTTCGTATATTGCTCACTCTCATAGTGGCCTATCTCTGCCAGTAAAATGTTGTTCTCCCGTCCGAAGTAATCGTGATACTTTATTTCTCCGGTAATAAACACATCGGCATGCCGGTCGATAGCTGTCGGAATAAGGAATGCTCCGGCACCTCCACACAAAGCTACCGTCTGTATCTCTCTTCCGGTCAGGCGAGTGTGTCTTAAGCACTCCACTTCGAACGTCTTCTTGATGCGTTTCAAGAATTCCGTTTCCGTTTCCGGCTCCTCCAGTTCACCTATCACTCCTGCACCGGCGGGTTGCTCCAAGCCGGAAGGCAGATCTGTTTTGGGGTCCAAAAACCGTACATGTTTCAATCCAATCTTTTGAGCAATTTTAAAGTTTACCCCTTCGTGGGCATTGTCCAAGTTTGTATGAGCCGAATAGATGACGATGTCATTCTTGATGGCTTTCATGATGCACCGTTCCACATAGTCGTGTCCGGTAATGGACTTATAGCCCTTAAAGATAAGCGGATGATGGGATATGACAAGATTGTAGCCCAATGCAATGGCTTCATCGAGTACAGCCTCGGTAACGTCAAGACACAACAAAGCCCCTGCAACTTCCGCATCTGTCAATCCGATTTGCATGCCGGCATTGTCGAAGCCGTCTTGCAAAGGCAGAGGCGCGAATTGTTCAAGGGCGCAAACTACTTCCTTTACTTTCATATATAAGTGAGAAAACTGCGTGCAAAGGTAATGAAAAAGTTGAGAATAGCTGCAAGTTTACTGTTTTTTTTGCTTCTTCTCCACCATTACATCCCGAAGTTTGCCGTATTCATCGAACGAGTAGCGCGAGGCCAACGATATAGTTATCACCAACGATAACATGGAAGCCGTAAACGTGATGACCATTATCATCATCTGATACTT
>CAYWFB010000212.1:0-1063 GCA_964457415.1 uncultured Eubacteriales bacterium | reverse complement strand
GTGGTCTAAAACTTTTGAAAACAAACTACATAAAGGCGAAACTGTTTATTATGAAGTTGCGGGCTTCACTCAAACTGGCGCTCCTATCATGGCAGAAGTTAGCAATAGCAAAGTTAATGATAAGGCTTTCGCAAAAAAATATGGTAAAACTACTGTCTTCTCTTACGGTTGCTCTTCTCCCCACTGTGATATGTGGGTGTATCGTATGACTATGACTAATGAAGATGGTGAAGTCTTTGAATATTCTCCTGAACTCGTGCGTCATCGCTGTGAACAAATGGGAGTTAAGACTGTACCTCTTCTTGCGACCGCCCGCATTAATTACGATGGCACTCTAACCTGGTGGAATGAACTCGGAAAAGAAGATATGGGTTTAATTTGTATTGGCGAAGAGGTTGATGATGATCCTTACAATTTCCAATATAATGCTGGTGAAGGTGTCCTTACTCTGGCAGAAAAGTTTTATGATGGCCCTGACCTAATTGATGACTCTCATATTCGTGAGGGCGTAGTGGTTCGTATCACTAATCGCTCTAAGTTCACCGCATATAAACATAAAAACTTCCATTTTAAGGTGCTTGAAGGTATCGCCAAAGACGTTGCTATCGCGCCTGATCTTGAAGAAGCAGAGGAGGAGAACAATGAAACTTGAAGACTTGGAGAAGTCTAAAATCCTTGCTATGAAAAGTAAGGACACTGTAAGAAAGAATGTGCTGACCGACCTTATTGGGGCGGTCCGCAATGAAGCAATCAATAAGAAGTGTAAAGATAATATTCCTGAAAGTTTGGTTGATGAAGTCCTTGTAAAGCGTCAGAAGATTATCCAAGAGATGGTTGATACTTGTCCTGCTGATCGAGTTGACCTGCTTGAAAAATATCGGGCTGAACTTACTATCGTTAAAGAGTATGCTCCGCAGATGATTACTGATGAAGCAGAAATTGAGAAGATGATTAATTCTATTTTAATCTCTGGCGGTATGGATGGCGTAGACAAGGGCTCCGCAATGAAATATGTTATGCCTAAACTAAAAGGTAAGGTTGATATGAAAATTGCTAATAGAGT
>CAYWFB010000211.1:0-1068 GCA_964457415.1 uncultured Eubacteriales bacterium | reverse complement strand
GGCAAAGGCTGTGCCGCTTTCCATGGCTATCATGGAGCCGTTGGTGCGGCGTTCAATGTCTCCCTTGTAGGGTTGGTATTCCTTGAAGCGGTGGGCCATGATGGCTTCTCCGGCGGAGGCTGTCAGGACGTTGGTGCGCAGGCCGATGATGCCTCGCGAGGGCATGTCGAACTCTAAGTTGACACGTTCGCCGTTGCTCTCCATTTTGGTCATCTCGCCTTTGCGGCGGGTCACCATGTCGATCATCTTACTGCTGTATTCTTCGGGCACATTGATGGTCAGTTCTTCGATAGGCTCGCACTTCACGCCGTCTATCTCTTTGAAGATGACTTGCGGTTGGCCTACCTGCAGCTCGTAGCCTTCGCGGCGCATGGTCTCGATGAGTACGGAGAGGTGGAGCACGCCTCGGCCGGAGACTACCCACTTGCCGTCTTCTTCGCTCTTCTTGACGCGGAGCGCCAGGTTCTTATCCAGTTCTTTCATCAGGCGGTCGTGGATGTGGCGCGAAGTCACAAACTTGCCTTCTTTGCCGAAGAAGGGTGAGTCGTTGATGGTGAAGAGCATACTCATGGTAGGTTCGTCGATGGCGATGGGGGGCAGTGCTTCGGGGTTTTCGTAATCGCAGATGGTGTCGCCGATTTCGAATCCTTCGATGCCTACCAGTGCACAGATGTCTCCGCTGGAAACTTCGGCTACCTTTTGCCGGCTCATGCCTTCGAAGGTGTGCAGTTCTTTGATTTTGGTCTTGATGATGCTACCGTCGCGCTTGGCCAGGGATACGTTCATGCCTTCGCGCAGGGTGCCCCGGTGTACGCGTCCCACGGCGATGCGGCCGGTGTAGGCAGAGTAGTCGAGCGAGGTGACAAGCATCTGCGGGGTGCCTTCCAATTGCTCGGGGGCGGGGATATGGTCGATGATGCAGTCCAGCAGGGGATAGATGTTGTCGGTAGGCTTTTGCCAGTCGGTGCTCATCCAGTTGTTCTTGGCCGAGCCGTAGATGACGGGGAAGTCGAGCTGTTCTTCGGTGGCGTCGAGCGAGAACATCAGGTCGAACACCATTTCATATAC
>CAYWFB010000210.1:0-1076 GCA_964457415.1 uncultured Eubacteriales bacterium | reverse complement strand
ACATGCTTTTTGGCATACCAGTGCACACTTGCTGGCTGAAGCTTTGCAAGAACTTTATCCGGGTATTCAATTTGGTATAGGCCCTGCCATAGAGAATGGATTCTATTATGATGTAGATCCGGGTGAGACACCGATTAAAGAAGCTGATCTGCCTACAATAGAGAAGAAAATGGCGGAATTGGTTGCTAAAAAGGAAGCTGTAGTGCGTGCTGATATTGCAAAGGCTGATGCATTGAAAATGTTTGGTGACCGTGGAGAAACCTATAAGTGTGAACTGATTTCCGAATTGGAAGATGGGCATATTACTACCTATACTCAGGGAGCATTTACTGATTTGTGCCGTGGTCCTCACTTGATGACAACTGCACCTATCAAGGCTATTAAACTGACTTCTGTAGCCGGTGCTTATTGGCGTGGTCGGGAAGATCGTAAAATGATGACTCGTATCTACGGTATTACGTTCCCAAAAAAGAAAATGTTGGATGAATATCTGGTGATGTTGGAAGAGGCAAAGAAACGTGACCATCGTAAGATTGGTAAGGAAATGGATCTCTTCATGTTCTCCGATACGGTAGGTAAAGGTTTACCTTTGTGGCTTCCGAAAGGTACTGCATTGCGTTTACGCCTGCAGGATTTTTTACGTCGTATTCAGGCCCGCTATGATTATCAGGAAGTGATAACACCACCTATTGGCAACAAACTGCTTTATCTGACTTCTGGTCATTACGCAAAGTACGGTAAGGATTCTTTTCAACCTATTCATACACCGGAAGAGGGTGAAGAATATCTGTTGAAACCTATGAACTGTCCGCACCACTGTATGATTTATAAGAATTCTCCTCGTTCTTATAAGGATCTTCCGTTACGTTTGGCTGAATTTGGTACAGTATGTCGTTATGAGCAGAGCGGAGAATTACATGGATTGACCCGTGTTCGTAGTTTCACGCAGGATGATGCACATATCTTCTGTCGTCCCGATCAGGTGAAAGATGAATTCTTGCGAGTAATGGATATTATTTCTATCGTATTCCAATCGATGAACTTCCAAAACTTTGAAGCACAGATTTCTTTACGGG
>CAYWFB010000209.1:0-1081 GCA_964457415.1 uncultured Eubacteriales bacterium | reverse complement strand
AGGTATTCATTGTTGCTTCAAAACATTTCTTAGCATCGTCATGAGTATTTGGATCATCGCATTTAGTTGCTTTGTTTAGATAATGATATGCAAAATAATGAAACAGATCACGATGCCCATTATCATATTCAAGCATTCCATAATGCTGATATACTCGACCTAAATTTCCAAGAGCCATTCCGAAATCGCTATGGAATAATAACACTTTTTTACATTGCTCAATTGCCGCAATTTTCCTGCCACAGTGGTCTAATGCATTTGCGTAGTTGGTATAAAGAATCTCTTTTAAACCAAGTACATAGGGGCGATATATATCTTTTGTGTATTCATCTTGTTCAATCAGATTGATGCTTTTTCTAAAGCAATACAATACTTTTTGAAAAGCTACTTCCGATTGACTTCCAGTTAACCTTGCCAAATCATCATATGCAGTTCCTAAAGAGTAATAAATCATAGCCTTAGAAGTATCGTTTTCTTCATCTAAGGATTTTTCTGCATTTTCAAGCAGATTTCTTAAAGTGTCAACATCTTTATTTAACGTAGCCGTATCAAACTCTAATGATATATGCTTGGCTCTATCAGAAAAAGGATCTATGTATTTATCCATTAAATCAGAGTAATTTTTCATATTTCTCCATTTCGAGCTTGCGCAAGAATGTTCTCGATACGTGTTTTTACGGACGCTTTTATTTTCGCAGAATCCACAATCGGAACATAGTTCAAGTGACTAACATCAAACGGAACAGAGGGGCATTTATCTGATGCCTGAAAATAAAATAGCATTCTGGCTGTCTTAACATGTTTTAGTGCATATCCAACTTCGATCATAACATTATGTCGAGCCCCCGAAAGGTCAGCGATGAAGATATCGCATTCTCTTATGTCGTGATACATAACATCTCTAATGTCGAACGTACCGGTTTCTCTTGTGCCCAAGTCGGTCAGTTCTAAATTCAGTTGCTGAACAACTTCTTTTATAGCACTGATGCGGCTTTCTGCTTTTCTGTATTCTTCATCTCCATCATGCTCTGCGGATGGATACCATCTTGCAAGAAAGACCTTTTTAGGTACATGCTCATAG
>CAYWFB010000208.1:0-1083 GCA_964457415.1 uncultured Eubacteriales bacterium | reverse complement strand
GGATAAAGAGTTGTTAATTCTGTTTATTGTTCTGAACATCGTGAACGTGATTGTTCAGACTGTTAAAAGCCTTGCCACTGTAAAGGGTGGAAAAGTGGTTGCTTCGGCTGTTAATGCCCTTGCTTACGGTCTTTACACAATCGTTACGGTTTACATGCTGTGCGACCTGCCCCTGTTCTGGAAAGCCGGAATTGTTGCCTTGTGTAATCTGGTCGGCGTGTTCGTTGTCAAGTGGATTGAAGAAAAGTTACGCAAGGATAAACTATGGAAGATTGAAGCCACTTTTGATAAAGATTATTTAGATACCATCCATAAAAATGTCGCAATCCCTCACAGTTACATTGACATTGGTTCTCATGTAATCTTTAATTTCTACGCAGAAAATCAGCGCCAAAGCGCCATTGTAAAAGACATTGTAAACAAATACCACGGAAAATATTTTGTGTCAGAATCAAAAGTTTTGTAAATAGGGGGTTGACAAACCCCCTAACCTATGATACAATATAATCAATCCAAGAGAAAGGAATGATAAGAATGACAATCAAAACAGTTTTTATTGCCAACGATGGTAAGGAGTTTGAAGACGAGTATGAGTGCCAGTGCTATGAGTTAAGCATGGAAGTTTGGAAAACCTGTGGCGCACTCAAATTCTTCGATGAAGATGGTAAGAAGTTGGAGGTTTCTCCCAAGGCTGTTGATGAAGTCTTTTTCGTTGTAGCAGAAAATGATTTTGCGGTGGAAGTCGCTCAGAAAGTTTTTGCGGAAGGTGGCTATGTTTCTCCGTGGGATTGCGGAACGTATGACCCGGGATATTATGTCTATGTAGGCGACCGCAGAGACATGTTCCGCGCAGAGTGGCTGGACTTTAATGACATAGAAGATTTTTACAACACCTGCGACAACGTCTTTAACAGAGCGTAAAAGAATAAGCCTCCCCAGTAATGGGGAGGTGTCTCTGTCTCAAAGACACTTTCACGCTTTAAAGTGTGGGCGGGCCGGCGACGTATGTGCCGGCCGAAATTTCCATTATACCACAGCCCACAAAAAATGTCAATAGGCAATTTGTACAAAAATATTTACTTT
>CAYWFB010000207.1:0-1085 GCA_964457415.1 uncultured Eubacteriales bacterium | reverse complement strand
AGCGGTCGAGCGTTAGCGAGCGTAGCGGTACACCCACTGACGAGCGTAGCGGTTTGGGGATGAGAAAAAGATTGAGTTTTCGGTAAGTTATTCCCCCCAAATAAGCATTTCAGACTCTTTGTTCTTCTGCAAGGCACTAATCCGGCTTGCACAATGACAAAATATAATAGCTTAAGGCGTTAAACATAAAAGCATTACTCCAGCGCATGTAAGCGTCCACTTCTCCCCAAAATCTTCCAAACAGATTGAAAATCTATCATTTGGCATATTCAAGAAAAAAGTAAGACTGTTGATTTTAACATTTCGGTTTCCTAAAATCAGGGCTTTTCATCTTTATTTGATTCAATATAGCCATTTTTAATACCTATTTCTACCCATTCCTTATCTACATCATCCAAGCATTCACGAAGGTATTGGCAATAGCCATAATATTGTTGCTCTATGTAAAAATCGATGGCATCCTTAAGCGCTATTTCACCTTTGGAAGGAAGTTCAAAAAGAGAAAAATGCAGTTTATCCTTATTCATTCCCCGGTAATGTCCCAATTGCTCCAATGCAAAACTATGAAGTTCCAAAAGACATTGTTTACGAGACTCCAACTCAAGGTACTTGTCCATACGAGCCTCCAATTCTTTAATCTTATCCATCTTATAATTTACAATAACAAGGTAATAAATTACGACGTTCTACTGACGTTCCCAATGTAGGGAGTGTTTTCAGCAGATGGGATATATATCTGATTGGAGAAAGTGTATTGAAACCACAACTTTCAACCAATGAATACATGAAACAGAAATTACCGGCAGCGAACTCACTTCCGATATTCTGGCTGTTCTTCAAATTCGTCTTTATATGACGCATCATCTGCTCACATAAGTTATTGCTCAACTCTGCATCACCAAATGTCAAAACATTCTTCATGGCTGACCATTCATTCTTGATATATTTCAGGGCTGCTTGAGTCAATTTCCCCAACTTGTGGAAAGAACCGCTGTTGATATAAAAATTGAACTTGTTTTCTATCTCCTGCATGATGAAGCTTGAACGGCATGCACGTACCTTTGCACGTTCTTCCCCGACAATTC
>CAYWFB010000206.1:0-1089 GCA_964457415.1 uncultured Eubacteriales bacterium | reverse complement strand
CGTGTACATTGGTAATTCCGTTGGCGTACAGGTCTATAATTTGGTCGGTAGCATAGGCAATACCTGCCTGCTTCATAGCGGCAGGATCGGCACCGAATTTATCCACAAGGCTTTTGAAACGCTGAGGCATAAACGAGCCTGAAAGCTTGATAGCGCGGGCTACCTGATTAGCGTTTGTAATGGGCATAATGCCCGGAATGATGGGAACAGTAATTCCTGCTTCACGGATCTTATAAAGAAAATTATAGAGCAGATTGTTATCAAAAAACATTTGTGTGGTCAAAAAATCGCAGCCTGCATCCACTTTTTCTTTAAGTCTTTTAATATCATCCTTTTGATTTTCGCTTTCGGGATGAATCTCGGGATAGCAAGCGCCGCCGATACAAAAATCGGGGTTTGCTTCCTTTAGTTCTAAAACAAGGTCTATGGCGTGTTTATAGTCCCAACCGCTTCGGTCGGCATTTTCAAGACCTACGGGGATATCTCCTCTGAGTGCCATAACATTCTCAATTCCCGCCGTTTTTATTTCTTCAATCTTTTTCTTTACGGTTTCCTTTGTTGATGAAACACAGGTAAGGTGTTCCAAGATTGGCACACCGTAAAGCTTTTTTATGTTTTTAGCAATATCAAGCGTGTATTCACTTGTGCCGCCGCCTGCGCCGTATGTAACACTCATAAAGGCAGGGCGAAGTTTAGCAATTTTCTCTGTGGCGGCTTTCACACTTCCAAAACTTGTTTCTGTTTTAGGCGGAAAAACCTCGAAAGAGAGAGATAATTTGTTTTGAGTAATTATATTAATGATTTTCATAACTGTGTTCCTTTTTACAAAATCTTACAAAGTATTATACACCCAAACAGGTAGGTAAATCAAGCCGTTTTTCAAATGTCGCAGCAATGACCGCAACTTTCGCAGTCTGGGAAGGCTTTTTTATCATAAGCAATGCCGTTCTTTTCAAAATAATCCTGCAATGCCTTTTTAATTGCTTCTTCCGCAAGGACAGAGCAATGCAGTTTATGAGGCGGCAATCCATCAAGAGCCTCAACTACTGCTTTATTGGTAAGCGTGAGTGCCTCGGAAACGGGCTTGCC
>CAYWFB010000205.1:0-1095 GCA_964457415.1 uncultured Eubacteriales bacterium | reverse complement strand
GGTGCTGTCAGTATTTCTCAAGTCACGGGTAATATCGTGATAACGGCAACGGCAACAGAAGCGGCAGAACCTGAACCGAGTTATACAAACCTGTTACCGTTATCTGTTGATGCTGACGGAAATGAATATGTCGGCGACAACGGCGAGGATGGTTATAAAACGGGATATAAACTATCAAGTTCGACAGGTTCAGAAAGTGCTGTGAGCGGAGCGTGCGTATCCGGTTATATTCCTATTGCTGACATTGCCGACCGGATTCGAATTAAAAATATAACTGTCAGTTCTTCTGCGAGCGTCAACAATATCACATTCCACTCGTCAGATAAGACGAGACTTTACGGCACAGCAGGTCCTGCCGGGGTGCTCTTTGCATCGGGCATCACAGCTGACGAAAACGGAGTTTACAGTTTCACTCCCGGCAAATGGCTGGACGCAGCAACTGGTGCCGATTTAGGTTTCTTCCGCTTCTCTTGCGGTGGAATTACCGATGATACTATCGTAACAGTAAACGAAGAAATCGTGTAAGGCGGTGATTTTATGGCATATATGTACAGACATTTTATACCACAAAACATCGCTCCGAGAGGAACAAAGCACATTGGCGTATACGCCAGCAATGGCGAGAAAGTATGTGAGATTCCGCTCGGAAGAATGAAACCACCAGAAACAGAACCGCTGTACTCTTTCGGTTTGGTCAGTGACATACATCTGTACCCGGTAGCGGCGGTTGCGTGGACACCGGAAACAAAATTTGATAATGCACTGACACACTTCGAGATTAAGAACTGTGCTTTCTGCGTTCAGTGCGGCGACTTTACGCAAACAGGTCTTTATCTCAATTATGGTGATACTACCATTGATTTAAGACAGTTTGAGAAATACAAGGAAATTTGTGACAGTCACACAATCCCTGTTTACGGACTATGTGGAAATCATGAAAGCATTCAAGGAAAACCTATTTCAAATAATCTTACTGAACTAAAGCAGTACACAGGTACGGATTTGTATTATACAATAACACAAGGCGATGACTTGTTTATTCTTCTCGGACAACCGAATTATAACAAAGTCATGGGCGACGATGCACTCCAGTGG
>CAYWFB010000204.1:0-1101 GCA_964457415.1 uncultured Eubacteriales bacterium | reverse complement strand
CATCATGCTCCTTATTTATTTACAGCCCGAAAGCTCCATATCCAAAAACGCCAGGGACCTTTCTCTTGCCTGGGCAATGCGGCTGTGGACTGCATTGTAGTCAATTTCATCAGCAGCAGACTGATCCCGGGTCACCAGAATCCGATCCGACAGCCCAAACAGACCCAGAATCTCATCGATCTTGTTGTTGCACTGGAAGCGGGAGAAAATTACAAACGGACGGCGGTACTGCACCGCGAAGATCATGCCGTGGAAAGAATTGGTCACCACATACTCCGCGTGCTTGACCAGGGAGAGGAATTCCTCCACTCCCGCCTCATAGAACATCCGGTGCTTTTCCGCATTGGTTGCGCGGAGGCTGATCTCCACGATCTTCAGGCCTTTTTCCGCGGCAATCCGCTCTGCATAGGCTTCCATTTCGGCATTGTAGCGCCGGGCGTAGAGCAGCAGATACTTTTCTTCCTCCTGCTTAGGGGCCGCAATCCGGTCATAATCCTCGCTGGTCAGCAGCAGCGTGGGATCCACCACCCGCTGAACCGGAACATTGGTATGCTCCCGAACATAGGGAACCATCTGATCTTCCCTCAGGCCAAAAGCCTTGAAATTCCCCAGCCGTTCATTCAGGGTCGCACAAACCTCCGGAGTCAACGTCGGATCGCCGAAGCTGGCGGCATAGGAAACGGCATAGCCTTTTTTCATGCAGGGGTAGTTGGCATAATAGCCGTCGTCAAAGCCGAATTCGTCCATGCAGAAGATGGTATCGCTGCCGCAGACGAAGCCGTCCAGGCTTTCCTCCCCCGCCACCGCGTCGAAATTCTCAGAAGTGTAGCTTTTCCCGGTTCTTCGGAACTGATTACGGTAAAACCGGTCAAATTTATAGTAATTTTCCCGAATCGCCGGCAGACTCAGCCGGCACATACGCAGAGAGGTCTCATCCTGATCCCACATATTTTTCATAGGGTCCAGGGGATCCTTATCCCGCAGGATATCCGGACAGTAATCTACAAGCACAGACTCCCAGCGTCCCCTGCCCTGACGGTCAATGGCCTGATGCAGTGCCCATGACTGAAGCGCAGAACCATAATTCGTGAAATTACCGTA
>CAYWFB010000203.1:0-1101 GCA_964457415.1 uncultured Eubacteriales bacterium | reverse complement strand
TTGAGATTAAAGAAAGGAGAGACATCTATCATGAGTCAAGAACAAATCAACATCTCTCATATGCAATGCTGGCTGTTCCGCATGGCTCAGGCCAAATGGAACAAAACTCCCGAAGAAACAACATCCCTGTTTAAGCAGAATGATGTCTTTGCCTTTATTGAAGAGCTTTATGACACATTGCATTTGAGTAGTTATTCTCATGCTTTGACCAGTGTTGAAGAGATGCTGGAAAAGAAGGGAGTGTTGTTGTCGTGATGTTAACAGACGGAATGCTCCTATATCACGGAAGCTACATTACTGTATCTGAAATTGACCTTACGAAATGCAACGAAGGCCTAGATTTTGGTAAGGGTTTTTACGTAACATCTTCCTATAAACAAGCAATTTCTTTCGTCCCGAATTCGGTCAAAAGAAATATTCGAACTAAAGTAATTCCCGAGGACTTCAATGTGGATGATGGCCAAGTTTCTGTGTATAAGGTTCATCTTAATCCAGCTTTACATATTGAAACCTTCCCGGACGCAGGAAAAGATTGGCTACATTTTGTAGCTGCAAATCGAAATAAAAGCCTCTTTCCGGATTTGTATCAGCAATTTGCAAATGTTGATATTGTGGGCGGTAAGATTGCAAATGACAACACTGCAAGAACGCTAAATGCATATGTGACAGGCTTGTATGGTACACCCGGCAATGAAACTGTTGATAATTTTACAATACTTTCATTGCTTCCTAATCGACTGGAAGATCAGTACTGTTTTAGAACGGCGGCTGCCACTATGTCCCTTGAATTCATAAGGAGTGATCGCTATGGAGATATTAAACACCTGCTCGCTTCCGAATGACACAAAAGAAGCTTGTGCTGTCGAGACCATGCGGTATATGTTAGAGAAATTCTCGCAGGACAAAGGAATTTCTTTTGAAGATGCTTTCTTTATGTTTTCTACTTCAGCTGTTTACAAGGTACTTTTTGACCTGGAAACGCAAGTTTGGAAAGAAGGTCCAGATTATCTGAGGAGCCTCTTTGATAGAGAACTCGCACGCAAGAATTAATGTGAATGCCACCCGACCGGGTGGCATTCTTTGCTTCATCAAGGAAGATAG
>CAYWFB010000202.1:0-1106 GCA_964457415.1 uncultured Eubacteriales bacterium | reverse complement strand
GTCTGGAAAACGAGCAAGCGGAGAGTGCCGAACAACTGTTGGGCCGCTCTGCTCACCTCACTCTTCAATTGGATGGCCATAGAGAACTGGCACCCCACGAAGTACAGAAGTTTTGTACCGTGCTGAGTGTCTACGCCGACATACTGGTACGCCACGACAAGGTAGCCGAAGCCGCCTCTTATTGCAAACAGGCCTACGCCTTGAGCGAAGACAAGGACTTTGCACTGAAGCGTACATACCTGGCCGTATTGATGTATGAGCAGAATTACACCGAAGCCCGCCCCCTGTTGGAGGAGTTTGTAAAAGAGGGCAAGGCCGACGACCGTCACCTGCAGTGGCTCCGCCAAGTCTACGCCTTGCAGCAAGGCTCGGACCGGGATTTCGATAGCTATCTGAAGACACTGCAACAAAACTCCCTCCAACGCCTGCAGGCACGCATCGAGCAAGAAATAGTGTGCGATCCGGCACCCGACTTTACGTTGAGCAACTTGCAGGGAGAGCCGGTCTCGCTCGCCTCGCTACGCGGCAAGGTGGTGGTGCTCGACTTCTGGGCCACCTGGTGCGGCCCTTGCAAAGCCTCCTTTCCCGCTATGCAACAGGCTGACCGTCTGTACAGTTCCGACGAGGTGGTTTTTCTTTTCATCAATACGTTGGAGACGCGTAAAGACCTGCATCAAGCAGTCGCCCGATACCTGAAAGAGAAAGGCTACGATTTTAATGTACTGTTTGACCTACGCGACAGCAGCACAGGAAAATATCCCGTTGTCGAGAGTTACGGTGCCAAAGGCATTCCCGCCAAATACATCATCGACCCTCAGGGAAACATCCGCTTCCGCCTGCTCGGCTTCTCCGGCTCCAATGAAGAAACCGTAGAAGAGCTTCGTGTAATGATAGAACGGTGCAGACAGTAAAAGTATGGGTGAGGGAAGGGGCCCAAAAAAGCCCCAAATATCCCTAACCATCCCTCACCCTATGCATTGTGTCTCTGCTTTTATCTATTCCTAATTCTCTTTTCTCTTCGCAAACCTACCAAAACTCAATCTTTTTCTTCCCCCCAAACCGCTACGCTCGTCAGTGGGGGTACCGCTACGCTCGCTAACGCTCGA
>CAYWFB010000201.1:0-1122 GCA_964457415.1 uncultured Eubacteriales bacterium | reverse complement strand
AATGCCGGTATATCAGATCGAACCTTAGCTCCATCGGCGTATGCAGGCATCAAGGCTGTTACATTAGCCGAAGTACCCTTTGAATCATTTTCCAACTCTATTTTAGTACCAAATTCATACTTGGCAGCCAAATTCAACTTACCCAAATTCCAATTCACACCAATAATAGGAGTTATTCCGAAACCACTCTGTGAGCAATCTAAAGCAAAGTCATTTCCCATTAAAGCTATGGCCTGTCCCAACTTGGCAGACTGGCCAACCAAAGTTTGATATTGCTCTTTATAAGCATCCAAATCCTTTACCGGCTCCAACTGCTGGATTCCACCGTCTACTTGCTCCTTAACTGCACCAAGATAGCTTGCTGCTCCCACTCCGTTAGCCTTAATATCCTTGATATAACCTTCATAAGCACAGCTTGCCAGCACAGCACGAACACCACCAAATACAGAGAAATTATCGGTTATCTTGTAGGTAGCACCCAATTGGATACCATAAAAATATTGCTTTCCGGTAAGACTTTGTGTCAAGCCGTAAGAAGTAGCATTGGCACCTACAAGCTGGCCACCAATCATTTCTTCAAACATAAGAAGTCCTTCTTCAAACTCACACTTGCCGCCGCCACCGCCAACTGCAAACTGGGCAGAAACCGACCACTTATCATTAATAACGTATGCAGCCTGAATAGAAGGAATGACCGGAGCAACAGCAGTTCCCTCAAAAAGACGATTGCTGTTGCTATTATTAGCATTGAAAGGATAGATTTTTGAATTATCTACACTCATCTGTCTTTTTTGGAAAGCCGCCTGCCAACTCACTCCCAAATGAAAGCCCTGCGGAAGAAAAGCGATACCGGCAGGATTACTATACACGCCATCGATGGCAATTACGGCATCGCGAGCCGGATTGCGCAAGAATACAGCATTCTGATTGGTGTTAGTAAGCAGACCACCGGCAAAAGTTGAAATTGAAACTATCGACATCATTATGCCGAGTACTAATTTTTTTCTCATTTAAAGCCTTTTTAATTGTTACAGGGCGCAAAGGTACAACATTATTGCACATTAAAAAAGTTTTTGTGCAAAATATTATCATCCACCCATCAAGATAGGCAATTTTTCCAAC
>CAYWFB010000200.1:0-1128 GCA_964457415.1 uncultured Eubacteriales bacterium | reverse complement strand
CGTATACAATTCCTGAAGGAGAGGAAGAAAATTATATTAAACAGGAGCGATTTACTCCAGAAACAATTGATACTTTTGTTAGAAGAATTCCATTTAATTTCTATCATGAAGGAAAGGATGTTCGGATAGATAGTAATGGGAAGGAAGAGGAGATATGGCGACCTATTGCAATTACAAATTTAACATATGCGATTGGTGATCCAATGTCATCGCTATATTATCATAGAAAGTCACCTCTCACGTTAGAGGATGCATATGAAAAATTAGAGTATCTATTTTATGATAAAGGATATACACTAGAGCAAATATTTGGTTATCCATCTACAATTACATGGACTGATTCTTCAGATATATATGGGGATTGGTTTGATTACATAGATATGTGTATCCAACTTGGGTGGGAAGATTTAATGCCAAAAAAATTTTATTATAGATATAATCTTGCAAGAGAAGCTTTAGGTATAGAACCCATCATCTTTCCTATTATGGAGTATGATTCTGAGGCGTGGACTAGAGATAGAGAACAGGTGAAGTTCTTTAAGCGTAATGGAAATAAACTCGAATTTTTTGGAGTGTTTCCTTGTGATGAATATAATGCACCCGTGCTTAGATGGATTGCCGTGGATATACGAGACGCAGAATTAATTGAATGTACAGAGGTTAATGAACTTGAATGTTTCATGAGAGTTACTTTAACGCCTAAGACTGTAATTTATGCTCAAGTTGCTGAACGAGATGAGATTGGGAATGAGCTTCCTAATGTTGAACCAACGTGGATTCAAATTTATGCGGGACCACAAACAATGTCTTTTAATTATAAGATACTAAAAGAGCGACGTAAAAAACTAGGATATACTCAGCAAGAAGTTGCAGATGCAGTACAAGCCAATATTCGAACTTATCAAAAGTGGGAAAGTGGAGAAACAAAGCCTGATGGATACTATTTACTCCGTATCCTTAATTGGCTTGATGTTCCAAATCTTAATGAAGCTATAATTTATAATGATAATAATTGTTTCAACGAAAAATAAAAAATGTTTCACAAAAATGTTTCAAGAGGATTGACAAAGAAAGAAGATTACTATATAGTAGAATTAAATATGAAACAAAAAAGACGGCTTTCGCCGT
>CAYWFB010000199.1:0-1131 GCA_964457415.1 uncultured Eubacteriales bacterium | reverse complement strand
AGCTCGTGGCGGAGCTTGCGACAAAAGTGAGCCTCAGAAATGCCAAGACCGTCAGCAATTTGCCAGAGAAAAACCCCATGGCGCTTTGCTCTAATGCGGATTTCAGAATTTGCCGAATTTCTCATATAATCCCCTCCAGAATTGTTGTTGACATCAGTTAATTATTGAGCTATTATGATGATAGCAATAAATCATTGCTTTAGCTTGATGATAACAACCTTTTTTGTGAATGTCAATTAAAAATAGCGCCCATAAAACAAGTTCAATAATTAACTTATAGTACAGGAGTGGAAAGCATGGCACGCAACAAACGACAAGACGACAAGTATAATTCTCCATTTGCAACCGTTTTAAGAGATCTCTTGATTGAGCGCGGTAAAACGCAAGGAGATATTGCAAACATAACCGGGAAAACCAGACAAACTGTATCTCAATATTGCAACGGCGCAAGTGAACCGGGATATGATACGCTTGTAAAAATAGCTGATTACTTTAACGTGTCTTTGGATTACCTGCTGGGGCGCACAGAGGATCCTAGCCAGCATCCATGCGCTGCCAATGAATTAGGGCTCACCCAAAAGAGTATAGGCGTACTAAGTCTTGCCCAAGAAGTGGTAGGAGAATATTATCACGCTAAGCACATTGATACCCTCAGCGAAGATGCAGAAATTCTATTCTCCATGATGAAGGAAAATGGATATGTTGAGCGTTGGCTTAGTCTGCGCATTGGGGAAGAATATCTATCGCCAGACGAAACCGTAGATCTGATTTTTTGCTATGCAAACGAATTACAAAGGTTTGTTGATACGATGATATCGGTAGTCTGTGAAAACGGTAGTATTTTATTTGATTTTGATAATTACAGATCCGTTCATAAGCAAGAAGATAACAAAGATGCCGATGCGTTAGCCATTACTGTGGCTTCGTTTCCTGGTACGGGTAGAGTGAGAGCATTGACGAATAAAGAGTATGTCCGGTATATCTCGAATGAAATTGCAAAAGCCATTGATCAATATTTGGTAGAAAGGTATGAGCATGGCGTCGATTGAAAAAATCCAAGGAAAGACCGGTATTGCCTACCGAATTACAGTGGCGGGTGGTTTTGATACCTCTGGTAAGCGTATCCGCCAC
>CAYWFB010000198.1:0-1133 GCA_964457415.1 uncultured Eubacteriales bacterium | reverse complement strand
ATCATCTTGCACTACTTGTATACTATCATACTACACTGTACAGCTTGCTCCCGCCTTTATAATATGTTTAAAAATATTTTATTTTATCTATTGACAAGCATTTGACATTATGATACAATACTGATACCTCGAAAAAGAGGGTTCTTTTTTTGTGCCCATTTTTATAGAGGAAGGCTATACACAAGTTATCTGCTGATTTTTCAGATAACACATTAACGGAGGTGCCGAACAATGAGAGTAAAAATCACATTAGCTTGCACAGAGTGCAAACAGCGCAACTACAACACAAAGAAAAACAAGAAGAACACTCCCGACAGAGTCGAGATGAATAAGTACTGCAGATTCTGCAAGAAACACACTCTTCATAGGGAAACAAAGTAATCCGGAGGTTAGTGAAATGTCTGACAAGAAAGAAAAGACCACAGCCGAGGTAAAGAAGGACAAGGCTCCCGCAAAGAAGAAAGAAAACTTCTTCAAAAGAGCAGGTAAGGCTATCAAAAAGTTCTTCAAGGACTTCAAGGGCGAGTGGAAAAAAGTCACATGGCCATCTGGTAAAACAGTTCTTAACAATTCTATTGTTGTTATTGTTATTGTAGCAATCGTAGGTCTCGCACTTTTGGGAATTGACACAGGTCTTTCCAAAATTATTGACGCACTTGTAAGTCTTGCAAATAAGCAGGATGCAGCTACAACAACAGAAATGATTAATTTGTTCTTAATGAAGTAATCGAAAGGAGATTAAGTTATGGCAGAAATCTCCAAATGGTATGTAGTGCATACCTATTCAGGCTATGAGAATAAAGTAGCAACAAACATCGAAAAGATTGTTGAAAACCGTAAAATGCACGACCTCATTCTTGAGGTAAAGGTTCCAACAGAAATCGTTACCGAAATCAAGGATGACCAGAAAAAGGAAGTTGAAAGAAAAATTTTCCCCGGCTATGTTATGGTTAAGGTTGCAGTTTTTGAAGACGAAGACACAGGCGACCTTGAAATGACAGACGATACCTGGTATGTTATCCGCAATACACGTGGTGTTACAGGCTTCGTTGGACCCGAGAGTAAACCCGTGCCTCTCACAGACGCAGAGGTTTATGCAATGGGCGTTGAAAAGAAAGTCGTTAAAATCGACT
>CAYWFB010000197.1:0-1150 GCA_964457415.1 uncultured Eubacteriales bacterium | reverse complement strand
AAAAATAAAAGAGAACCCATTAACGATATGTTTTGTTGAAGAGAGGGGCGAAGCCCCGAACGGAGACAAAACATATCGTGGCACCGTTCAAACCCCGTCATTTTCTAATTCCCAGCGTTTTTGTAACGGTGTTTTCCAACCGAGCACTGACATAGGTATATTGTTTGAACGCTTTAAATATCGTTTCATTTGCACAAGCAAGTCTTCGTATGAATAGAATTTCAGATAATTGTAAAATCGTTCCTGATCATTCCTGTGGCTTCGTTCCACCTTGCCGTTATGCCACGGTGTTCTTGGTCTGATTGTCTTATGATTAATGTTTAACTGTGAACACAACACATCGAAGGTATGTATTCTTTTAGTGTTTTTGGTGTTACAAAATTCACTACCGTTATCTGTTTGAATTGTGTCAGGGGCGTAGCCGAAATATATTATTGCTCTCTTCACAAAATCTATCGTTGAATATCCGCTTTGTTCTTTATATGGATAAATGAAGCGTTCTCTTGATGCCTCTTCTATCATTGTGTATTGATAGAATTTCTCGTTATCATTGCCCGAATAGCAGGTTGAAGGCACATATTTAACATCTAATTGCCATTTTACACCTAATTCTGTTGGTGTATCATACTTGCCATCGTGTTTTTTCTTCTTTTTGGTTGACTCAACTTTCTGTCTGTATCCAAGTCTTACAAAAACACGATACAATGAGCCGGGATGTCGGGTATATCCCTTTTCAGTTCTGAGTTTCCCGTAAAGCTCGCATATTGAAATATTGGGGTTACGTCGGTGATAATTCTTTATCCAGGTTAGTTCTTGCTCCGTATGTGAGTTTGGATGCGGTGTTTTCGGACGGTGAGATTTTGGCTGCAATGATTCCCTTGTACCATCATACAATTTATTCCAACGCATAAGAGAAGCTTTTGATATGTGATATCTTCTACAAACAAATGATATATCTTTTGTCTGCCTGTATAGTTTTACTGAATTTATTTTTGTTGTAATTTCATGTGGACAATACCTTTTGTTTTGTGTTATACTTCCCATAGATGATTGAGACCTTTCTGTTGATTTTTGTTTGTGGTGAACTTATTTTAACAGATCTCAATCATTTTTTCTATTTTCTTAGTCTCACATCTATTGTAACGCTACA
>CAYWFB010000196.1:0-1151 GCA_964457415.1 uncultured Eubacteriales bacterium | reverse complement strand
ATTTTCTTCGGATTGGCCGAGCGCACACAGCTCATTTCTTCCGGTCTGAACCTCTTCCTGATTACCGGTTTCTGCGGTGGTTTCACCACCTTCTCCAGCTTTTCGCACGACACGTTGGTGTTGATGGAGAATCGGCACTGGGGCTACGTGGCACTCTATGTAGGCGTCAGTGTGGTGCTGGGCATTGTAATGGTGTGGTTAGGCCGAAGTGTGGTGAAGCCGGCTTAAGGATAATTAAAAACGAAAGAGTCAGCAGAAGGGCGGGAACATTTTCCTGCCCTTTCATGTTATCAGAGGGTAGTCGGCCTTCTGCCGACAGAACCGGACTATTAACTAAATAACTGACTGATTATGCATTTGACCCCTAAAGAAATTGACAAACTCATGCTCCTTTCGTTGGGCATGATAGCTGAAAAGCGATTACAGAAAGGGCTGAAGTTGAATCACCCCGAAGCTGTGGCCTACATAACTTCGGCCGCTTTGGAAGGAGCGCGCGAGGGCAAAACACTCGAAGAGGTGATGAACGAAGCATCCAATGTACTGAAGAAAGAAGATGTGATGGAGGGCGTGGCCGATATGATCACCCTGCTGCAAGTCGAAGCTGTCTTTACCGACGGTTCGCGGTTGGTAAGCATCCACAATCCCATCAAGTAATTGTCTGACCTAAACCAATTGATTATGAATAAGAATGATTCTGCTGCGGGCTACTGCCCGCCTGCGCCGGTGCCTGTAGGAGGCGTACTGCCGGCCGCTACCCCCATTGAGTACAATACCTGTCGTCCCATCGCCAAGATGAAGGTCCGTAACACGGGCGATCGCCCCATACAGGTAGGCTCCCACTTCCACTTTTTCGAGGTGAACCGCTACCTGAACTTCCCTCGCGAAGCAGCCTTTGGCATGCACTTGAACATCCCCGCCACCACAGCCATCCGCTTCGAACCGGGTGAAGAAAAGGAGGTGGAACTCGTGGCCTTCGGAGGCAAACAGCGCATGGTGGGTTTCAACGACCTGACCAACGGATACGCCGGAGGCGAAACGGCTCCGGTCTACCTACCTACCCGCACGCGTGCCATCAAGCGCATGCACAAGCAAGGTTTCTCAAGTACCAACTAAACAATAGAACAGTTATGGCAACCATTTCAAGACAAGAA
>CAYWFB010000195.1:0-1151 GCA_964457415.1 uncultured Eubacteriales bacterium | reverse complement strand
TTCGCGCCCCTTTCATAGCGGGCATACATTGTCTGTGATGTTCCAAGTATATCCGTTTTCCTCCGGTATAGTATGCCAACAATTTAACATAGTAAACAATTCACTATTGACGTTAGTAAAGATATTTACTACAATAGAATTGCTATACGGAGGATCAGACACCTATGTCGCGGCGCGTCCTCGGTGTCAAAGTATGTGCAGATGAAAGGTGTCCCCACAAATATCCGTATCGCGGTTGAAACATTATCGCAGAAAGTAGGAGTATAGAATGAAAAAATTGATTGCGCTGCTCTTGGCGGCGGTTATGTGCCTTTCCTTGTGTGCTTGTGGTGGCAACAATCGAGAGGACGAAAGCACCATCCACACAACCGAAACCAAAGTCCAAGAGAAAAAGCTGGTTACTGTTGAAATTACGCTGGACAACTGGCAGGAATACTTTGAAATTCGCCCTTGTGAAGATTTCTCTTATAATGATTTCGGAGATTTGACTAGACACAGTGAAGACTATGCGCTCTATTTGAAAGACGAGCATCTGGCCAAACTGGCAAACGCAAGTGCCCAATTGCCCGACGGAAGCGTAGATGTCTCCTTCAAGGTTGTTGCGGTGTATGAATTCAGAGAATATGATGAGGAAAACCTCGAATTTGTTGAAGGTGGAAAAGTCTATGGTTCTCCCGAAGAAATAGAGCGTGTAATCAAAGCCAGTGATTGTAGAAGATTTGAAAATACCGATACTTCCATCTCAACCAGTTATGGGCAGGTGCTCGCCAGTCTGGGTTATGAAGGAAATGCAAATGCTGATTGCTATTATAAAACTATATGTACCGGAGATATCGATGTCATTGATGTAACAGGAACGCTGGTTTTTGAAGAATAACATATAAGCAGAATGGAGCGGACACAAGTCCGCTCCATTTCTTTATGTGTTCGCAAGAGCACACCTTGCGAAAGCAGCGGGATTTTTGTATTCTTTGTAAACGCGTTGCGATATACACGGCTCCTATGGTTGCGACACACATTATGAGTAAATTGCTTGCATATATTCTTTTGATATGATACGACTAATAAAAACATTGCAGCAAGCCGAACATTATGATACAATGGTGGCGGGAGGGATCCTCCGCCACCTTTTGTTCTAACAGTTAGACAAA
>CAYWFB010000194.1:0-1186 GCA_964457415.1 uncultured Eubacteriales bacterium | reverse complement strand
CCTGCGTTCTCATTCCGGTGCAGAGCATCAATCGGATTCCCCACCCGACCTGATCTTCCGGAAGATTCTCAAGAAGCAGTTTTACTTCTTCTGCTGTAAAGGCTTCTTTTCTCTTCTGGGGTTCCTTACGCATTTTTTCTGCGAATCGGACAGGATTCTTTTTGACCAGATCATTTGCCTCAGCCTTATTAAAAATCTGGAACAACATGCCCCTGCACTGTGCAAGGCAAGAATTTGAACGGCCATCTCTTTTGAGCTTTTTTAGAAAAATCTCAATGTCCATCGCCTTGATTTCAATAATTTTTCTTCGGCCAAAGTGATCTTTTAAAATCCGCAGTGTGTATTTGTAGTGCTCTTGCGTGGTAGGCTTGATATTATCGCGGTGATTCTCGTACCAGATATCAGCCCAGTCAGAGAAGTTATACTCCATTCCAATCAACTCACCATTTTCTTTGGCGACCTGATATTCCCGGAGTTTCTTTTTTACTTCTGTTTGGGTTCTGCCATAAAAGGTTTTATATTTTCGACGGCCATCTGATTGATACCCTACCATTAAGGTACCCTCCCAGCGGCCACCTTCTCTTTGGCGAATTGTTCCCTCGCCAGGGGATCTTTTCTTAGACATAACACTCCTTTCCGACAATCAATCCATAATGTGACGCCGTATTGTTATTATACATTCCCTGCAACCAGTTGCAAAGTTTGAACCGCCAAAATTCGCCGAACTGTTCGGCGAATTTTTTGATTTTTATTTTTCCTGTAGAAGACCGGTCTCTTTATCCATCCAGGCGATGAATTGTTCCTTTCGAACTACCATACGTCTTCCAATGCGGAGCGTAGGAAAAGTATCATCATGCATGAGCTGATATGCTTTAGCCCGGGAGATTCCCAACACGAGAGCGATGCAATCAGCATCCAAGATAAGGGGGATCTGTTCAATAGATGTGTATTCCATTCTATCCATAAGTAAGTTTCCTTTCGTTTCAGATTTATTGTTATTGGAGTAGGTAAAGCTACCGGCAAGCAATGTTTCTGTATATACAATCCAGAAAACCCGCTCTCCTCCCACCATCCGGTGAGAAGAAAGCTCAGCTTGTTGAGGCCCCCGCCCCAAGCCCTGGCGAACACAGCAGTGTTCTGGGTAACGCATACTGCGGCTACGCGATTTTGCAAATCGCTGGTTTAC
>CAYWFB010000193.1:0-1186 GCA_964457415.1 uncultured Eubacteriales bacterium | reverse complement strand
CATATAAACTAATAATCATAGCATTATATGGAACCGAAGAATGCGTAACCTCCCTAACTAACTCTAATGCATTAGGATTGCTTATTTCCTCTTCTTGCATTTCGATAAAATTAATAAATTGAACAACATTATTTATGTTTTTCTCAAAGGCAATATATTTATCTTCAATCCTGTTCATGATATTTCACTCCGGTAATATTAGTCATTACCTCATCAAAAAAATCTGCTCTTTTTCTTATATCTGCTTTTGACTGACGTTTTCCATCAAAAAGTGCTTCATCTACAGAGATATACTTATTTTTTAGAATCTCCATATTAGCTTCTGTATCTATATCTTCATCTACAATTTCATAATTAGAAACTGCAAGCATTAGCGGATCAAACACCATATTTTTAGGAGACGACCATTTGTATCCATTTTTCTGTTTTGCGTATATACAAAAAGCTTTTTCTCCAAAAATCTTATTAACTTTCTCGATTTCCCCTATAAAAAGTCGTCTGTAGTTTTCCTCATTATCTACATTTTCATTTATTTTCTTATTTCCAAAAATCAAGTAAGCATCTAAAAAATCTGAAAGTTTCGTGAACTCTTCTAAATGACGCATAGCAAAAAACCTAAGAACTAATTCCACATCATACATTCGCATATACATTTTGTTCTTAGCTATTTCATCCGCAAAATTGACTTCATCATCCACATCATATTCTGAACTAATATTCTCTTCTGGAGCATTCGGAATTCCCCACATTTGTCTAAAAAGTGGCATTCCCGATAACTCCTTACACAATTGATTAAACGGTCCATCATAAAGTGCATTTCGAATCTCTTGCGGTTCTAGTTTTACTCCTCCAGTATTTAGACGCTCAAATACCATTCTTTTCATTTTCTGTTCTTGTCCCGGTGTTTTTGCCGATTCTTTCAATAATGAAATAACGGAAATTTGTCTTCTATCTATACCTTCACGAATTTTCTGTGGTAATTCATTATATTTTAATCCATTTAGTTCTTTCCACTCTGTTAATCCTTTAAGCGCATATTTGCCGTCATAATATTTTTGAATTGCTGAAATTCTCTGTAAACCATCCATTACTTCATACTTACCAAATTCAACTTCATAAATAAATATTGGCGGAACTGGAATATTCATTATAAATGATTCAATCAATTTAGAGCATTTTTCATCAT
>CAYWFB010000192.1:0-1194 GCA_964457415.1 uncultured Eubacteriales bacterium | reverse complement strand
CCACTCCTTTTTGCTCGCTTCATCTGCCACCGGCAGCGCTCGCAAACGTCCCCATCTGCGCTACACCCCGAAGTATGAACTTTTTTTGTCAGCCTTGATATTATATTATAAAAAGTTTCATTTGTCAATGTTATTTTTTATTTGCATTTATATTTTAAAAATCATATACTATAAGTTGAGGAACGACAGAAAAGGAAGAAATTAAAATGACAGTTTTTGAAAGAATTTATGAGGTTGTTAAGAATATCCCCAAAGGCAAAGTGGCAACCTACGGTCAAGTGGCAATGCTTGCGGGCAATCCGAGGTGGGCACGCGTTGTGGGGTATGCCTTACACAATAATCCGTCGCCCGGCGTAATTCCTTGTCACAGGGTAGTAAACCGTGAGGGCAGGGTAGCAACGGGCTTTGCATTCGGCGGAGGTGCAACTCAACGTGAGCTTCTCGAAAAAGAGGGGATTATATTTGAATCCGACGGACACATAGATTTAGATAAATTCGGGATTTTCGCAGAATGATTGTTAAAAAAATTAGGACTACAGGCAACCCCCGTAGTCCTTTTGAATTATTTAATAAGTTTTCTCTTTTTTACATTATATCCGATTATTACGCCGAGTGCCTCAATAAAATACGCGGTGACAATGCATCCGTTTATAAAGCTTGTCACGCGGTTTGCCTGACTTATATCCGCTTCGGTATATGTATATACAATGACCTTGTCGCCCTCATATTCCACATCAATGTTCACAACATTGGTGTTTATGTGCTTGTATTCGCAAAGCACTGTGCCGTTAGGCTCTTCAATTGTGACTGTTTCGTAGTCGTCATAGGTAATTTCTTCATCGTAAATCTCGTCATCGAGAGCCTGATAGTCTGAGTATTCCTCATCATACATAGCTGTTACTGTTTCTTCAACTCCGGAGCTGTGGTGCACAGAATACCCGAAAAAGTATTCGGTATATTCTATTGGAGGCTCATCAGTTTCGATGTATTCTTTAAATTCCGCCATATCGGTGAATTCTCTGCCACCCGCGGCGGCTCTCCAAATGCTACCATATAATTCTTCATCAAATATGCAATGAACGACAAAGGTTATACTGAGCATAATAACAAGAATTATTGCTGATTTCTTTTTAAGCTTGAGAATCTTGTCGGCATTCTTCTGTTCTTTTTCGCTGAGTGTGAAAAATCCTTTTT
>CAYWFB010000191.1:0-1194 GCA_964457415.1 uncultured Eubacteriales bacterium | reverse complement strand
TGTCCATAAAAACGGTCTGAGTTTATTTTTAATTTCTTCCTATTCTGCCATTCCGTGTTACAATATACTCATAAAAGAATCTGAACAGGAGATGTAATTATGAGTACAAAAATCGGATTCCAATTCAATGAAAATACTCCCGAGCGCGAAATCGTAGTGCCCGAAATCCCCGAAGAAGAAACCGCACCCCGCAAATGCCTCGCCGAAATCCGTTTTCCTAATGTTTATAGACCATACACCTATTACAACGATACTTTCGATTTGAAAATAGGGGATAAGGTGTTTGTCAGCGGTAAGCTCGACGGCGTTATGGGTACAGTTGAGGGTTTGTCATATAACTTTAAAATCGACCTTTCTAAATACGAGCGTGTCATTCGCAAGGTCGAAAGCCACATAAAAGGCGAATTCAATCTTGTAGGTACACATATGCTCACTTTTGACCGTGCGGCTCTGCCCTATGAGAAAGTGATTACATGGTTTGATTTTCCTATCAGGACAGATGCTGATTATGTTCGCTGTTCAGACGGAAGCTCTTTCGGTTTGCATGAGATTCCTGTTGGCTGGAGTCGTGGTGAACACGGCGATTGGCTCTATGAAAAAGGACAAGTGAAATATCTTTCGCTTTACGAAAAACAAGGTCGTGCACTTGTTGAAGACAATGATGATATTCATGAGATTGAATTTATTTTTGAAGATTCAAAAATCAGCGATTTCTTCTGTGATTGCTATGACCCGTATCTGTGTGGTCATCAGTTCGCTGTTGTGCGTCAGCTTCAAGAGGTGATGAAGCTTATAGAAGAAAACTATGCGGAACAGTATGCAAACAGCAACTGTTTTGCGTTGGTAAAACGAGAAACTCTTGAAGCCTTTGCAACTGACAGTAAGGTGTCTGGTAAGGTAGTTTTGGAATAATATTCACATCAGTATTATTTGATGGAAAATCATAATAAAAAGATGTGCAATTTATGCTTGAAAACGATTTCTTTGGCAGAGTGTTTTATTTCAATAATGATAGCAAACTCGATGTATTCGAACAAGGACTAGAGTTTATGGCAATCTCTAAACTTATGAAAGAAGATGAAAATTCAGAGTTTGATTTCTGCTCTAATGATACGGATTTTAATAGCTCAACATAAAATGGGCTGTTGCACGAAAGTGTGACAGCCTCTTTTCATAACACGCCACAATGTTAAA
>CAYWFB010000190.1:0-1225 GCA_964457415.1 uncultured Eubacteriales bacterium | reverse complement strand
TGCTATGAGTGAGGAAGAAAATAATACTGTTCTTTACGACTTCAACAGCACAACACACATCTACTCTATTCCTGACAACTCAACACTCTATTCACTCTTCGAAGAAGCAAGTGAAAAGAATAGGGAAAAGGTATGTCTTAAAGCAAATGACGAAGAAATCACATTTGCTGATTTCAAAGCATATGCTGAAAGAATAGACAGTAAGGTAAGAGCGATTACAGAAGAAAAATCTGTAGTCGGTGTAATCTGTGAGCGTTCATTCGAAATGTATGGGGCAGTATATGGAATTATCCGTGGCGGTAATGCATATTTACCTATTGACCCCAACTATCCGCAGGACAGAATTGGCTACATATTAGAGAACAGTAACGCAAAAGCAGTGATTACACAGAGCAAGTTTAAGCACCTTGCAGGAAATACTGCTTGTATTGATGCTACTGAATTACTTAAAGAAAACAAACCAATCGAAAAAACAGAATGTCTGGCAACTCCTGATGATACTGCATATGTAATCTACACATCGGGCAGTACGGGAAATCCAAAGGGTGCGAAGATAAGTCACAAATCTGCAGTTAACAGAATACTGTGGATGCATGACAAATATCCTCTTAAAGAGAATGATGTAATTCTTCAGAAGACACCGTACACCTTTGATGTTTCTGTATGGGAGTTATTCTGGTGGGGTATTACAGGCAGAGCACTCTGTGCATCTAAACCCGATGAACACTTCTTACCTGCAAAAATTCTCCACGAAACAGAAAAGAACAAGGTAACACATTTACACTTTGTTCCCTCTGTATTTGATATCTTTGTAACATATCTTGAGAACAACAAGGAGGAACAAAGCAAATTCAATTCAGTTAAATATGTATTCCTTTCTGGTGAAGCATTAAGTGCATCACTTGTTACAAGATTCTACAAATTATTCGACTGCGAAAAGGTAAGCTTACATAATCTCTATGGACCTACAGAATGTGCAGTTGACGTAACCTACTACGATTGCGTACCTACTGACATTGACCCAGTACCGATAGGCAAGCCCATTTACAACACAAGCATATACATCACAGACAAACACAATAACCCCCTGCCAATCGGAGTCAAGGGTGAATTGTGCATTGGCGGAGTTAATGTTGGACAAGGCTACCTTAACAACCCCGAACTCACAGCAGAAAAGTTCATAGACAACCCCTTCGGTGAGGGTAAAATCTACAAAACAGGTGAC
>CAYWFB010000189.1:0-1230 GCA_964457415.1 uncultured Eubacteriales bacterium | reverse complement strand
CCCTCTGATAGAATGGAGCTGATTGCTTCTTCTCTCGAGACCACCCCGGCATATCTTATGGGTTGGGACGACGACGGCCTGGCCTACAAAAACATCCTTCCCATTAAAACTAAATCCGTGCCCATGCTCGGCGAGATCGCCTGCGGCGAGCCCACTTTTGCCGATCAGCAATATAACGCATACCAGGAAGCCGACGGGGCCATCAACGCTGATTTCTGTCTCAAATGCAAAGGGGATAGCATGATCGGCGATGGTATCAACAACGGCGATATTGTCTTTATTCGCAAACAAGATGCCGTCGAAAACGGCGAGATTGCCTGCGTAATTATTGACGATGAAGCCACCCTCAAACACGTTTATATCTCCGATAACAACATCACTTTGATCGCTTCAAATACTAATTACCCGCCCATGGTCTACGGCGAACACGATGCCGGCACAATTAAAATCCTCGGCAAAGCCGTGGCGCTGTCTCGGGTTTTATAAGGGGGTGCTCCTATGAATTTTTGCCCCAAATGCGGCAACGATGTCCGTGGCGCCAAATTCTGCACGAAATGCGGTCTTTCCGTATTGGCCGCGGAAACAGAAATGTCGGAGCAAATCCGAATAGAATCAGATATTGCAAAATTTGATGCGAGAATGAGGGACAAGGACTTCTTAAAAGACCATGATTTATACCTCGAAATTTACCAAGAAATTGAGCGACGCTACACTGTTATTATAAATACACTCGGCGGCTTGGATTCCCCGGGGTGTGAAACCCTTTTGCAAATATGTGATACCCACATCATTCTCAATAAAAGATTGAGAGAAAAATGGGATAAATACGGTTATCCCCAATTAAAAACAGTTGCTTATCAGAGAAAGGCAATGATTTTCGAGAAGAAAAAAATGTATTATGCCGCCGCCTGTGTTTGCGTTGATGCGATACAGGACAATCACTTGGATGATGGCACAAAAGGTGGTATGGTTGGCAGAATGACCAGGCTCATCAAAAAAAGCGGAATGTCTCCAAATCCTGCGATGATGGAGATTATAGAAAAAACATTAGAATAAGGAGGTACCATCCATGAAGAAACTTATCAAAACATTATTATTGTCCCTCTGCTTTGTTTTTGCGGCCACACCCTTAATGGCAGCCATGCCCTTTACCGATGTAAAAACTTCGGATTGGTTTTATGATGAAGTGCAATTTGCCTACGAAAACGATCTTTTCCAAGGGACATCCGC
>CAYWFB010000188.1:0-1236 GCA_964457415.1 uncultured Eubacteriales bacterium | reverse complement strand
GGCAAAGAGGTACCTTTTAAGGTCAACGTACCAACCCAACCGAGAGCTGCCTTGTCGGCCGAAGTTCCCATTTTAAATTCAAACGAACCTTTCACAGTTGTACCATCTGCTTTATGCAAAGTGGCATTGGCACCACCATTCAGGTCGAATGTGATGTATTCCTTTGGGTCTACAGTAGTATAATCATTAGATTCACCTATGCCCATGCAATTCCAATTAGGTCCTGTAGGACTCCAACCATAACCACCTGCGCCCCAGCAGCCCCAACTTCCATCGGGATAGCTGGAATCCCACACCCAGGTCTTACCTTCAACGCCTTCACCGGCCAACATGGCCCACGACGGATCAAGCGGATGGTCTATAACATCAATCTGTACCGACTTTTCCACAACTACATAGTCAGAACCACAAGTAGCATAAAACTTCAATGTCTGTTCGCCCAAGAAAGGTATCAATACCGTGTCACATTGCGCTGTAGAAATACCTACCAGATAATCCCACATACCGCCAATACCCATATTCTTATTTTCAATGATAACTTTATTACTACCCGGAGTGATACCCCGTACATCAAGGTTAGCTGCAATCTACTCGGCTGAAACTACCGTACCGAGAGAGTCATCATCTACGGCAGGTTCCAAGCAAGCATTCATCACCAATGCCAGGAAGCAACTGCCCAACCACATCAAATATTTATTCTTCATAAAAGTCAATTATTTAAAGGTTAGTCTATACATTACCAGTTACCTTCGTTGGATGCCCAACCCTCGTTCTGTTTGAGAACACCCTGAGATTTCTGTATTTCTTGGTCAGGGATAGGCAGGAATCCTTTAGTCTCAGTACGGAAAGGTACAGAAATAATGGTTTCCACAGTCTGATTCAGCACCTTCACGTTCGAACGGTTTTCTGTAATCAGATTTTCATCGTGCCAACGCAACAAATCAAAATAGCGGATACCTTCGAAAGCAAGTTCCCAATGACGTTCTTTCTTTATATTCTCCAAAGTAACAGGAACAGATTCAAGACCTACACGGCTGCGTACTCTATTCATATATTCCTGCGCTTTAGTACTACCCAGTTCAGCAGCCATCAACAATACATCGGCAAATCGCACAATGAAGTAATCTTGCAGATTATTCGACTGATAGTCAAGTGTATTGAGTGACGGATAAATATTCCAATAAAGTGGTTCAATACCTGTACCAAGGTATGTTTCGGTAGCAGGGTCATCACTTT
>CAYWFB010000187.1:0-1239 GCA_964457415.1 uncultured Eubacteriales bacterium | reverse complement strand
GACACTCCCCGGTTTCTTCATCTCGATGGGCGCACGTTCCACAACAAATGCGAGTGGTGTAAAAATCGGGGACGCATTCGGTGAACCAATCCCAAGCCTTTTCAATGACTTCTGTTTCAGTGTTGCCTTCAACCTCATAGGTACACCGCAAACTCACATCTACCATGTATCTAGACATTAAAAGACACCCCCTTCCAGAAAACTGTTCACGATTTCATCAAAAACCTCAGGGGCAATGTCAACCCCAAAGAAGCGGTCATTCTTGCGAAACGCTGTGGGGTACTTGCGAATGAGTTCTGCCCGCAGAGCAGATTCCGCACCTTCAGCAGGATAGTGACCGCAGGAACGAATACGGTGAATCTCAACCCGGCGAATATCAAATTTCTTGGAATACTCACCGATTTCATCCCGCAGTCGTGCGACAACATCCTTTGCGGAAGTGCCGACCTTGTTGAACTCAAGCGTAGTTTCGTTGTAGAACTTGAAGAAATAAACCGCCTGTTCATTCTTGATGTTTTCGCCACAGTTGGGCATGAACTCCATGGCAACCGCAGGTCTGCCGTTACGGAACTTGCGATACAGAACCACAGGTTCATCAGAAATAATGGTGATGCTCATAATTATCAATTCCTTTCCTTAATTCTTCTTCATTTTAGCACAAAATCACTCATTTGTCAATAGTTTTTTTATAAAAAAGGGCGAGAAATCGCCCTTTTTTATTATTTTCTCGGACAGGATAGGGTGATTTTGTATTTAATTCCCTGATTTTCCCACAAAATTTCACGCTCTGCGTTCAAAATTGTAATAGTTTCAGGGTCATCTGTGAAGTTTTCAGCGATAAAATTACGCAATTCCGCAATAAAATTACCCTTGTATTCGTTGGGCTTGCGCTCGCGCTTCACCTTCTCCGCAGGCTTTTTATGCTCGTCTGCGTTGGCGTATTTCTTCGCTCGCTTTTCTTCTTCTGGTGTCAGGTCAAACGGCATCCGCTTTCCTTGGTCAATGGCTTTATCGTCCGCAAGAACCTGTTTAATTTCTTCGTCTGAAAAACCAAGGTTTTTCATTGCCTCAATTCGCTTATCTATTGGTATCAACTCCTTTTTTAGGATGGGGAAGGGGCTTGCGCCCCTTCCTTACTTTGCCAACTGGAAGTAGGACTTCCGCTTATCCACAGTCTTGACCATGGTAAGGTCAGTATACCACATCTGCCGGACAATGGCAGTCATGCGCTGGCTCGTC
>CAYWFB010000186.1:0-1249 GCA_964457415.1 uncultured Eubacteriales bacterium | reverse complement strand
TCCCTCTTCATCGTGAGGAACTGGATGTAAAAGTGGATGGTCCCAACCGTTTTTGAATAAATACACATATTCATATTCCGGTGTATTTATATTAATGCATTTTAGAAGATTTTCATATTCAACTATTATTTCCTCAGACATAGCCCATTCAGAAGAAGCAAAATATCTATGCCTATATATAAGATGTCGAATTTCATTTTTTATTTGCATCACTTCTTCATCAGACATTTGGTTAATTTCATATAAAAGTTGTTCAAACACTTCTTCTCTTAAATCATCTGGTAAATCGTCTGATAAATCTACCATTTTTTCCCAATGTTCGACGGAAAAATCCATATGTTTTATGAGAAGATTAAAATAACCTAGATGTGCCTTTTGCATTTCAGCTACCGTAGTAGATCTCGTTATTTCATGCTCTCTATATTTAGGTGATGAGATTCCACCAAATATGCTTCGCCCTTTATTATCAATTGCTGCATACAAATACTCCCATGTATTTTCATAATTGCTCTCAAAAGCCATTTCTGCAGCAATTAGTTTTTCCTCTGCTTTCTCAATAGCACAGAAATTTACCCAAGTACAAAAAATCTTCGTAAAAATATCTTTAGGTGAATTCGATTTATATTCGAAACGATACGAATCCAATTTCAAAAGCCACCTAAACCCTTGCCAAAAATACTCTTTTTGTACAAGA
The DNA here is from genome assembly GCA_964457415.1 of uncultured Eubacteriales bacterium. Classification (GTDB taxonomy): domain Bacteria; phylum Bacillota; class Clostridia; order Oscillospirales; family Acutalibacteraceae; genus Fimenecus. The sequence continues at coordinate 555 of CAYWFB010000186.1, read as the reverse complement.
AATTGTTCAATTCCCCACAGAATATCAATATATGCATTCCTTCCAAAGATAAAATCACTAGATTGATTTCTAAAGAGAGATAATAACCCTGTATCCTCACTTAACTCTTTTTCAAGTCTTTCTAGTGTCGCTACAGGAGATATTTCGCATAGTTCTCCCCAAAATCTTGCTATATAGCTCCACTGTTTTTCTGTTTTCACACACTCTAAAATTTTCTCTACTAATCTATTTAATGCAATCTGTGTTTCCTGATCTTTTTGATACGCTGCTTTAATTAGTAATGTCTTCAACATACCTTTGCGTATTGTTTCGGACCAGAATAGTCTTTCTCCTTTAAACTGTGCAAGCAGTCTTTCTCGCCCATCATAAGTAAAAAGATTTTCTGATTCGTTAATCACTTCCAGTACCACAGCAACGAATATTTCCCAAATATGTTCATTAGTCAAAACATTCAGATAGCTCCATACATTCTCTACACTTGCCAGATAATAGGAAATAATTCCATTTCGTTTCGTCATATATAATAGAGGATCTTCTCCTATAGTATATGGGAGA
>CAYWFB010000185.1:0-1260 GCA_964457415.1 uncultured Eubacteriales bacterium | reverse complement strand
ATCTTGCATAGTGTCCACGTGTGGCGGACACTTTAACTGGATGAAGTGTGCGTGTGCGGTGGACACTTTGGCGCTTTAACGTGGTGAAGCGCTTTCAGGATTTAATGCGTTAACACTTTAGCGTGCTAAAGTGCAGAAAAATATTGCTTTAGCGCTTTAAAGCGCGAAATCGGCGCGCCTGGGTCGTGGGCGCGCCGCCGAAAAATGAAAGAGGGATCAGTGAACCCACTGAACCCTCTCAATCATCTCTTGGCACACGTCCGACCAACTCCAAACAGAAATCTCATGCCCCTGTCTGTAAAGTTCCATGGCCTCGCTGTGAGTGAATACGACCTCTCCGGTCTCCATGTCCATGTAATGCATTTTGTTTTTCATAGTATCAATTCCTTTCCTTTATTGTGTCTTTATTATATCATGCTTCCGGCCAGTTGTCAAGAACTATTTTGAACTTTTTGTATTTATTTTTCTTGACTTCCGCATACGCTTCTTTGTATGTGGGGAAGGTTTTGGGATGGACAATGAAATGTCCGCAACATCTGAGGTAAATCTTAAACTTGGGTTGAAACATTTTTTACCGCCCCCTTAAAAAATCCAGCAGAACAGATTGATAATACCATCAATCAGCATCGCCACACCCAGCAATCCCGCAAGCGCAACCAATGTCGCAAGAAAAATCATTGTAATGTAAGTATCAAATTTCATTGTTATCATTTCCTTTCCTCTTGGATTGATTACATTATATCATGGTTAGGGGCTTTTGTCAAGCCCCTTTCCATTAAATTTCCATAGTAATTTCTTCGTAGTCTTCGCACATCTCGTCGTCAGCCTGCTCGAAGCAGACGTTCAGCCAATCATCCAGAACCTTTTTCTTGTCCTCTTCGCTCAGGTTGAAGATTTCAGCAGGGGAATAGTTCTCTTCAAGAAACTCATTGAAGTAGTAACTATCATCCGACCGGATTCGTGCGTTCTCTTCCTGCTTTTCTGCGTACTGCGTTTCATTCAGTACGACTTCTTCTCTCCAATTCACATACATGGTAATTGTCATAATTATCAATTCCTTTCGTTTGATTGTGTCTTTATTATAACTGATTCTGTGCGGTTTGTCAAGGGGTTGCGGTTCGTCATTTTAACTAAATTATCTTGTGATGTTTTGTATAAAATGACGAACCGCCCTCTTTTATGTCAGAACTGTTAATTCCGCATCCGCAATGATAACTTCATCACCGCCACAGAAACTGTCAAGTTCACCGGTGATAAGAT
>CAYWFB010000184.1:0-1276 GCA_964457415.1 uncultured Eubacteriales bacterium | reverse complement strand
ACAATCGATGTCCAATCACTGCTGTTTACTTGGATGTCATTAACCAATTTATAATATTTATCGGGACTCTCATCATACAAGTTTTCACCTCTTTCACACAAATACAGCAAATCCGCTGCATCCTCAATCAAGAACGGAGAATCTTCTGTACCTTCACCTTCTAATGAAGCAGAAGCGACAGTGCTATCATCCAGAACACTTATATCATCATCGTCACCTTCATCATCTCCATCACCCTCATCTTCACTATTATTTGGCAACCAGACATCCTGATTTGTTTCCTCCGACCAATCTGCCACTTCGGCTTCGACTTTCACGCTGGTCATGCCGAGCATGAGGGTGAATTTATATGCCTGACCTGCGATAAAGTCGGTACTCAATGCATCGGAGAAAATCTTATTGGTAATGGTGCTGCCGTCGTTGGTAGTGTTCTCGCTCTGACCGTTGTTGTTTACCTCTTCAGAGATTACATCATATTCGATGTAAATTTTGAATTTGGTATCTTCTCCCGAGAAATCCTGAGGGATAATCATCAGATAAGAGTCCTCATCGTTCAATTGCTGGGAAGGATTGAACTTGGTAAGCTGGGCAACCTTTTCACCATTTTCTTCCACTGCACGATAGAAATGGTCACCTTCGAGGATGTAGGCTTGTCCTTCCGCTTCGTCAGTTGACCAGGTGCCACTGACCATGTCCAATGTTCCTTGACTATAGAAAGGGCCACTCGGTTCTTCCTCAGTCTCGTCAGTACCAACCAATGCTACTTTCCTGACGTTGATACGGGTATTGCCATCGAGCAAGTTGTCACTATCGACGCTGGTGTCATCCACTACTGCCTTCACACCGAAAGCAATGCGGGCCAATGCGTGTTGGAAGTTGAACTTGATAGCCTTGTTGACAGTAGGTTTAGTCATGTCGATTGTCTTTTCATAGCCAGACTCTTCATCGCCATCGGCTTTATGATAAATGATGTCAATCTGACTCTTGGCATCGGCTGGGACGGTATAATCAATCTTTGATTGATTAAGAGTAAAGCCACCGCCATACGGAGCATAAGCAAAGAAGCTCACTTTGTCTCCCGTATTGTTCGGCCAATACTTCACGGGTGAGTAAGTCCATACATCTTTCCCTGCATTGTAAGTCACCTTGGTGTTTTCCATAAAGATTGCATTTCCAGAATACACATCATCAGAGTTAAATGCGTCTTGTCCGGTGTAGTAGGCATTCACCCCGAAGCCATTGGTCTGGATGTAAATGTCATCTACAATTACCGCAC
>CAYWFB010000183.1:0-1285 GCA_964457415.1 uncultured Eubacteriales bacterium | reverse complement strand
GAGATTTTCTTCCTCTGCCGGTAATCTCCTGCCCCGGTTCCAACATGGGTCAAAACATGGGTCAGGCTGTTTTCTCTTACCCCGGAGCAGATACCATGTCCCACCCCAAGGTGTCGTGATTGTACCATAGCTTTTAAAAATTGCAAGTCTTTTCTTTCCGAAAGATACTACCGCCAGATGGCATCAACCAATACCATCCGGCGGCAGCTAATAATACGAAATAATCAAATTATGTGCTTCCAGAAACTATATTCCTCACCGCAGCTCCCACAAAAAGTCGGTGCTTTATATTTCTATGTCTCGCAATAGGTATTTTCAAAGAAACGAACATAGATTCGCGGAGAAGCATATTCTGCTGAAAACCGTGCTTCCAAAATTGCAGGATCAATCTCTACGGTCTTTTCATACAAAATCAAAAACACCAAGCACTTCACATTAGGATTCTCTGCATAGAAACTTTTTAGACCTTCTAATGTTTTAATGACTTCCGCTTTTTTACTCGTTGAATTTATATGCTTGGCCTCTATGATCAATTTATTAAAAGCCAATCCGAAGTCTGCATTTTTCGTGTTTCCATCAATCGTAATGACCATATTTTCCCCTTCAATATCAGGGAATAGCGAACGCAGTATCAGATGAATCAGGTTTTGAAAATCATACTCATTCTTTAGTTTGATCGTATCAAAAGAGAACGAGCCAGCTCTTCTCTGAAATTTTGTGGGCTTTTGCAAGCTTGTTTCAACAATTTTGACAATGCTTTGCCCGATTTCTTCCCAACTACTCCCTGCAAAATAGCTTTTAATTCCAGACCTCTCCAAAGATTCGAGTGCTTCATGGATATTTTGCCCGGCACTTTGCAAGGAATATGTCGGTATTACACTCAATTTGAAATTCTGCTCCGCTAGTGTGACTTGATTCCAGCGGTCGAATTCCATAAATCCATTCTGTGTGTCCCATAATTTGATTGCGTCAATCTGATCAATGATATCTTTGTATTCCTCTCTGCACCGGATTGCACTGCCATTTGCTGCTGACTGCGCAATTTGCTTATCGTATGTCCAAAACAAATCAACCAAAGGGTACGCAAAAGGTAACCAAGCATTGATCTCTGACTGAGGTATCGGATTACCGTCAGAAAAAGCCAGCAAGTCGATATCGGAACGCAGCGAACCCGTATTATACGCACGTGATCCAAACAAGTATATTTCCTGAATTTTCGGATGTTTTTTTATTATCCGTTCAACGATCTCCTTCAGATTCCATTCAATGCAACCAGCATTGCTCA
>CAYWFB010000182.1:0-1291 GCA_964457415.1 uncultured Eubacteriales bacterium | reverse complement strand
GTTGCAGCGTAAAAAACGGGTTGCTGCGTATGCCCGTGTGTCGAGTGGCAAGGATGCAATGCTTCATTCGCTGTCTGCCCAGGTCAGCTACTACAATGACCTCATCCAAAAAGAGGACACTTGGGAATTTGTCGGTGTATATTCTGATGAAGCTATCACCGGCACAAAGGAAGAGCGCCCTGGCTTTCAGCAGATGCTGGAAGATTGCCGTAACAGAAAAATTGATATGATACTCACGAAATCCATCTCCCGCTTTGCGCGAAATACCGTGACGCTCCTTGAGACCGTCCGTATGTTGAAAGCGTTGGAGGTGGATGTCTTTTTTGAGGAGCAGAACATCCACACGATGAGTGCCGATGGCGAGTTGATGTTGACCATCTTGGCATCTTATGCCCAGGAAGAAAGCCGATCCGCCAGTGAGAACCAAAAGTGGCGCATCAAAAAGAACTTCGAGGAAGGAATGCCCTGGAATGGTCGAATGCTCGGATACCGAATGCGGGATGGGCAGTATTACATCATTCCAGACGAGGCCGAACTTGTCCGCCGTATTTACAGGGAGTACCTGGGCGGCTGGGGACCTAACCGCATTGCCGCAGGCTTGAACGAGGACGGCATCCCTACAACGATGCACGGCAGCATTTGGCATCCGCAGACTATTGCCAAGATTCTCCGCAACTACTGCTACACAGGGAATTTACTCCTGCAGACGACTTACTGCGAAAACCACATCACCAAGCGGATGCTCAAAAACACAGGGCAACGGCCTCGCTACCTTGCCGAGGACACCCACGAAGCCATCATTCCGATAGATGAATGGCAGGCAGTACAGACCGAGATTGAACGCAGAGCAAGCAGCCGGAAATCCACTCCGCCAGCCAAGCCGACATTTTTCTACACGGGTTTGATTCAATGCGCCAAGTGCGGTAAGAACTACCGCCGAAAAACAACACCTACCAGGGTCGTTTGGATCTGTGCCACATTCAATACCAGAGGTAAAAAATACTGTGCCTCGAAACAAATCCCAGAATCAACTCTGGATGCTTTGGTAGCCGAAGTGGTCAGCAACCCTGCGGACATTGAGAAAATCATAGCCGATGACGGCAACACGCTCCATTTCCATTTGGCGGACGGTAGCGTAGTTACCCGCATTTGGGCAGACCGATCCAGAGCAGAGTCCTGGACGGCAGAAAAGCGAGAAACAGCAAGACAACAAGCGTATGAAAGGAGGCAAACAGGATGGCAAGAGCAATCACAGTAATCCCTGCCACAAAAGATAAGTTCACGGCGCTGC
>CAYWFB010000181.1:0-1295 GCA_964457415.1 uncultured Eubacteriales bacterium | reverse complement strand
AGGCTATCAGTCGCAGAATCAAAATCAAGAAAAGCAGCAATACTGTGGTAGCTCCTACGAAACCCTCTTCTTCGCCCACCGTACAAAAGATGAAGTCTGTATCTTGCTCGGGCACATATTTCAACTTGGTTTGCGTACCGTTCAAGAATCCCTTCCCCATCAAGCCACCCGAACCTATAGCAATTTTGGATTGATTGACATTGTAGCCGGCACCGGTCAAATCTTCTTTCATACCCAACAAGACTTCTATACGAGTACGCTGATGCAGTTGCAACACTTCATTAAAAGCATAATCGGCCGAATAGAGGAACCCCACAGACCCCATAGCAAAAAGAGCAATAAGCAAGTAACTGCGTACGCGTTCGCTAAGTGCCAGATAAAACAGATAACACACTAGCAACACACATACCCCCCACTGCACCCAGACTAAATTGAACGGCACCACATAACGGGCTGTCAAATACCCCCCGATTAATGATATCAATATAGTCAACAGTATGTTGCGTACAGGAATCCATCGCCGTCGGTATTGCCACATCATGCCTGCTGCAAAGAGTTGTATTATCAGAAGTACAGCAAACTCTCCAACGGGTGTCGGTGTATCACTCATCATCACCTCCTGATAACGGATGCCCACCACAAAATAGAGTACGGCACATATACCGGAGAAGAGTACAACCCCGGGCATTCCCTCCCGATAAAGCATCAGAAAGAAAGAGAGATAAACCAATGCAGAGCCTGTCTCCTTTTGAGCAACAATCAAACCCATCGGCAGCAATATAAGGAATAACAGTGTCAAAGCATTTCGCCAATTCTTGATGGTAAAGCCATACGCATTCATAAACTTTGCCAACGCCAATGCCGTGGCAAACTTGGCGAATTCGGCAGGTTGCAGACTGACCGGTCCCAGTATCAGCCACGAACGGGACCCCTTCGTGTCGGGCGCAATAAATATGGTGACAATCAGCAACAACATCAACCCTATATATATCAAATAAGAAAGCGTATCGTAGAAAGTATCATCGAGCATCAACAGAATGAAGCCCAAGCCAAAAGAACAGATAATCCACACAAACTGCTTACCGGCACGAGTTGAAAAATCAAGCAAATCTACATCTCCATACTCATAACTGGCTCCACACACACTGAACCATCCGAAGGTAACCAGCAACAGATAGGCAACTATCGTTACCCAATCCAAGTTCTTCCAAACACTATCTCTCTTCATTGCCGTAATAAATTACCCGGTTACTATATTCCTCAGCCCGAACCTCATTTTCAGGGGAGAGCTTGCC
>CAYWFB010000180.1:0-1300 GCA_964457415.1 uncultured Eubacteriales bacterium | reverse complement strand
TCTTTCGGGCTAATTATATCATAAATTGTTGCGATTTTCAATGATATATCGCTATCTCTATACTGTTCTGAATCACACATATTAAAAATTAAAGGATTATGGATGTCCGTTATGTAATCGGCTGCGCCGAAGAGGTCTGTATAGTCCTCAGTTGTGCAGCCCTTCACAAAGATATGGCCAATTCGCTTGCCTTTCTCTGTGGAAATATAAATCCTCTCAACAACGGTTGAGATTAAATTGACAAGTTCGGAAGGTTCTGCATCTTTTGCATACTCTGCAAAGGATAGCAGTTTCTTCCTTATTTCGTTAAGTTCCTGAAGCAGCAAGGCGTTATCCACCTTGTTTTCCTGAATACGGGCAAGAGCTTTTTCGAGCCGTTCAAGGTCTTTTGTCATTTCGGCAATATCATCTTCAATGAACTTTCGGAGAGAGTCGCCAGCTTCACGCATATTCCGTACCTGTGCCGCTATTGCCGCTTTGGTTCGCTCAATGGTTTTCTTGGTTTCACGGTATTCCGTTTCAGTTTCATCATTGGCAATGAGATTTTGCAGTTTCTCATTGAAAATGGTGTTGTAATAAACGGCATTTTCATCACTGAGATTGGATAACTGTGCTACGACAAATTCATCGAGCAAAACACCGTCAACCGCCTTAAAGGAGCATTTCTTCTTGCGAACACCGGGGCAGGTATATTTGAAGCGTGGTTTTCCGTGTGTCTATCGGTTAGACTCGGAGGTAACACTTAAACGCTTGCCGCATATCGGACAATAGATAATTCCCGCAAGCAGAGCATTGGTACGGCGGTGCGGTCTGTTATACTTTTCTGCAATAGCCGCAAGAAGCTCTTGCGTTTCTATCCATTCGTTTGACGGGATAAAGCCTTCGTGCTGACCAACAGCAATAATCCATTCCTCAATCGGCTTTCGTGTCATTATCTGTGAGAATTTTGGGTTGAAGAATGTGGAGTTCTCATCCTCTACTTTGCATTGGTCTGTTTTGTTATAGCAGGAAATACCGTGCTGTCCGTCAAAGTCCGAAACGTCACCGAAGATATTTCCGCCTTGTTCAAGGGAATAGTTGTAGGCTCATTCATCGGCAACACAGTAAATGGGGTTAGTTAATATAAGCCTTGTGGTAGAAGCATTAAATTCTGCACCTTGCTTTGTACGGTGGTTTTTGCTTATGATTTTAGCGGTGGTCTGAATAGAGCGTGTGCTACGGAATACTTCATACATTTTCTTTACAATGCTCTTTTCGGCATCTATGCTTTCAAGATGGCTGACAGCACTTTTATTTTTAC
>CAYWFB010000179.1:0-1330 GCA_964457415.1 uncultured Eubacteriales bacterium | reverse complement strand
CGATTTCAATTTCGATAATGTCAAGCAACTTGTCAATAACTATAAAAGCAATCTGATCGAAATGAGCGCATCGCTTGTAGGAGAGGTCAATGCAAGTCTGGGGCTGACTTTTACATCGAGTGGCGGTTTCGAAGAAGAGAGTAAGGAAGTAGTCACCAAAAAAGACTTCATCCGTCCGGTAGGAGCCTGGTTTTCGGTAGGTCCGCCACCGGGAGTTCCGGTTTATGTAAGCTGTCGTACCGACTTGCTGGGCGATTGCGAACTAAAAGTGGAAGGAGAGTTTACTGCTACGGTAGGAGCGGAATATAATTTGAGAACCGAAGCCGGATTCAGATATAGTCAGGCTACAAACAGCCTCAGTCATTTTTCGGAAACAGAAGAATCAATCGAAGCCGTACCGCCTACCTTGACGGCCGAACTGAGTATTGAAACCAAGGCCAGTGCCTATCCTCGGGTATATGTCTATTTGTATGGTCTTGTAGGTCCCGTTATAGACATCAAGCCTTTCCTCAAGCAAGAAGGCAAAGGCTCTTTGGAAATGAATCTCGGAGAAAACAAAATAGGTGCTTCGCTTACCTATGGTGCTTCAATCGGTATGGACTTGAAGTCTACACTCCACCTCAATCCTTTCATCCGTTCCAATGAAAAGGATATCGAGGGCTATGAAGATGAACTTTTCTGCTGGGAGTTCTACCGTTCGCCACATAAGGTGAAGAAGAAAAGCGAAAGTATTTCCGGAAGTAATCAAGTTACCTTTGTAGTTTATGACACACTGGCTTGTGCCGAAACAATTATCCCCACTTCATTACCTTCGCCGGTAGTTGTCAGTTCGCATAAATACGGCAGTGACGGAGAAGATGAAAATGAGGATGCTACAGGTGTGGGTACTATTGTACAAGTGCAGTGTGCTAATGAGAATGGAGAAGTGACGGTTTCCTGTCCATCAAACACCATGAAAACAATCAAGGCCGCCGTTTACGATGAAAGAGGTACACAGATAAGCAAAGATACCCATGATGTAGATATTAGAGAACTGCTAATCAAGCTTTACCAATCTACCAATGGAGACAATTGGACGAATAACACAAACTGGTGTTCGGATAAGCCAATTACGGAATGGTATGGAGTAGGCTATTATGAAGAGGAAGGAGAAATACACTTGGAACTTGCGGAGAACAATTTACAAGGAACCATCGATATATCGGGATGTGACGTCATAGCTCTTTTACGATGCGAAGATAACCATTTGACTGCAGTCAATGTGTCAGGATGTACCCGCTTGCTAAAATTGCAATGTCAGAACAATCAAATAACCCAAATAGAAACATTA
>CAYWFB010000178.1:0-1337 GCA_964457415.1 uncultured Eubacteriales bacterium | reverse complement strand
AGTATATCACATTATTTTACAAAAGTAAAGTTTAAGTTGTTACAATATAGTAGGGGCGATTCGCGAATCACTCGAAAAATCCCGAAAAATCCCGAAAAATCTTTAAAAATTCTGAAAAAACTCTTGACAATTGCATTTTATTAATATATAATAACTTCTGCCCATTGGGGAATAGTGTAACGGTAGCACGACAGACTCTGACTCTGTTTGTTGGGGTTCGAATCCCTATTCCCCAGCCATAAAAGCACTTCGAAAGAAGTGCTTTTTCAATATCTAATAATACTGATAGTTTGTTAGTGAATTTATTGTGAAAAATAATTTTTAGTAATTTTGACGATTTTTTGCATTTAAATTGTAAATACTGATAGTGAATATATTGTAAAATTGGTAAAAATGACTATTGAATTTCATGTGATTTTTGCATAAAATATAATTGTGGGGGAATATGTAAACATATTTAATCTCAAAATATAAAAGAAGGAGGCTATAATATGGCAACAAAAAGTTTTTATAAAAATGTCACAATTAACAACAAAGCTGCATGCCGTAACTTAGTGTCCGCGCTTGAAAAAGCAAAAAGCAAAAAAACAGAAAAAGCAACTATTTCTAAAGATGTTTCAACAATTAAAAGGAATGATTTAAAGGAGTTCTTTTTTGAAACGTGAATAATAGTTACGCATTAGTACTGTTAAGTGATATGTTAGAAGAACTCGGAGAGGAAAAGACAAAGGATATTCTCTCCGAGTTTTCTTGTGATAAAAACAAAGATGTTGAAACTTTTCTGAAGAAAAAAGCTATACTATTTACCAAACAGGGTGTTGCACAAACTCATTTGGTTTTTTACATAGAAGAGGGTAAAAAATATTTTGTAGGTTACTTTGCTCTTGCAATAAAAAATTTTGATATAGAATTTTCAAGGAAACAATTAAACTCAAAATTTAGTAGAAGATTGCATCGATTTGCAATTTATGACAAGAAATCCAAAGTAAATAGAATGAGTACAGTCCTAATTGGTCAATTAGGTAAAAACTATTCCAACGATAACAACAAGCTGATTTTAGGAGATGAATTGTTAGAGTTGGCTTGCGATAAAGTTCGGGAAGTACAAAGAATTGCTGGCGGTAAATTTGTATATTTAGAATGTGAAGACAAAAAGTGTCTCGTTGATTTCTATGAAAGAAATGGTTTTACAAACTTTGGTAAAAGACCTTTAGATAAAGACGAAATTGATGATTTTACAGGTAAATATTTAATACAAATGATAAAGTATTTAAAGTAAGACAAAAGAAGGGGCTGTAAAAAAACAGTCTAAAAAATCCGAGATTCGTGTAAAAGCG
>CAYWFB010000177.1:0-1355 GCA_964457415.1 uncultured Eubacteriales bacterium | reverse complement strand
AAGTCAATAAAAATATTGACAAACGCTATTAAATTATGTATTATTAAACACAAGTTAATATTTTGTTAAGTGAAGGTTGCAGGAAATAAAGCTTTAAGCTTTTCCGAAGGAGTAACGCTCTCAGGTACAAGGACTGCAAACGGATAACATTCTGGAGAATCCTGTTAAATCAGGTGCCGAAGGTGCAAAGCACATTGTTGTTAAACTCTCAGGCAAAAGGACAGAAATTATTAAAACACTTTTTGTGTTATGTTCTTTTGCATTGCGTTTTCGCAATGCTTTTTTCTTTACTTGGCAATATTAAAAGAACAAAATTATGGAAAGAAGATTGTTTTATGGAAACAAAAAGAACACTCAAAAAGAATTTGGGCGTTATGTCTGCAATGTCAATCGTTGTGGGCTGCGTAATTGGTGCCGGCGTATTCTTTAAGCCTTACGCTATTTATCAGGCAACAGGTGGCGCACCCGGTATGGGTATGATTGCTTGGGTTGTTGGTGGCTTGGCAAGTATTTTTGCTGCTTTGACAGTTGCAGAAATTGCTATTCTTATACCCCGTACAGGTGGTATGGTGGCTTACCTTACAGACGTTTATAACGAAAAGGTAGGTTTCTTGGCAGGTTGGATGCAGACTTTAATTTTTTATCCTGCATTTTTGGCAAGTTATGGTGTTACAGTAGGTAACGAGCTTTCTGCTTATGTGGGCGAACAGTATGCTCTGCCTATTGCTATGGCGACCATTATAATACTTGTTGTGTTTAATGTTTTAGGTTCAAAATCAGCATCAAGATTCCAAATTGTGTTTACTGTTTGTAAGCTTATACCTTTGTTTGCACTTATGATATTTGGTTTTATTCTTGGCGAAGGCGGAAACCCTGTTATTACACCTTTGGTAGCAGAAGACAAGCAGGCAGGTGCAGTTTTAGGTTCAACACTTTTAGCAGTTTTATTTGCCTTTGAAGGATGGACAAATGTTGGTGCGATAGCAGGCGAAATGAAAAATCCAGGACGCGATTTGCCACGTGCGATTGTCGGCGGTGTTTCAATCATTATGCTTATATACATCATAATCAACATTGCATATATCTGGGTAATCCCTGCAGACGAGCTTATGAATATAGCGTCACCTGCATCAGCTATTGCAGTAAAAATCTTTGGTGATTTTGGCGGTACTTTAATAAAAATAGGTATCATCATTTCAGTTATTGGTGCTGCAAACGGATTTTTGATGTCAGGTTCTCGCGTTTGCTACCAATTAGCAGAACAAAAGACACTTCCTTTCAGCAAAACATTGAGCAAAATCAACTCAAAACATGTTCCAGCAAACTCAATTATTTTAATCGGTTTCTTGGGTTGC
>CAYWFB010000176.1:0-1359 GCA_964457415.1 uncultured Eubacteriales bacterium | reverse complement strand
CTTGCGGAAGATACCGATTCGTTCATGCCATACGCCAAAGGGAACGGAGGCTTTTACCAGTACCATTTGAATGCTCTGTATGATATCCTCGAGGACAGATATGTGGACGCCCGGATCCGGCCGATACGCCTGGCGGATGAATCCGCAGGCCTGGCCGAATTGACCGATCGGAACATTCTGAAGGAGCCCTGTCTGTATATTGCGGACCAAGGCTATATTTCATTCAATAATCTTGCGCATATCCAGAAGGTTTCTCAGTACTATCTCATCAGGGCAAGAGATCCTGCCACATCCAGTTCCTGCCTTCAACATATCATCTTTCCGAATGATGATGAGTTCGATATGTCTCATACATTCATTATTTCCAGGAGTAAGTGTTCCCGTAATTCTGATATGGGAATTTATAAATGCATAAAAAAGAAGCGATTCGATTTTATTCCGGAAGAGGACAAAGTCTCAACATACAGCATCTCTTTGAGAATCGTCCGTTTACGGCTTTCATCCGGAAAGTATGAATATCTTGTCACGAATCTGCCGAAAAACAGATTCAAGCTTTCGGAATTAAAAGAACTTTACCATCTCAGGTGGGGCATTGAAACTTCATTTCGTCACCTGAAGTATTCACATGCATTGATCTATTTTCACAGCAGGAAACGCTCCTTCATCCGACAGGAAATATATGCGCATATGATATGTTACAACCTGATTTCCCTTATCAAAGGGACCGTCAGAATCAAAAAGGGCAATACGAAATACAAATACGCATTATCCGTTTCGGATGCAGTAACGACCGGCAGAAGGCTTCTTCTTGGTCAGATATCCATTTCAACCGCAAAAAAACAGTTGTTGAGATACCGTCACCCCATAAGACCGGGGAGAAGTTCTCCCCGAAACGTTGTATCACAAAGGGTCAAAGCACTCAACAACAGATCATAAAAGCATATACATCATACACCATTTCCGGCAGATTTGCATCTGTTTCCTTTTGCTGCCCTGAGATAATCTTCGCCTGATCTTCGCACTTGTTTAATTTTCAAGGTTCATCAACTGCCTGGTAATGGTTTCCGGCAGCCTGTTGTTTACCGAAAAAACAGGTACTGATTTTGCTTAACTTAATGACATTGGGTCTGTCCCCCGGCTCTTTGTCCCCCGGCTCTTCGTGTCATCTTTGAGAAGCTGTACCGGCAGAATCAAATGCTACCGATGCATACGCCGGCTGGCGGATGCAGAACAAAATCCACAAATCACCATGCTCAAACTTTGTGGCTATACCCGATATGCGAACCTTGTACTTTTCGCCTATGTCTGTTACTATCTCTTTAAAGCAAGTCTGCGCGGAAAACTTCCGCATCTGAAAGT
>CAYWFB010000175.1:0-1371 GCA_964457415.1 uncultured Eubacteriales bacterium | reverse complement strand
TCACTGTCCATACCCGGTTCGCCCAGTTCCTGACCGAAGTATATCATCATTGGATTGGTGTTCATACAAGCCGAAACAATGAGGGCGGGCAGTGCCTTGCGGGCATTTCCGGCAAAGAAGTCGGAGGCGATGCGCTGCTCGTCGTGGTTCTCGAGGAAGTTCAGCATCTGCTTCTCTATGCCGCCCAGGCTTTGCCAGGAGCGGGTGATGGCGGTAGCCGATTCTTGCCCGCAGACGATGGCACGCAACGTATCGTAAAGCCCTACCTTGTCATACAAGTAATCGAAATGTCCGCGGAACAGGTAGTTGTGGTACTCGTTCGGATTGTACACTTCGGCGATGAAAAGCAGGTGGGGATGCTTTTCCTTGACTTGTGGAATGGCCCACTCCCAAAACTCCACCGGAACCATTTCGGCCATATCGCAGCGGAAACCGTCGATACCTTTGGCCGACCAAAAGAGTAGGATGTCCAGCATCTTCTGCCAGGTGTCGGGGTGAGGCTCGAAGTGGCAGGTACCTCCGTTCATGTAGTCCACTCCGTAGTTTAGCTTCACCGTCTCGTACCAGTCGTTGATACCGGGGTAGGCGTCGAAGCGGTTGTTGCCCGTTGCTAGTGCGGGATACTCCGTATAGGGTGCGTCGGCCGGACCTTTCATGTCAAACTGGGCTTGCAGGGCGGTTTGAGGGATGTAGTAGAAGTTGTTGTAGGGACTGAAAGCCTGCTCCTTGTTGTCCTCGGCACCCAGCCCTACGGTTCCGTCGGGTTGTGCGTCAGATTGGTATTCGCGGGCCACATGGTTGGGCACGAAGTCGATAATGGCTTTCAGGCCGGCGCGGTGAGTCCGCTGTATCAGGTTCTCGAACTCCTTCATTCGTTCGGGTACGTCCTTGGCCAGGTCAGGGTCTACGTCGTAGTAGTCCTTGATGGCGTAGGCCGAGCCGGCTTTTCCTTTAATCATGGCGGGATGGTCGGGATGGATGCCATAGCGTTGGTAGTTGGTCTGCGTGGCATGCTCGATGATGCCCGTGTACCAGATATGCGTAGCTCCCAGCTCCTTTATCTGCCCCAATGCCTTCAGGGTAAAGTCGGCCATCTTTCCGCAGCCGTTCTGGCCTATATCGCCGTTCTGGAAGCAGAGGCTATTGTTGTTTCCGAAGAGACGTGTGAATACTTGATAGATTACTATCTTTTCCTTGTTAGTCATAGGTAACGTGAGGGTATTGGTTTATAATCTGATTAACTCGTAGCGGGTGGTGCCCAGTCCCAACTTCTCGGGGTGGCGCAGGCCGGCCATCCAGTCGGTGTCGGGGTGGATGAGGTGGAACTTCTCCTCTCCGCATAGGTCGCCATGCTCGTGATGGTGGGCCAGC
>CAYWFB010000174.1:0-1388 GCA_964457415.1 uncultured Eubacteriales bacterium | reverse complement strand
GGTACTCAAAAATATGATTTCATCGTGGTGAACTATGCCAACGGAGATATGGTGGGACACACCGGTATCTACGAGGCTATCGAAAAGGCTGTGGTTGCCATAGACAACTGCGTTAAAGATACCGTAGAAGCAGCCAAGGCAAACGGTTATGAAGTCATCATCATTGCCGACCACGGAAACGCCGACCACGCTCTGAACGAAGACGGCACACCGAATACTGCCCACTCGCTGAACCCCGTTCCCTTTGTCTATGTCACCGAAAACAAGGATGCTAAGGTAGAAAACGGTGTTCTGGCCGACGTAGCACCCTCTATCCTCCACATCCTCGGCATGGCCCAGCCGGCGGAAATGACGGGTAAGGACTTGATTAAGTAATATCCGACTACTTACGTCGGATGATGTAAAAAGCAAGCTGTTTTTTCATAATTTGAAAGAATGGCTTGCTTTGTTCATTTGGATAACTTACTTTGGCTATGCCGGATATGGATAATAAGAAAGCCAAAGTAATTCTTTTGGAGTAACTGGAAAGTATATTTTGTAGAATCTGTTTTCTTTACAAATTGCTGTTGTTTGGAGTGACACCGAAAGTAACTCCATAAGATATGTCTCCCGAGGCAGTAATTTCTTTCTCGTGAGAAAAAAAATTTTCTCTCGTGAGGAAAAAAATGGAACCTCCTGAGCTACATCTATTGCTTAGTCTATGAAAAAGGGTGATAAAAATTTACAAAAAGAGGTTTCCCTCTTTTCTCTCTGTATGGAGGGGTATAAAGTTATTTTTAAGAGGAGAAAGTTGTGAGAATGTCCGGTCTATCCATTATTTATTATGCCTATACAGAACTTACGTTAAATATTTGTTTTACCTTTGTAGCATCATAAATAGAAAATAAGGATGATTCAGATAGACGACGTAGTTGTAAGCCTTGATGTGCTTCGTGAAAAATTTCTTTGCGACCTTGGCGCCTGCAAGGGAGAGTGCTGCATAGAGGGAGATGCCGGTGCTCCCGTAGAACTGGAGGAGGTAGAGAAACTGGAAGAGGTGCTTCCCATTGTTTGGGGCGAACTTTCTGCCGAAGCTCGAGTCGTGATAGACAAGCAGGGAGTAGTCTATACCGACTGCGAGGGAGACCTTGTTACCTCCATTGTGAACAACAAGGATTGTGTCTTCACTTGCTACGATGAGAAAGGGGGTTGCTACTGCGCCATCGAGAAAGCATATCGGGCAGGAAAGACTGACTTCTATAAGCCGGTCTCCTGTCACCTTTACCCCATTCGCGTGGGCAACTACGGTCCTTATAAGGCGGTAAACTACCATCGCTGGGATGTTTGTAAGGCTGCGGTCCTGCTTGGTCAGAAAGAAAATCTTCCCGTCTATAAGTTCTTGAAAGAAC
>CAYWFB010000173.1:0-1393 GCA_964457415.1 uncultured Eubacteriales bacterium | reverse complement strand
ATCTGCTGAAGTAACGGACTTCGAAAAGTTGAGAATTGAAAATTGAAAATTAATAGTTAATTGATAAATTTAAAGACTTAGCAGTGGCAGTAAACAAAAAAAATATAATGACCAGATACTTCTTTGTCATGCTCTTCATGGGGCTGATAGGGATAGCTATTGTCGTAAAAGCCTGCATCATCATGTTTGTAGAGCGGCAGTACTGGACGGAGGTAGCCGACCGTTTTGTGAGTGAAAGCAAGGTGACGAAACCTAATAGAGGTAACATATTTTCTTCCGACGGAAAACTATTAGCAAGTTCGCTTCCTGAATATAGCTTGTTTGTCGACTTCAAATACTACGACGGCAACGAGAAACGCCAGAAAAAAGGACAGCATCGCAAGGACAGCATTTTCAAATCTAAGTTGGACTCTATTTGTATCGGACTGCACAGCATCTTTCCGGAAACGAGTGTAGCCACCTACAAAACACACCTTAGGAAAGGACGTAGCAGCCAAGCTTGGCAGCACTATCCGCTACTGCCCAATCGCCACAAACGCATCAACTACACCCAGTACAAACAGGTGAAAGAGTTACCCTACTTCAACCAAGGGCGACTCAGCGGTCTGCACCACCAAGAGTATAACAACCGGAAACGGCCATTCGGATCACTGGCTGTGCAGACATTGGGGCGACTGTATGCCGACGCAGACATGGGTGCACGCAATGGCATCGAACTGGCTTTCGACACGGTATTGAAAGGAAGAGACGGCATCGAACACAAAGAAAAGGTAATGAACAAATACCTGAGTATCATAGATGTGCCACCGGTAGACGGATGCGATATTGTATCCACCATCGACATCGACATGCAGGACATCTGCGAAAAGGCATTGGTAGACAAGCTGAAAGAGCTACACGCTTCTGTAGGAGTGGCCGTACTGATGGAAGTAGCCACCGGCGAAGTGAAAGCCATTGTAAACATGACCCGGGGGAACGATGGCAATTATTACGAAATGAACAGCAATGCCATCAGTGAGATGCGCGAACCGGGATCTACATTCAAAACTGCCAGTATCATGGTGGCCCTGGAAGACGGACACATCACTCCAGAAACGGAAGTAAATACCGGAAACGGACAGATGAAGATGTATGGCAGTACGATGCGCGACCACAACTGGCATCGAGGAGGATATGGCACAATAGACGTGACCCGTATTTTGGAAGTATCATCGAATGTGGGTGTGTCTTACCTCATCGACAAGTATTACAAGGATAATCCACAGCGGTTTGTAGATGGACTGAAGCGTATGAGCATTGACCAGCCGCTACACTTGCAAATCAGGGGAGAAGGTAAACCCTACATCATGGGGCCGGAAGACCGAAAAAAGGTAGGACGCTACTTTGCAAAGAC
>CAYWFB010000172.1:0-1404 GCA_964457415.1 uncultured Eubacteriales bacterium | reverse complement strand
GACATAATTCTTATTTCCTTTCATAATCGAATATTTGATGTATTGTTTTTTAGATAGTTATATACATCGACACATTCGACCGAAACGGAAATTGGCTCTTACGAGCTTTTCAAAATAGTTTTCCATAGGGGATTACCTGCCTTGTAAAATATAAATCGGAAGACTCCGATAAAGTCTCCCGATCATAAACAAATATGTGGCGCACCTGATTATGCGGCCTGAGTGTTTACCTCTGAGATGGAGAACATATCGGAAATTAAAGCACAAAAAGTCATGCACATGAGCTGGGTCCACATGCACATCCACATCATAATAGTGGTGAAACCTAACTTTTTCATAATATGATCTCCTTTCTTTACGAATTACCTACCATTTAGGTTGGTATAAGTATAGCACCATTTACCTACCTTGTCAAGAGGTAAATGGATTTTTTTGAAAAATTTTAAAAGTGCCGAATTGCAGCGATGCTTTCCGATTATTATCGGCAAAATGTCAATTAGTTAAAAATGACATTGACTTGTATTTTTGCCGATAACGGCATGTTTATTCTGTCCGTTGATTTACCGACACGATTTTGTGTGCTGTAGGCCTCAACCGGTGCTTTTTATTGCACTGCCAAAGGGGTGATTTTGGGGTGAAAATAGACGTAGTTCTACGAAAAGTTCTAATAGACTTTTCCAAAAATCCATTAGAACTCGGCAAAATCGGAGAAGACTTTTAGAACCTGATTTTCACTGTGTTTTTGGATATAAAAACCGAAAGAGCCCTGAAAACATCGGGGTTTTCGGGGTTCTCACTATTGCCGTTATCTTCCGTTAAATTCCGCCAAGTTCGTTTTTTGACACTTGACTCGAAATCAGTTAGGGAGCAATCCCCCGCGAGTTCGAATCTCGCCGTTTTTCTCTTTTTATCCCAAGGCTGAGCCGATTGCCATTGCACTTGCTTTCTTGCTCTCACTATAGTGTAACCGTAGGAGCAGTAGAAGTCGATGAGCCATGTCTTTGGGATTATTTTTGTGGTTTGGGTTTGGACGGACTTTAGGTGGCCTTGGCGGAGCCAGTGTGAGGTCAAACAGCTGTTGTACCTGTGCCTCTTGAATTCCAAATACCTGTGCAAGGGTTGCGGAATCAAGAGCAGTACCGGATACTGCCAACTGAACGATTTGATTTAACTGAAGAAGCTGTGCATTATCGGGTGCCAGTTGCAAGGCAATGTTCAGAAATTCGGGCAGTGTCATCGTGTTTACGGCAGGAGTTTGACTTGCAAAAATTCCGCTTATCTGCGCTTCGTTCATTCCGGTGATCCGCATCATAATTGACACTGTCCACGTATGTAATGGCACCGAGCTTCTCCAAAACCGTTTCCTTTTGGGCATCGGTCAGATCGTCGAACATCACTCGAATG
>CAYWFB010000171.1:0-1409 GCA_964457415.1 uncultured Eubacteriales bacterium | reverse complement strand
ACGCGGTGTTCCAATAGACAGTGTTAAAGTAGGTTGCCAAATCAATAGTTTGCAAGCCTACAAACGAATATGCCAACGAATGAATCAAACTGCTTACCGCACTAGATTTCTCTAGCCGTTTAAACGTTGCGGTCTGGACTATCCATTCTCTTTATAAAGAGTTCCTATTATAGTCTCTGAACGTCTCTCTAAAATAGAGATTTCGCTGCGGATTACCCAATCTTTAACATTGTTACGCTTTGGTAGTTAAAGCTCTAAGGGCGTCCCCGCAATTTAAGGAATTTATACTCGCCCAATTTTTGTCAGCTAAACGAGTATCCCATCTGAGGCTTAATGGCGGTTTCCCACACATAAGCTCCTAGGTTGCGGGAGCTTGCTTTCTCCATTACTTTGTCGTGCAGCTCCTCAATACGATTCATTTGTTTCTTCGCGCAAATCTTCCTGGCATCATTCGCTTCAGCAAGAGTGAAATCGCAAACCTCTTTATCCATAAGAATTTGCATCATATCTTCTTGTTGAGAAGGTGTGGCATAAGTTGAAAGATAATACTTTTCAAGAACTGATTGTTCGTGCGGAGTTAGTTTCCACTCATTCATTTCTTGATACCACAACTCCATGTTATTCATCATGCGCTTATATCGTTCTGTAGGAGTTTCGCCACCCTTTTCAGTTGCCATAAGCCGCATACAGCTATTACAGTTTGCCATTTCCTTTGGGGTGCGAGGTTTGAGTGTTTTAACCGTTTGACCTCCTACTTGAGAATCAAACTGAAAAAGTTTTAACACCTCGCCCTTTGCCAAAGTGTCCCACATCAAATCATCGTCAATGGGCAGAACATCTGGGTGTAAATACTTGTCATACACTTCCTTCAAAGAAAGATCTGACTCAATTTCTCCTTGTTCTTGGAGCATTTGAATACATTGAACAATAACATCTTGAATTTCTGTTACAAGGAAGTCGTACTTGACGTCTCCACAATACTCAGCATCATGGAGTGAAAATTGCGTTGTAATTGCACCACTCGTTGCTTTCATAAAACAAGCAGTTTCATAGGGATCTTCATCATAGAAATTAACACCAGAAGCATGAATTCCTCGATGATTAATCAATCCTTCAATGTTTTCAATAATATCCAATAGACCAGGATACTTATTAACTTCATTGATAAAGTTTCTAACTGGTTTGCGGCCCTTCTCAGGATTACCATACACAAGATCGTGAATTGGCCAAACAAATCCTCGTTCAGAAGGAGCTAAACTTGTCATATATTGGGCAATATCATTATCAATGCCGTCCGGACAAGCTTCACTACGATAGCCACGACATGCAGTTGCAATTGCAGAACGAGTTGATTCTGTGCCGTAGGTGCAAACTTGGATACACCCCAGCTCCCCTCGTTCTTCTCTAAT
>CAYWFB010000170.1:0-1437 GCA_964457415.1 uncultured Eubacteriales bacterium | reverse complement strand
CTAACATTATTTATATCATGACCGACCAACAGACGGCATCGGCCATGAGTAATATGGGCAATAAAGATGTGTATACTCCTAATATGGATCGTTTGGCACAAGCCGGAGTCTCGTTTCATAATGCCTATTGTTCTACACCACTTAGCGGACCATCGCGTGCTTCGATGTTTACCGGATATACATCGCATGAAATAGGGCTGGCAACCAATGGAACACCGGTTCCGGACTCCATACGTACACGCACACTCGGTATGTTAATGCACCAGGCCGGATACGAATGTGCTTATGCCGGTAAGTGGCACGTACATACTCCTTCTATTCCTGACCAAAAGTTTGGGTTTAAGGCAATCCATCCCCACGATGATAACGGACTGGCTGAAGGTTGCATCCGCTTTTTACGAGAGAAGCACCGGAGACCGTTTTTCTTAGTGGCTTCTTTCGACAATCCACACAATATTTGTGAATATGCCCGTAGTCAGAACTTACCATACGGTAATGTAGAGGAAAGTAGTATGGAAGAATGGCCGGGTTTGCCTGTAAACTTTGCCATACAGCCGTATGATGCCGACGTAATTCGTTATGAGCAAAGCTTGAATTACTCGGCTTATCCTACCCGTGACTTTACACCGGAGGATTGGCGTCGCTATCGTTATGTCTACTATCGACTGGTAGAAAAAGTTGATAAAGAGATAGGAAAGCTGATAGATGAAATAGAACGACAGAATCTGTGGCAGTGACCACGGAGATGGTGTCGGAGCACATCGTTGGAATCAAAAATCTGCTTTGTATGAAGAGGTCATTAAGGTGCCACTTATCGTAACTCTTCCTAAAAAACAGAATGCCGGTTGCAAACTACCTCAATTGGTAAATACCGGAGTAGATTTCTTTGCTTCAATATGTGACTGGGCAGGAATTGAATTGCCGGATGGATTGTGTGGGGTATCGTTTAAGGCATTGTGTGAAACTGCTGATCCGGAGCAACGACATCAACCATATATTGTGACAGAGACAACATTTGATAAAGGAAAAAATACGCGTGGGTGGGCACTACGTACTTCCCGTTATAAATATGTCTTATATGACAAGGGGCGTTATCGTGAACAACTGTATGATATGTGCAATGACCAAGGTGAAATGCGAAACTTAGCCATTGAACGTACTTACAAAGCTGAACTGCTTCAGCATCGGGCTTTACTGAATGAATGGATGAAACTACATCGGGTCAAACAGATTCGTAAGGAGGTACATCTTATTCCGGGATTTTAGTACAGAGTAAATTCAACGGGTATTCCATGTTGGCAACTCACTTTCAATAAAGTGTTGCCTTCAGATGAAATGATCTCTACCGCTTGGTTGGGAACAGATAGTTGCCAGTCTCCTGTCAATAACAATTCTTTAATGATGGGACGGCTGGCTTCTTTCGTCGTATAGGTTTTC
>CAYWFB010000169.1:0-1460 GCA_964457415.1 uncultured Eubacteriales bacterium | reverse complement strand
TGAGATTCTTTGGGAAAAGGAATTTGATATTATTAATGAAACTTGCAGTAATCGTACAAGGACGAAGAATGATGTATCGGCTTTATGTATACATGGCTGGCAGCTACTTTCGGGTATGTTTTTTCCCCAACGACCGATTGGAAATGCGTTTTCTACTGATAGCTTAGGTAAAAGTGATGCTGCCCTCCAGTATATGAGAGGGCCAAAAGGAAAGGTAATCTGCTTGAATGATAACGAGAATGAAACAGATTTTATAAAACATAAACAAATGATTATAGATGAATTCGAGAAACTATTTCCGGAAAAATCCATGTTTGAATTATGAAAGATAAAAGATTATTGGCGAATGTAAAATGGATCGTAGTGTGCAAGGTGGCGCAATCTTTGATTCAGCTGATCATCGGTATGATTTCAGCGCGGTATCTGGGACCTTCCAACTATGGATTGATCAGCTATGCTGCTTCTGTGGTCGGCTTTGCGGTTCCGCTTATGCAGTTGGGCTTACGTTCCACTCTGGTCCAGGAATATATTGTCACTCCGGAAAAAGAAGGGGAGATCGCCGGAACCAGTTTGGCACTGAATCTGCTTTCATCGGTAGCATGTATTCTGGGGGTAACATGTTTTGCTGCTGTTGCCAGTGCCGGAGACCGTATAACCACGGCGGTATGTGCTATATACAGCGTTCAATTGGTTTTTCAAGCGCTGGAAACGATACAATGCTGGTTCCAGGCAAAGCTCCTTTCGAAGTACTCTTCGCTGGCAATGCTTGGGGCGTATGTGATCGTTTCTGCTTACAAAATTTACTTGCTGGCGACGCAGAAGAGTATATACTGGTTTGCGCTGTCCCACTCTGTGGAGTATTGCGCCACCGGTATTTCCATGATTGCTGCATATAAAAAACAAAGTGGACAGAAGCTTTCTTTTTCCTGGAGCGTGGCCAGAGACCTGTTGTCCAGAAGTAAATACTATATCATGGCCAATATGATGGTGATGGTATTCCAGAATACCGACCATGTAATGCTGAAGCTGATGGTGGGTGATGCAGAAAACGGTTTCTATACAGCTGCGGCGACCTGCACGGGTATTACTTATTTTATTTTTAGTGCAATTTTGGATACGGCGCGCCCTGTTGTGCTGGAAAAGAAAAAGGAATCACAGGAAGCGTTTGAGAAAAGCGTATCTGCGCTGTATGCCGTTCTGCTCTGGTTGTCTGTTGCGCAGGCGTTGTGTTATCTTGTGCTTGCGAAACCCCTGGTTTGGATTATGTATGGAGATGCCTATGGTCAGGCAATTCCGGTTCTTCGGCTTCTTGTCTGGAATGTGGCCTTTTCGCATTTTGGTGCGGTAAGAAATATATGGCTTCTTGCAGAAGAGAAATATAATATCTTGTGGTGCATCAATCTAAGCGGTGCAATTGCCAATTTGCTTTTGAATGCGGTGATGATTCCGCTGTGGGGTGC
>CAYWFB010000168.1:0-1506 GCA_964457415.1 uncultured Eubacteriales bacterium | reverse complement strand
AGGAAACACTCCTTTATCAAAACAATTATACCACCCACAAAACAAAAAGCAACAGCAATTGACTTTTTACCAACAGACGATTATAATAAAAATATAGTTAATATTAACCTTAAGCAAACTTGGATGACGGAGCGACGAGAAATTCGAAAAGAACAACGGTGCTTAAGTTGCTAACTATACCTAAAAAATGTAATTCCGAGATACTATCAACGTCGATTTAAATTCTCGTTACGCCGTTGAGAACCCACAAGATAGGCTCCGGGAGATTTCTATCTCTTTTGAGGTGGGCCCAGATGCTGTATCAAAGCTTTACACCATACTTCTAAGACGAATGTTTTGTGCATTGGTCTTTGTTGCTATGCGTGTAAGGTTTCGATTCGGGTCGTTGAAGTCTGTACACGCAGAAGTGTATGGGCTTTTTATTTTTGACCCGAGTGGAGGTGATACTATGAAGATTAGCAGAGCAAATGCACTTCGTTTGTGGGAAGAGTATTTCGGGTGTTCACAATTTGCTGAAGATTTTCATGGAAATCTTATGTGCCGTGACGGATATGGCAATAACGATTTTTATATTTATCGCTTTGGGGAACCAATCTATTGTGGTTGGAATATTCATCATATTCTTCCACTTTCCTGCGGGGGCACAAACGAAAAACATAATTTGATTTGTACAAACATTTACACAAATGATGAGGCAAAAGATAAAATTACCTATTGGATTGACGACTGCCTATATCAGGTGCAAAGAATTTACGGTACAAGTGAACATCAAATAGTAAAACTTAATTGAGGAGGAAAAGTAAATGTCAAAACCGATTTTTGATATGGATGATGGCGATTTTATTTTCTCAACATCAGGAAATATGGGATTTGATTCTGATGGAAATATGATGATACGGATGTCCGATACTATGGCTATGGATATGGATTCGGGTGAAATTCATTTTGTTTCCTCATGGGATGATGACGAAGATGATTAAATCATAAATAATAAAACCCGCCACCTTAGGTGTTTTCTAAGATGGTGGGTTTATGTTTTGGTGGTGAAATATACTCCGTTAAACTATTACATTGTTTAATGATTTGGAACAGTAGATAAAAAGAGTAATGCCACCCAAACGGGTGGCATTGTTTTACGCTTCTTTTGATTTATAGTATTTTTTAGCAATGAAATACACAGGCAAACCAATGAGTGTGGCTGCAATACTTCCGATTGAAAGTTTTGTTGCTTCTGCACCTGACCAGAAAATCTGACTCAAAACAACATAAACACCACTAATAATTGCCAGAATCGGAATAACAGGATAGAAAGGTACTTTGTACTTTCTTTCGATTTCCGGATGCTTTCTTCTCCATGTCATAACTGCCGCAAAAGTAAGTGTATAGAATATCCAACAAGAGAAAACAGCAAGATTTGTAAGCATATCAAATGTTCCGCCAATACAGAATATGCAACCCAAGAAACCGATTAAAATAATTGAGTTTGCTGGAACATGTTTTGAGTTG
>CAYWFB010000167.1:0-1518 GCA_964457415.1 uncultured Eubacteriales bacterium | reverse complement strand
TTAGGATTAAGCGTATCTGGATCTACCGACCAGATTGCTGATACATCATCGTTTGAGAGGATTTCAACAACAGATACTGTGTTAGATGCAAACGTCGGAAGGGCTTTGTATAAATAAGCATTGGTTATTATCTTTTGCTCATACAGATAAATAAGAAAGCTCCGTATTCTGCAGTTGTATGCTGCTTTCCCTTCAGATGTACTATGCTCATCCTGCAGATTAAAATCATTTAATACATCGGGTGTTATATCTGCATAACTGTCAATTCCAATCTTAAGGAGATATTTACAAAACCTAAGGTTACTTGATCTGTGCATTGCAATTGTAGATGCCTGCCAGCCTTCACGTTTTAGCAATTCGAGATAACTTTTCAGCGGTGTTACAGCCCAGGCTGGTAGAGTATCGAGTACATCAACTTTTTTTGGATTTCCAGTGACTGCAGTAATGATTATACCTTGCTTTAAATACGCTATGAATTGACATAAGGTTCTGCGGTGTTGTTTATAATTACTGCCAAGTAAAGGCATTACTTTATCGAACCAATACCACATTAGATGTACATTCAACTTTATCTGATGCATTTGCAAAAAAATATATAGTAATGTTAGTATGTGCTCAGAACTACTAATAACTGTCTTGCCATATCTTTGTGATTTAAGCTCAGATATAAATCTTTCTACAAGTGGCCAAGATATATCAAATTCTTCATTATCCCGGTTGTCAAGAAGTTGCAGTTCTTCTTGCGGAATAATGATAACCTTGTTAATTAAAAGTTTGTTTAATACCAGAGATAAGCCTATGTCACAGATGTTGCGAGAGGCTAAATATCTTAAAAATACACGTATTAAATCTTCATAAACATCCTTAGATCTTTGAGATTTATGGTAATCATTTTTATGAAAATTTATCATGGTGTTATATGTAAGCTCTGATATATTATGGATACCATCGTTCTGCAAATAAACCAGAAAACGAGAACAAGCAATTCGGTAGCTATTATCCGTGCAGTCTGTATATAACATAAACTCATCAAGAATGGATTTATAATTCTCAGATAGCAGACTATATGCAGAAAATCTTGGCGAAAGATGCGCAAGGGATATTTCGCCAGATACAATTACATCATTGAGTTGATCTATACAGTGCCTAAAACATGTATATTTTCTGTAATTCCACAACTCAAGATTCATGTTAATCCATTGTGAAGCAATTTCTGGTGTATATTCCAGCTTATTATCTGATAAATATTGCGAAATTGCTTGATAACACTGCTTATGCTGGCAAATTACAGAGGCGCTAAATTTTTCATCATGCAAAAATGCCATGACAGTGTTTACACTAGTTTCAAATTGTTTCATAAAGAACCACCCCCTAATATTTGGTGATTCTATTATCAAAAACATTGAGATATTTATCCACATATTTTATAAATAAGATATAGCATTTACGCGGCTAGGCGCAAAAGATGAGGATAAAAATATTCTGTGAATAATGAAGCTTATCCATATATTAGAATAA
>CAYWFB010000166.1:0-1523 GCA_964457415.1 uncultured Eubacteriales bacterium | reverse complement strand
AGACCGAGACTGTAACCATTACCGGCGGTACTTTCAACGGTAAGCTTGGCAGATATCTTGCTAACGACGGTTGGGAAGAGATTGCAAAGCCCTAATCATCCTGCAAACCTTATCCGCATAAACGGATAACAAAGTCCGTCCTATCCCCTTCGGGGGATAGGCGGCAATCAAAGGGTATAAGAAAAACGCTTGTGCCTTTTGATTGCCGAAAGGCAATGAGATTTCGGCTAAAAGCCCACTATGCAAAAAGGAGAGTAACCCTTATGAAACTTGCACAAAAGGCAATTTACACAACGGGGGGGGGGTAATATTTCCCTCTGTTTAGTCAATTTGACTAATAACCTGTTGGGAGAAAAATTTAGTTAATAACCGCCTCTTTCGCTGAGCCAACATCGGAAGGAGAACGGTTAAGTTATGTGATGTTGGTAAAGTGAATAAGGAGGTCATAGGTAATATGACAAAAACAAAAAGCACCAAGCGTGCTTTGCTGACGAGCGGTCTTGCACTTTTAATGTGCGTGTCTATGCTCATCGGTAGTACGTTCGCTTGGTTTACCGACTCTGTTACCTCTTCGGGTAACAAAATTCAGTCAGGTACATTGAAGCTCGATCTTGAACT
Source organism: uncultured Eubacteriales bacterium (assembly GCA_964457415.1). GTDB lineage: Bacteria > Bacillota > Clostridia > Oscillospirales > Acutalibacteraceae > Fimenecus. The sequence goes on along the minus strand of CAYWFB010000166.1, from coordinate 905 downwards.
GCTTGACAAGGATACCGGCGTATGGAACTCCATTAAGGAAAATCAGGATCCCATCTTTAATTATGACAAGTGGGAACCCGGTTATACTGACGTGAAGATCCTCAAGGTTGAGAATGAAGGCAATCTTGCTCTCAAATGGTATGCAAAGTTCGTGAGTGAAAACGACCTTTCCATCCTTGCTGATGTGATCGATGTGTATGTTTGCCCGAGTGAAACAACGGAGCTTACATATCCCGCCGACCGCAACCTTGACGGTTACACCAAGGTTGGAACTGTTGCGGAGTTTGTAAATACTATTGAGTCTACGACTTACGGAAACCTTGAAGCCGGAGGATCTGCTTATCTCGGCATTGCTCTGAAGATGCAGGAGAGCGCAGGAAATGAATATCAGGGATTGGATCTCGGTGGTGCATTTGACATTATGATCCTTGCAACACAGGATACCGTCGAGGCAGACAGTTTCGGCACCGATTACGATGCAAACGCGGAATATCCTCTTGTTCCTACTAAGGTTGCTTCTGCTGATGAACTGACTACGCTTGTTGCTGCAGGTGGAAGTGCTGTGTTAGTCAACGATCTTTCTGTGACAAGCACGGTTGTGATGAATGGTGGTATTATTGATGGAAACGGAAAAACTGTTACCGCGACAACCTCTGTCGGTACCGGTAATGCGACAATCAATCCTACCGGTGGCACAATAAAAAACCTTGTAGTTGAAGGAACCGGAAACACCCGTAGCCCATACGGCATCGGTTCTATCCAGTTTAGCAATACAACTTTGACCGAAGACATGTATATTGAAAACGTAGACGTAAGCAAAACGCGAATGGCAATTGATTTAGACGCCAACGGAAACAGCGTTTACGTAAAGGACTGCGAGCTTGCTAATATGATTCAGATCGCAA
>CAYWFB010000165.1:0-1526 GCA_964457415.1 uncultured Eubacteriales bacterium | reverse complement strand
TTGTTCAGGATAACAACAGCACAGACAATGGAAAGCAGTGCGCTGATAGCTGCCAGGAACCACTTTTTGTTTTTTGCACGGATCATATCAACAGTCATTTGTACCTTTCCAAGACCGGTAACCAAAACAACAACACCGTAAATAAGCGTTAAAGCCGGAAACGTTACAACAAACCAATTGGACTTAAAGATACAAAATGCACCGGCAAGCAACTCCACAAGACCTTTCAGAAGATATTGACCGGTAGCTGCTTCTTTGGCTTCTGCTCGGAAATATTTTATTACACAGGTCAACCCGACAATCAGAAGAACAATTCCGGCAATTGTGATAATGCCGGTTGTGAAACCGATGGGGTTAATCAAAAGAAGAACACCAATTACAATTTCAAAAAGACACAATAAGATACCGTTTAAGTTGTTTTTCAGAGTTTTCACCGTTTTATCCCTCACATATAGTTGATTATCTCCATCATTGGGTGTGCCTTGACAAACTACACCTATGATGTTATAATAGCATACACTTGTCGCATTTACAACAATCAGTTTCGCAACGATTGATACCAAAGCAACACTTCGAGCCGAAGTGTCTTGTTGCTCATAAAAAATTTATTTTTCCAAGAAGGTTAGAACGATGAAAGTAAATCAAAGAATTGCCCTTACCAAAAGACTTATACACGAAGCATTACTGCGGCTTTTGGAGACCAAATCTATTGATAAGATAAATGTAACGGAGCTCTGCAACGAATCAGGGATCAACCGAGCAACATTTTATCGGCACTATAATGTTCCTCGTGATGTACTGGTTGAAATTGAGAACACCTTGACAGAGGGAATTGCAGCAAAATTTGATCAGTTAGCCATAGCAGACACCGCGCACGGATATAGCTACATCGAGAATATCTGTTCCTACTTCTATGACCACTCAGCTATTATCAAAGTCTTGATCTCAAACAGCTCCGTGGACGATTTAACAAATGTCATTAACAAAATGTTTCACCGCATCCTCGCAATAAAAAAACAATCCTCAAAGTCAGTGGACATTGAGGACGATGCTATCAAACTTATTTCCACCTATGTTGTCGGCGGCAGTTATTTTATGCTTCGGCAATGGCTTATGGAGGATATACAAAAGACACCCGAAGAAATCGCAAAATTGCTGATGCAATTTGTAAATTACACTTCGGAGTTTTATGCAACCCAAAAGTAGTACAGAATTGAAAAAAGTGTAAATGTGATTCGGCAGTTTATTCCTAAAATTCCATAACCACCTATCATTACAAACGGCGGCAGGGAGAATCGCTCTCCCTGCCGCTGTATTTTAGCTATTATTTATATCCGTTTTGGTTGCTTAATTGTCTATTGCTGAAAAAGAAGTATTAGATCTTTTCCCCACGGTATGACCATACACAGGGCGCAATCCGTATTCCTCTTCATAGACTCTGCTGAGAAGCACTGTTTATTTATATTATAGTTTTTTAACAAACAAAGCACGAATCGCATTGAGAACAGCAAGGATCATCACACCGA
>CAYWFB010000164.1:0-1528 GCA_964457415.1 uncultured Eubacteriales bacterium | reverse complement strand
TCCCACTTGCCCACATAGCCGTCTTTCTTCGGCACAGAAGGAAGCACTGCATCCTCGCCGTGTCCAACGGTTTGGGTATCAATCGTGACACCATCGGCTTTGTAGGTTACGGTGAACGTATCGGTCAGAGCTACAGGCACCCACTTGGCATACAGCCAAAGATCTTCGGTTACCGGCGTATCAAAATCATACGCTTCGGTGTACGCTTCATCGATGTACCATCCGCCGAAGGTGTAGCCGCTCAGCGTCGGATCGGCAGGTCTCTCAACCTTACCGCCCGCAACGATTTCCTGATATTCGATATAGTCCATACTCTCGCCCACATCGAAGTAGATCACATATCCGGGCTCAAACTTGACCGTTGTTGCGGGAGTGAATTCATACTCCTCGTCTCTGGTGCCGTACGTACCATACTTTTCCTCGGCTCCCACATCGACACTGCCCATCGCACAATTCTTCGGGACAGAAACAATAATATTGTCCGTTAAAATGCCATCACGTACTGCAAGCGCACAGTTTTCAGTACCGGTCATTTCAATAACCGAGCCGGATGTAATAGACAGCCTTCCGTCAACATAGATGCCGTAGGTGCTGCCTGTCACGCTGCCGCTGCCACTGATGGTCAGATCTCCCGTTGCCTTGATTCCGATGCCATCTGCATTGTTGATAGCGGCATCGGTCAAAGTCAAGGTAGCTGTTTCGGCATCATAGGATACCTTGCCGTCGCCTAATACGTCACCGGCGTTGGCGCTCGTTACCTGTACTCCGCCGACATATACATCGTATGTCTTAATCCATTGTGCATAAAGGGTTACACTGCAACCGCCGTTACCGTTGTCATTTTCAAAGGTGTAGGTCGCACCGCCGTCATAACTTTCGCCCGTACCGTCAGCTTCGGTGTTCCATCCGCCGAAAATATAGCCCTCGCGGGTAGGTTTGCCTGTTTGTACGGAGATTTCGGTACCGCCGGTATAATTGCCGGACGGACCGCCTTCACCGCCGTTGGCATCGTAGTACAGGGTATTTGTGGCGCGCATTATCTTTACAACCTGCTCTTTTTCTGCTGATGCCGTATTTTCGGTTACAATAATGTCGCTTTCGTCCTTCAGCGTTGCGGTTACTTTCACTTTATAGGTACCCGCATCCGCCACGTTGCCGTCAAGCGTAAGAACCGCATCGGTTGCGCCTTCGATCGCTACACCGTCTTTATACCACTGATAGTTATAGTCTAGAATATCAGTATTCATATTTCCGACGGTTGCGGTTAGCACTCGTTGCGAAGCGCCGGGAATATAGTACTGGTAGCCGTTAGAAATACCGCCGGGCACGGTCAGCGCAATGCTGACGTTGGGAGCAAGTACACTTCGCTTGATAAACAAAGTATGGTCACGGGCCGTGCTTACCAAGGTCAGATTTTTGATATTCGTTTCGGTAACATTGCCGTCTGAATCAACGAGATACCAGTTTTTGTTACCGCCCGAAAGTCCTGTAATTGCGGAGGATGGCAGACTGCCGTATTTTTCACCGT
>CAYWFB010000163.1:0-1532 GCA_964457415.1 uncultured Eubacteriales bacterium | reverse complement strand
AAAGAAATGTAACAGATAAATTATCAGTAAAAGGTCTTTTATCAGAAGACGGAACATATATCACCTACTCAGATGAAAATGATTTAGAACAGGAAGTGAAAATTGCTGATTTACTTAATGCTTTCAAAAATGAATTCATTGAATTTGGTGTGCAATTGAAATCTGACGAAGATTTAGATTTGATTGTTGAAGAATAGAGAGTTGGTGATTGATTGTACAATTTTGAAGAAGAATTAGTAAAATATGGACTAACTACAGAAACATATGAACAGTTATTAATCGACTGCTCAAATAAGGTTCAGAAAATTACAGACCTTGATTGGAGTGAAATTTGTTTAAAATATAATTTAGATTTCAATCCTGATACCATACGAAAAGGTACACAACCACCTTTGATTGGTTCTGTATTTGTTTCTGAGTATTATAAATGGAAAGAAAGTTTAAATAAATCTGAATATGATGATAGTTATCTCAAAGAATTGCAGTCGCAAAAAGACTCTATTTATAAAGAGAAACGAAAATTGTATGACCAACGCAGGGAATATAATAAAATATTGACATCTGATGCAAGGGCAGACCATCTAAGTGAAGAATTGATTAAGGCGGCATATAAACTTAATCAAGAAAAACCTCTTGTATTTCAAGAAAAATGGTTCAAACCAAATATTCATAAGGAAGCAGTATTATGCTGGGCAGATTGGCACTATGGTATGGTTACAGATAATATTTGGAATACATATAACATTGAAATCTGCAAAGAACGTGTAAAAACCTTAGTTGAAATTACAAAAGAATTTATTGAGTTAAATAAGATTGATGTATTAACAATTCTTACTCTTGGGGATGCTGCTCACGGCTCAATTCATACAGGATGTAGAGTTCAATCTGAAGAAGATACTTGTGACCAGTTAATGCATGTTGCAGAATTAATGGCAGAAGCCATTAGCGAGTTATCTACTGTTGTAAACCATATTAATGTATATTCTTGTTATGGAAATCATATGAGAACAATTCAGAATAAAAATGATTCTATTCATTCAGACAATATGGAAAAAATTATTCCTTGGTGGTTAAGACAGAGATTACAAAATAACACTAAAGTTGAAATTATTGAAAGTGAATATAAAGAATTTACAAGAGTAAATATTTTAGGAAGTCATATTTGTGCAGTTCATGGGGATTTAGAAAAAGATTTTAAGAGAATTGGTGTCACAATTAATACCATTTTTTCTAAGAAATTTGGAGAAACTATTGATTTCACTATTAGTGCAGACAAGCATCACATTGAAGAATTTGAACAGATGGGAATTAAAAGTGTTTTAGTTCCTTGTTTATGCGGAACTGATGAATATGCAAATAATGGTCGTTTATATTCTGATGCTGGGCAGACATTGATGATTTTTAATGATGTATATGGTAGGGAATGCACGTATCATATTCCATTAAATTAAAGTAACATAAAATTTAAAAGTTAACATATTTTAAGTTACAATTCAAAAAATAATGTTATTAAGACAAAGTAGACCAAGTAC
>CAYWFB010000162.1:0-1548 GCA_964457415.1 uncultured Eubacteriales bacterium | reverse complement strand
AATTACCTTTCGAGACGACAAATATGTCTCCAACGTCTTCAATACTACTATATACACATGGTACTATTTCATTTCCTGTTTTATCTATAATTCCCCAATTATCATTGAAGCAAACCTTAGCCAATCCATTGTGAAATCCAAACATCACATCATATTTTTCAGTCGCTTTAACCAATTCAGGGGTAATCTCAACAATTTCATAATTGCCATTATCTTCTGATTGACATGCAGAAAAAAGCATCAAAGCAAAAAGCAAAATACTCAGCCTACTTGAGTAATATTTAAGTTCTTTCATAATTCCAACTATTTAAAATTAAACTTTCTTGTATCTTCCAAAACCATCATCACGCCATCTTTCACCGTCGCTACCCCTAATAATACCATTTGCATCCACATCGACAACGCGAGCATGCGGCTTATCTTTTTTTTCTATCCATTCATTGTCCCATGAAAGCCTAGATTCTTCAGGTTCTTCCGAAGCAGTTGAGCCAGAAGAAGAACTATCCGAATAAGAATTGCTTCCAGAACCGACAGGCATAGATGCAACTACATAAAGTACAATAACGGCAATTACCAATACTACAGCTATGACAACAAGGGGAACAACCAAAACAACAACACTCATGGTTCCAACTATATACACAAAACTTATAAACAATGCTCCAAGCATACCACCTTTAGGCCAAACATTGCAAGCCAAGACAATCACCTGAATAGCTTGACAAATACATAAGCCTATAAATAAGTAATTAAGACATTCCTTGAACCACCAGAAACAAACGATATACCCTATGATAGCAATGCCCCATGTTACTATACCAAATCGCAAGTTTATACTGCACTCATAACGTCCACCTATTTCATTCAAAGTTGCTCCAACATGAGCCAGCAGGTTTATCAATGCATAGATAAAAAAGATACCATTCATAATGGCATACCACCAACTTCCTACTTCACTCGGCAACAAGAACCATAAGGCATTACTTCCCATTTTCGCTACATAATAGAAAATCAATCCAGCACAAACACAAAGCAACAATACATTGAATGCAATCAGGCCGTCAGAACTTTTTCTTCGTGGATAAAAGTCTGTCTCTAACAATCGAACAAACTTACATACTACCCACATAATAAGAAGACAAGCACCAATCCAATATACCAATGATTTATGACCTGTTCCTGACCAATTGAGCAACGCATACCAAGCCTGGTCACCATCACTTTGAACAACATTTCTGTCATCAACTTTCTTCAAATAGTCAGCCTTTACATAACCTTCTTTCCCGTTGAAAGAAATCAAGGCCCAGCCATTATCGTATATGGTAACGTCATTTAACAACATGCCGCCACTCAATTTTCCTATCAACGGAGCATCTGCTGATGCAGATGCCCGGACATTTAACTCTGTTTCTACATTTACTTTATAATTTGCAGCTTTTAGCAACAAACTAAAAGCGGAAACCAATATTAGGAACAATAACTTTTTCATACTCTTAAAAATCATAGTCTATATGAAACGGCAAAAAGAATGCCAATATACAGAAAATT
>CAYWFB010000161.1:0-1562 GCA_964457415.1 uncultured Eubacteriales bacterium | reverse complement strand
TTTTTGCATAGGGCACTGGACTTGAAAAATGTAAATCGCAACAGTCCGGTGGACTGTTGCCGCCGCCAGCTGGATGGCGGCGATCCTCTATTTTTGCCTTTGGCTAAAGGCAAAAATGCAAACAAGTCCTTGTGCCATAGTCGAAAGTGCTTTCATTTGCGTTTAGGGGGAAACCATTCTTCTATTGTTAGTGTGGCTTATGTGAAAAAAGGTAATGAAATTAGCGTATATGCAAAGCAAGAAAATTCCGATCTTGTGATGCTTTTAGAAATGATCAAAGAAAAGGGATATGATTGTGTTGTTGATATGGCGCAAGGCAACTTGGAAGAATTATTTTTAGCTATTACAAAAGGAGGTGCAGCAAGTGTCTCGAGTAATAATTTGCGGTCTATTTCAAGAAGATCTGCAAGCAAGACAGCGGTTTTGTATTTAATGGGGTTTTTGTCATTTTCATAAAGGGTAATTGTAGCAGGGATAACACCAACTTTATCCGCAAGTTCACGGGTTGAATATCCTTTGTGAATTCTGTAATACCTTAATGTTTTTCCTGCGGTGTCGCAATTATCGCTGTTCTCAAAATCATACTGTAAATGCAACATCAATTTACCCTTTGAGAAGTAATATACGCCTGTGTGATTGAGAATACTGTTGCCTTCGCTATAAAATATAGGTGAGGTGATTGTATGGCGGAATATGAGTTGGTACGGGAGATTCCCAATCTTTGCAGGAACAATCAAATGCGGGACATCTTTTTCGATGAAGTCACCACTGATGACCCGGTTGCCTATGTGCAGGCGTTTTTGAAAGGCAGTGGGGGAGAACTCTCGGTGGAGCGGCGAAGTGACGGCAGCGTAACTGTGTATGCCGTTGCCGACGGACTGACCCAGAAATTCACCTTTACGCCGCTATAGTATTCCTTGACTTTCCATGGAAAACTATGGTAGTATAACCCCATGAAAAGGAGGCGACACGGTATGGACCAGCGAAAGGAAAAATGTAAAGCGTTGCGAAAAGCTTATGTGCGGAAAAAGCGGCGTGCACTTGCATTGTGGAATGTGTTGATTGTCCTGAGCGTGTTGCTGGGCATTGTGCTTTTAGGTGTGAAGCGGCTCCCTGCTAAGTGGCTTTTGGCGGTTTTGGGACAGCTGACAGTGCGGCTGTATGTGCCTGTGGTATCTTTGGCAATATGGATTGCGCTGGGCGTATGCGGTTTGATTCTTATTTGCGCCGTGATTGCCCACAGCGTGCAGACCCGTCGTCTGAAACGTACAGAGGAATATTTGAACTGGCGTACCATGAAAAGAGCCTTGCAAGACGAAAAGGCGTATCAGTAAAATAAAAAGCTGCCCATAGGGCAGCTTTTTTGTTAGCAGTATTAGTAGTTCTCTGCGTGGATTTCGAAGTATTCCTGGGGATGTGCGCAGGTGGGGCACAGGTCGGGGGCGTTGGTACCAACCACGATGTGACCGCAGTTGCGGCACTCCCAAACCTTGACTTCGCTCTTGGCAAAGACCTGGGCGGTTTCCACGTTGTTCAGCAATGCACGGTAACGCTCCTCATGG
>CAYWFB010000160.1:0-1569 GCA_964457415.1 uncultured Eubacteriales bacterium | reverse complement strand
ACGTCAGATAGCCTTCGAACTGTACACAATACCCCTTGGCACCTTCATACCAGTCTTGTCTGCGGGTTGCAATGAATCCACCCATGTTGACAATACCGTCTTTCTTGGCACTCATGGTCATGCCGTCGGCCAAGTCGAACATTTCACGGGTAATCTCCTTGATGCTTTTGTGGGCATATCCTTCTTCGCGTGTCTTGATGAAGTAGGCATTTTCGGCAAAACGGGCAGAGTCGAAAACGACAGGCTTGCCATATTTGTCGGCTATGGCACGCACTTCGCGCAAGTTTTGCATGGATACCGGTTGTCCTCCGGCTGTGTTGTTGGTAATGGTGACAATAATAAAAGGAATGCGGTCAGCCTGTTCCCGGAGAGCCTTTTCCAATTTGGCAGGATCTACATTACCCTTGAAGGGAATCTCCAATTGGGTTTGTTTGGCCTCGTCGATGGTGCAGTCCAATGCAATGGCTTTGCGGCCTTCGATGTGTCCCTTCGTTGTGTCGAAGTGAGAGTTTCCGGGGATAATGTCGCCTTCGTGCACCAAGTATGAGAATAATACATTCTCGGCTGCACGTCCCTGATGGGTAGGGATGACATAGTCGAACCCGGTCAGTCTGCCGATCACCTCTTTCAGCTTGAAGAAAGAGGTTGCTCCTGCGTAACTTTCATCGCCCAGCATGATGCCTGCCCACTGGCGGTCGCTCATGGCACCTGTCCCCGAGTCGGTAATCAGGTCGATGTAGACTTGTTCTGATTTTAGTTGAAATACGTTGTAATGGGCTTCTTTCAGCCATTGTTCGCGCTCTTCGCGCGTACTTTTCCGGATGGGTTCCACCATCTTGATTTTCCACGATTCAGCAAAAGGTAATTCCATAGTTTGTTTTTCTTGGTATTTGACAATATGTTAATGATAATGCCGTTTTTATAGGCTTTCGCTCCGAAGGTAGTGACATTCTGCGTGATGTCCAAGCATAACTCCTTTTTTTTGATATTAATTAATAACCCAATTCTGGTTGTGCACCCTTGTCTGCTTGGGGTTGTAGTACATGCCTTTCTGTGTCGGAATCTTCAAAATATAGGTACGACCGCTGCGGTTCATCAGCAGGGTATCGCGAATCCAGGGGTTGGCATCTTTCAGTTGGGCATAGGTGATGCCTTTCTTCCGGGCATACTGTGTCAGGTTGGAGATGCCGGTGGTCACGGTCTCTTCGGTATAGGCAATGATGGGGTACAGATGTTCGCGCTTCAGCAAGAAACCATATTGTTGCGGATTGCTCAGGATAGCTTTGGCTGCCAGCAGGCGGAACATGTAGCGTGACGTCTCCTCCACCAACCACAGATCGGTAGCTTTTTCTACTTGTTGGCGGGCCAGTTGAGTGGTGATGCGTGCTTGTCCGGCATTGTACGAAGCCGCCACACTGAGCCAGTCGCCATATTTCTCGAAAGCTGCTTTCAGGTATTTGCAGGCGGCCCGGGTCTCTTTCTCCACGTGGTAGCGTTCGTCAATGTATTTGTTCACTTCCAGTCCATACTCCCGGCCGGTAGACTGCATGAACTGCCACAGCCCTACAG
>CAYWFB010000159.1:0-1573 GCA_964457415.1 uncultured Eubacteriales bacterium | reverse complement strand
GGCGCACCGATGCCTGCTGACACCACTGTTACCAACGATGCATACGGTAATGTAAACTTCGGTACTGTGAAATTCACCGAAAGAGGAACCTATGTTTACACGATTCGTGAGGTACAGGCTGACCTTGGTGGATTCACCTACGACGGTGAAATTTATACCATAACCGTAGAGGTTACCGATGATTACGCAGACGGCAAATTAGTTGCAACAACTAAGATTACCGATAAAGCGGGCGAAGAGGCGGAGATTGAATTTGATAACAAATACAATCCCAAGGAAACATCGGCAATCATTTTCGGTGCAAAAGAACTCGAAAGCGACCACAAGCAGCTTGAAGCTGACGAGTTTGAGTTCTCTATTAAGGCAGTTACCCAAGGTGCACCGATGCCTGCCAATACCACTGTTAAAAATACCGCTACAGGAACATTCCAGTTTGATGCCATCACCTATACCAAGGTGGGCACTTACAAGTATGAAATTACCGAAACGAATCTGGATAAATACGGTTACTCCTATGATGATACCGTTTATACTGTAACCGTAACTGTAACAGACGAAGGTAATGGTTTGTTGCAGGCTAAAGTAGATGGCATAGGCACAGCCGAAGCACCTACCGTAAAGTTTGTGAACAAGTATGTTCCCGAACCTGTAGATGTGGTACTCGGCGCAGATGGTGAACTCTTGAAGGAGTTTGAAGGTCGTGAACTCAATGCGGATGAATTCATTTTTGCTGTGCTTGACAGCGAAAACAAGGAAATTGCTACCGCAAAGAACAACAAAAACGGCACCTTTGAATTTACCCTCAACTTTACCAAAGCCGGCACTTACAACTACACAATTGTAGAAAAGAACAATGAGGTAGCGGGTGTTACCTACGATGAAAAGAGCTATGGTGTTGAAATAGTAATTACCGACAAGGGCGGACACCTTGAGGTCGATAGCGTAGTTTACACGCTTGACAGCAAAGCTGTTGAGAAGGTTGTATTCAGCAACACATACGAAGCGAAGGATACCGATATTACCATTAGCGCAATCAAGAATCTCACAGGTCGTGACCTTAATGACGGGGAGTTCAAATTTGTGCTGAAGGACAAAGACGGTAACATTATCGCAACAGCAACCAATACCAAAGACGGAAAAATCGTCTTTGATAAGATCGTTCTCACCGAGGTCGGTACCTACACTTATACCGTTTATGAAGAAACCGGAACACTTGAACACATAACATATGATAAGACAGAATATGTTGTTGAAGTCACGGTTACCGATGACGGCAAGGGTAATCTCGTGGCATCGGCTCCTGTCATTAAGAAAGCAGGCAGTAACGATGTTGTTACCGAAATTATTTTCGAGAACACATATACTGTTCCGACACCACCTGATGTACCGGATACAGATAGCCCTCAGACCGGCGATAATACAAATCTTGGCTTGTGGTTTGCCCTCCTGTTCATCAGCGGTGGAGGACTTATCGGTACAACGCTCTATGGCAGAAAAAGAAGATTTGAAGAAAACTAAATAACTTCACATTTAAGGCGGTAGTGAGTAAAATCACTACCGCCTTTCATCATCC
>CAYWFB010000158.1:0-1619 GCA_964457415.1 uncultured Eubacteriales bacterium | reverse complement strand
AGTTTCGGATTATTTGCTTTTGGTGGAGATGGCGAGAGTCGAACTCGCGTCCGAAAATCTATTCCTGAAACTTTCTACGAGCGTAGTTTATCTACTATAATTCCTTACGGGACAGCCGACAAACAGGCATTCCTTTCAGTAGCCCTGTGATGTGTGACGGTCTACAAGGCGGTGAACCGTTCACATTTACTGCTGAATGACACTCCGTACCGGGCCGCAGTTCTCCCGGGGGAATGCTCGCCGCTAATTAAGCAGCAAGAAGTACTTTGTTATCTTTGTCGTTTATTTTTAATAAACTGTCCGTTTTAAAGTGGTCAGACTCCACTGCTCGCTTATCGCAGTTCAAAATCCCCGTCGAAATCCTTTCATCCCCATATATTCGCTTCGCTCAAATGCGGAATGCTAAATGCTGAATGATGAATTAAGGGGATGCTGACGCATCCGATTTTAATTATCTCATTTGTTCTTTTAAAGAACGCTCAATGGTTCTTTGGGCTTCTTTTTTTGCGGCAACATCGCGTTTATCGTAAAGCTTTTTACCTTTACAAAGACCGACCTGCACCTTTGCTCTGCCTTTTTTGAAGTAGATTGACAAGGGGATAAGTGTTAATCCCTCTTGCTTGGTTGTGCCGAAAAGTCGCATAATCTCTTTTTTGTGCATAAGCAACTTGCGTACTCTCATAGGGTCACGGTTGAAAATATTGCCGTGGTCATAGGGGCTTATATGCATACCATTGACGAAAATTTCGCCTTCGACAATACTACACCATGCATCTTTCAAGTTGCATTTGCCTTGACGCAGAGACTTGACCTCTGTGCCCACAAGCTCAATGCCCGCCTCGAAGCTCTCTATGACGAAATAATCATGGAGAGCTTTTTTATTTTGTGCAATTGTAGTATTCGTATTCTTCTCTGCCATGATTATTACCTTTATTATAATAAACTTCTTCCCTGTAATGCTCTGGAAAGTGTTACCTCGTCTGCATATTCAAGGTCACTGCCAACGGGCACGCCGTAAGCAAGACGGCTGACCTTAATTCCCATTGGTTTGAGTAATCTTGCTATGTACATTGCCGTAGCCTCGCCCTCGGCGGTGGGGTTGGTCGCCATAATAACCTCGTTAACGCTATCATCTGCCATTCGGCTTATCAGCTCTTTAATGCGGATATTATCAGGACCCACACCGTTCATTGGCGAAATTACACCGTGAAGCACGTGGTAAACTCCTCTGTATTCGTGTGTGCGTTCAAAAGCGGTGACATCGCGTGGATTTTCAACAACGCAGATTACTGAATTATCGCGTCTTTCGTTGCTGCAAATCCCACATTTTTCACCCTCGGTAAGATTGCAACACACATTACAGGTGTGTATATTAGTATGTGCGGCTTTTATGGCATCAACAAGACTTTTTGTCTGTTCGTCATCAAGACCGAGAATGTAATATGCCATTCTCTCCGCCGATTTTACACCGACAGAGGGCATTTTACGAAATTCTTCAATCAATTTTTCCAATGATAATATAGCCATAAATTTTATGCTCCAAATGTACTCACTGATTGGGTTGAAGTGCAATTATCAGCGAGATAGTTTTTTGTCAGAACCGTCAAAAAACGCAGGCT
>CAYWFB010000157.1:0-1623 GCA_964457415.1 uncultured Eubacteriales bacterium | reverse complement strand
AAAGCCAAAGTTTTTTAAAGAGAATCCTTCATGTACAACATATCTTCTAAAAACAGTAAGAGCATCTCTATAAGCTTTTATTGTATGAGGACTGCGATTTAACTGCATGAGAAGATATTCATCAAGAAATTCTCTGGTTTTGGAGAAAAACAGTTTATCAAAATCTTTATTCTTCATACTGCACCTCCGGAATTACTAATGCTGATGTCTTATCTTTGGCGCGTACAGTTTTGAATACATCTTCTATTTGATGATAATAATAATACGTTTCTATTGGACCGTTATGACCCAGATAATTGCTTAAATAAGGCATCATTACCTGTAGTGATATATCACTTTCCATCCAAAGGTTAATGCGCTTGATTACAAATGCGTGTCTTAGACAATGAACAGTTGGCTTTTTATCAGTTGTTGTTGATGCTATGGTATTGTTCCAAAATTCATTAAACTTTCGATCAACACTTGTTTTAGGGATATGATTAGTTGGTGTTTTCCCTGGGAAAAACCATTCTGTATCAACCCCATTAAGTTCTTTTTTTAGCCACTGTAGATACTCGCTGCATAGTATCCTTAAATCATCTGACATATATACAAGTCGCTCTTTATTGCCTTTTGTATGATGCAATATAAAAGAGCCATTAGTCAGATCAACATGTTGGATTTTTAATGTACAAGCTTCATTGTTACGTAGACCACAACAGTAAATCAGACGAAATAAAATTTTGTACTCGTATGACATTCTGTCAAATGCTTTTACTGTTGATGCTGTTTTATATAAATCAACTTGTTCAAAAAATTCGCGGATATCATTATCTGTCATTAGATAGGGTACCGTTTTTTCTCTCTTTGGTAAGTTACATGGCACATAGCTTTGATTTCCTAAAGTGTTAAGATATACGCTAAAGCCTCTTAATGCTTGAAGACGGTTGTTCTGCGTGGTTTTTGTTTCTGTGTCATGCTTTATGCTCCACTTATCATAAAGCGATTTAGTAAGAACCGCCTCACAAACATCATGTTCAAAACAATACTGGTCAAATCTATACAGCCAGTATGCAGGATTATCAAATTCAAATCCAGCATTTCGATGAACAGATATATAGTCCTGGATAAGTTTTGCAAAGACACTTGTGTATTCATAGAATTTATGCATGAAAGGCACCTCCTTTATAGGAAATACCTACATCTGACATAGATATTGCACATTGTTTCATTTTCGCCTGGTCTAAGGATAAATACTTTCGAACGGTATCATCTGTTGAATGACCGAGTGAATCCGATATTAATTCAGTCTTTGTATTACTATTAAGAAGCCGTGTTGCAAATGTTTTTCTTACAACATGAAACTTGTATGAACCATTATTATGCGATGATAAAAACCTTTTTAGGGCACGCCCGCATACACACCGATGGATTCGAGTGTATGGAGCCTCATGTCGGATGAATATATATGGTTCCGGACTTTTAGGTCTGCCATCGCGAATGTATCGAAATAATATATTACCGGTTTTTACTGGCATTGGCATAGTAATTAACTTGCCTGTTTTCTGCTGTGTTATACAAATGCTTTTGTTTTTCCAGTCAATATCATCAAAACGAAGAGATACTATATCGCAGGCTCTGAAT
>CAYWFB010000156.1:0-1636 GCA_964457415.1 uncultured Eubacteriales bacterium | reverse complement strand
ACCTTGACGTTGTTAAGGTAGATGTAGAAAACAACCTTATCGCTATTAAGGGCGCAATTCCCGGTCCTAAGAACGGTATCGTAGTTATCGCAGACACAGTAAAGAAATAAGAGAGGAGAGTTTGTAAATGGCTAATTTAGCAGTATTAGATACAAAGGGCAAGAAAGTTTCTGATATCGAGCTCAACGACGGCGTTTTCGCTATTGAGCCCAACACATCAGCAATGCACCTTGTAGTAGTAAATTACTTGGCAAATCAGCGCCAGGGCACACAGTCAACTCTCACTCGCGCAGAGGTGTCTGGTGGCGGTAAGAAACCTTGGAGACAGAAGGGCACAGGTCGTGCACGTCAGGGTTCAACAAGAGCTCCTCAGTGGACACACGGTGGTATCACATTCGGTCCCAAGCCCCGCGCATACGGTTTCTCAATCAACAAGAAGGTTAAGAGACTTGCTATGAAGTCTGCTCTTTCTTCAAAGGTTGCAGCAGAAGAGATGATTGTTCTCGATTCTCTCAATATGGATGCAATCAAGACAAAGGAAGTTGCAAACGTTCTCGCAGCTATCAACGCTGGCAAGAAAGCTCTCATCGTTCTTCCTGAGAAAAACGACATTGTTTACAAGAGCGCAAGAAACATCGCCGGTGTTAAGACAACACTTGTAAACACACTTAATGTTTATGACATTCTTAACTGCGACACAATCGTAGTTCTCAAGGATGCAGTAGCAAAAATTGAGGAGGTTTATGCATAATGAAACTTGCACAGGAAATTATCCTCGCTCCCGTTATTACTGAAGAGTCAATGATGGGTACTGCAGAAAAGAAATACACATTCAAGGTTGCTAAGGATGCAACTAAGGTTGACATCAAAAAGGCTGTTGAAACACTCTTCGGTGTTGAGGTAGCTAAGGTTAACACAATGAATGTTCGCGGTCAGTTCAGACGTTACGGCAGATACGAAGGCTACAAGGCTTCTTGGAAAAAGGCTATCGTAACACTTACTGAAAATTCAAAGACAATCGAGTTCTTTGACGGAATGATGTAATGATTTTGAGGTCGGGCGGTAAGGTATGGAGTTTCGACATACTCCGCAAAGCTTCCCGACGGGCTTTAGAGCCACTCCATTTAAAATAAGTATAAGGAGATGAAAGAAATGTCGATTAAAGTCTATAAGCCGACTACAAATGCAAGACGTAATATGTCGGTTACAGATTATTCCGAGCTTTCAAAGGTTGCTCCCGAGAGAAGTCTTCTTGCTCCTCTTAAGAAAAACGCAGGCCGTAACAGCTACGGAAGAATTACAGTTCGTCACCACGGTGGCGGAAACCGCAGAAAGTACCGTATTATCGACTTCAAGAGAGATAAGATGGGCGCTGCAACAGTATTAACACTTGAATATGACCCCAACCGTTCAGCACATATCGCTCTTGTTCAGTACGAGGACGGCGAGAAGAGATACATCCTCGCTCCCGTTGGTCTTAAAGTAGGCGACGTTGTTGAAGCAGGTGCAAATGCCGACATCAAGCCCGGTAATGCACTTCCCCTCACAAACATCCCCACAGGTACATTCGTGCACAACGTAGAGCTTTATCCCGGCAGAGGCGGTCAGTTAGCAAGAGCAGCAGGTAACGCAGCAC
>CAYWFB010000155.1:0-1664 GCA_964457415.1 uncultured Eubacteriales bacterium | reverse complement strand
CGCTTTGCGTTTCTTTTAACTCTTTTGTTATCCAAAAGAATTACTGTTTCTTGTTTCTCTCTGTCGAGTACTTTCATACCCTCAAAGATTAACAGGGTTCCTTTTACTTATCTCGTCGTTGTTTAATTTTCAAGGTTCAGTCTATGCGTTTCAGGGCTTCGGCGTTTAGCCTCTGTCCTTGGCGCTCGTATATAATATCAAAACGGGTGACAAATGTCAACAACTTTTTTCACTTTTTTGCACCTTTTGATAAACGCAACCGCGTGTTTCGCGTTTGGTATTTTCAATAAATAAAAATGTCTGTTTTTGTGCAATTTTTATGTGCAAATTGACAGTTGAATGCGAAATGCGTAATTCGTAATGCGGAATTATGTTTTAAATAAAAATCGGCGGGAGCAAAGCCCCGCCCTACTAATTATGATATTAAATTAGGAATGAATCCCTCCACCGCTCACGCGGTCCCCCTCTCTTTAACAAGGGAGGCTGATTAATGGTGATGATGGTGGTGATGATGTCCTGAATGATGGGTATGGTCAATATGACAATGCTCTTCGTGGCAATGGTCGTCTTTGCCTTCGATTTCGAGGGTTGCGTGACCGATACCGTGTTCTTTCAGTTCTTCTCTAATCTTATCTTTAATAGTATGGGAATTCTCTTCTGCCACGATATGCATTGTAGCGTAATTCTGCTGTCCGTCCATACTCCAAATATGGATATGATGAACGCCAAGGACACCGTCGATTTCAATGAGATGTTCTTTGATTTCTTCTATACTAATATTATTAGGGATTTTTTCGAGGAATAAATCGAGAACCTCTTTTAAGTTTTTAATTGCATTTATGAGTATGAATATTGCAACCGCCATTGACATAAGTGGGTCGATAATAGAAATATCGGTAAATCTCATTATTACTGCACCCGCAAGGACTACCAACCATCCGAGAACATCTTCAAGCATATGAAGATTTACGGCTTTCTGATTGAGAGAGTCACCGTCCTTGGTGAAATATGCCGCGATGAAATTCACAAGTGCGCCGACAATTGCGAAGATAATCATACCATTATAATTGATTTCGACAGGATTGATAATTCGCATAATCGCGTTATAAATAACCATTACCGAGCCGAAAAGCAATATTAAGGTTGTGATTACACTACCGATTACTGAAAATCGTGCATAACCGTAGGTATAAGTTTCGTCAGGCTGTTTCTTACTCTTCTTTTCGAGGAAATATGAAATGCCGATGCTTGTGGCGTCACCCAAGTCGTGAATAGCGTCGGAAATAATAGCCACGCTACCTGTGAAAAACCCGCCGATTATTTCAAATATTGAAAAGAACAGATTGAGTATAAATGCGATTAAAATATTTTTTTCTGTTTTCATTTTGCTATATGCTCCCTTTTATGATTGATATGTTCAAGACCTACACGAAAGATTTCGGAGATATGGACATCGTCTAAAGAATAATAAACAGTTTTGCCCTCTTTGCGACACTTTACAAGCCCAATCTCTTTCATTTTGCTTAACTGATAGTTTTTTTAAAAAAATCCAGCAAAAGAAATTATAATGCACAAAAAGGACACAACGGGATTTATTGTGTCCTTTTTTACACCTCATCCGTCACTTCGTGACACCTTCCCCTCAAGGGGAAGGTAGTGTTTGC
>CAYWFB010000154.1:0-1683 GCA_964457415.1 uncultured Eubacteriales bacterium | reverse complement strand
TAAACTGAAGCATCTTTATCCTGAAATAAAGTTTTAGATGTTACAACGTACTACAAAGTATATTTCTCTTAATCAATGCCAAATAAAACTATAACGGGACGATGCAGAATCGTCCCGTACTTTTTACGTGTGGTCGTAGACGCTGACCCCTACGGAATTATTTTTTTAATTTGTGGAAATAATTTAATGAGGTGCGAATATGAACAATATTATGAAATTTTTGGCAGGGCTTGCTATTGGAGCGGTGAATGTGACTTTGGGTGCGGGCGGAGGAATGCTCACAGTTCCGTTATATAAAAAGATTGGAATGAGTCAAAAAGAGTCACAAATCAACGCGGTAGCGACAATTCTGCCGATTACAATAATCAGTGCTGTAATTTATCTTATTAATGGCAGTGTTGAGATTTCGGATACTTATATTTATCTTATCCCCGGTCTTGTGGGTAGTGCGCTCGGTACATTCGTTATAAAAAAGACCTCAAATAAATTTTTAACCGTTGTTTTTGCGTTGTTTATGATTTGGGCGGGAGTGAGGTTATTCTTTAAATGAACACTATTATTTCGATTATTGCGGGGTTTTTATCGGGTCTTATAGGTGCTATGGGCTTTGGCGGTGGCGGAGTTTTAATAATTTACCTTGCGGTTTTTATGAACACACCCCAATTACAAGCGCAAGGCATAAATCTCATATTTTTTATACCCTGTGCAATTCTTGCAACAATAATTTATACAGTTAAGAAACAGATTGATTACAAATCCATTCTGCCCGTAATTTTAGGCGGAGTTTGCGGGGCGATACCTGCAAGCTTTCTATTAAAAAGCATTGAAACGGGCTATCTTTCAAAAATCTTTGCCGTATTTTTAATTCTTATGGGGATTTCTTCATTTTTTAGATTGAAGAAAAGCAAATAATATGGTAAAATTATCCCAACCAAATATTAGGTGGGATATATTTTATGAAAAAAATGAAAAAAGTTTTATTGGGAATTGGAATTTCCGTATTATCGTTGGTAATCATTGCAGGAATTGCTTTTATGGTTATCAAGGTACCGACTCTGACCATTGATTTCTCACAGCAAAGCGAACTCACAGGCAGAGCGGCAGGCTTCCTTTACGGTATGGCAGAAGATGATGTTCCGACAAGTGAAATTACTGAAAGTATAGGCATTAACACTCTTGCCACAAAGCCGGCGGGCGGACTTCAGCACCCAATTGGTGATGTAAATCAGGTTGCTGAAACCTTTACAAATGCCGGCGGTGAATATCTTTTCATTTACACTCAGGATATGTACGACACCTGGTATTATCAGCTTGACAGTCTTGAGCTTTACAATGAAAGAGTTAAGAAAACTGTTACCGAAATGGAAAATTCAGTATACAAGGATAAGCTTGTTTACTGTATTTACAACGAAATGGATAATGGCGCTTGGTTCGGCGACCATTGGCAAGAGGCCAACAGATACGCTTTTTATGATGCTTGGGCTTCTACGTATAATGTTGTAAAAGAAATTAATCCCGACGCTAAAATTGCAGGTCCCGGTCACGCAGGATACAACTATGATTGGATTAAAGAATTCCTTACATATTGTAAAGAGAATAATTGCTTACCCGATATGGTCGTATGGCACGAGCTTGACGGTGGAAAATCTGTTTATTGGATGGAGTACCGTTTTGAAGAATACT
>CAYWFB010000153.1:0-1690 GCA_964457415.1 uncultured Eubacteriales bacterium | reverse complement strand
TTCCATCATCCCAACAAATAGAGGTATCACCAAGCAAGATTAGGTAATCCTGCTTGGTGAGATTTTTTGTCAACTCTTCATTTGAAAAATACCCAACAACTTTATCAATATCAATTGTGCCGTGTATGTCCCCCGCGATAAATATCATTTAAGTTCCTCCTTGCCATAAATTTCTTCAAACATTTCTCTTGTGATAAAATAATCAACCACGTCAAGTACTTCGCCAATCGGGTCATCTTTTTCTTCACAAAAGAAAACCTTCATACAAAATGCAACTGCTGTATTTCTCTTAAAACCGCAATGTTCCATCAATTTTATTGCATTTGTATTTTCGGATCGCACCGAGGCTATGACTTTTGTCAACTTTTTGCCGCCGATACCTTCATAAAAAACGTGCGATAGTATAGTTGTGAGAGTTTCTTTTGCGAGTCCCTTTCTTCGAAACTTCTTTAATATGTAAAGCTCAATCTCAGGTTCTTCATCTTCATAATGAATGCCCACATAACCAATGAAGCGTTGCTTTTCATCGAAAATATTATAGTAGCCCTTTCGATTGATTTTGATTTCAGAATAAATCTCCGGTGTTTCTTTAATACCATAATACCATTCAAATTCTTGGGCTTCGCAGATAGCAGCTGCAAACTCTTCACTACGATCATCAAGGGTTGCATCTGTTAAAATTAATCGTTTGTTATTCATTTCTTAAGTCCTTTCTCTATTCTTGGAGCAATCGTATTGCTGTTTCATACTTTTCGTTTCGTTTATGTGCTCTGTCATCGACAACATCTAATCGTGATAAATCACTATTGTGTTCCAAATCGGCAAGCTTGACTGCTCGTGCAATTGGATTGGAGTTCAATTTAGCAACATATTCCATATACGGAACCGAGTGATTATGTGTTAGTAAAGTCAGTGCCTCTATAACATCCTCGCTGAATCCCATTTTTACGATATCTTCAAGCGTATATTTAGAATCCTCCACCACATCATGCAATAGTGCGACTGTGGTTGTTGTCTCATCCTTCATCTGTTCTGCGAGATGGAATGGGTGAAACACATACGGAGCGCCGCTTTTATCCACTTGATTTTTGTGAGCTTCAAAGCATAGCTTTAATGCTTTTTTCGTATTGGCAGTATATATCATAAAACTACTCCTTTTCCGTAAAATATTGTAAATCCTCTTGCAAACGCTCTAATTCTTCCGCTTTCTTCTCTTGATTCTCTTTACTAAAATCATTAAGACTGAAGTATTTAAAAGTTTTTGCTTGTTCCAGAGTGAATCCGAATTGTTCATGTAAAGTGTGTTCTAATTCATGTGCCGATTTCACTTGTAATGTTAGTTTTATAATTTCTTCGTAATGCTCTAAAAACTTAAAATAGGACTTAACCTTTTCGATTTGTTTTTTGATTCTTGCTTTTTGGTTATTTCGGTATAGTGAACGACTTTCAGAACAATTAGAAGAACAAACAACCTTATTCCTTTCTGCCATCTTCTGTTTTACTTCAAGATACTCTGCTTTTGTGAGCATATCGAACCGCATTTGAGAAAGCTTTCGAATTTGATAGTCGTTGAGACCAAATTTGTCTTTTAATTTTGTTACCACCATTTCCTGATCCTCACAATCGCGAAGGATATCAAGAATTTCATTTGCGTGCTCATATACCCAGATACGATCTTCGCAGAGTTTTA
>CAYWFB010000152.1:0-1738 GCA_964457415.1 uncultured Eubacteriales bacterium | reverse complement strand
CGGCTACCTCAACTGGTTGCTCCCAACATTCCAAGAATGTTTGTATGAGGTAATAGAATAACAACACAAAAAATTAAGGGACGCTGACTACAGCGTCCCCGTGCTTTATCTACATATTATCTTACAATACCAAACAAATCAAGTCGAATAGGTTATATATTCGTTTATAAATTCCATATCTTTTTCAAGCTGACCCTTGCGATAGATAATTACTATGCCAAACAAATCATCCCACTGGTATTTTAAACGGAGTTTGTCAGTAGAAATCCTGTATTGCCAATCCCCAACAGAAATAATATCACCATCTAATTGCATTGCAATTCTATTTAGAAGTGTTTTAAAAGCGTCAGGTTCGCTATCGTCAGTATTTGAAGTCAAATATATCCATCGTTCATCGTGATTGATAGTAATAATCTGAAAATTCATAGTTACACTTCTTCCCAAAATAAATGTGTAATATCTTCATATCCGTTTAAGGTCTTTTTTAACAATTTTTGATTAGTGGTTGGGTTACTCAAATCACCAAGAGTTTCATTATAACTTCCCAATTTCACATAATCAAAAATGCCCATCCAATTTTCAATTTCAACATCTCTGCCACAGTAAAGACAGGTTTTTAAACCTAATTTTTTTGCGTGTTTTACGATGATTTCAAATTCTGTGTGTTCTTCATCTTTATTTTTCCCCTCACCTAAAAAGCAAACACAGGTGGCTTGATTTTTATATAATTCAATTATATCTTTATAAAACTTTTTTAGTATCAAACCATAATCGTTGTTCTGCAAAAGTGGATAGTGGCAATTTTCACAATGATTACAGCACCCCGAAATATAGATGCATAAGGAACTCTCATTTGGTACTTCATAGGGGCTTAATCCTATTTCAGTATAATATAACATTTTTCTCACCAAATAATATTATCATAAAAACAACAATGATTTTATCTATCTTTATTTCAAAATTTAACGCCTAATATTTCGCAAAACCTATCGAAATTATATGGATAAGAGTTGTGACCTCCAATAGTTACAGGCTTTGCACCATTATTGAAATAAAATGTTATTTTCCATTCTATTCCGTCAAGTGTTACATATCCAAATCGTTTCAATGAGTAGTAATTACGCCATTCACCAATATGTAACTCATATAACAAAGAAAGAAAATACTGCGTCATGTATGGTTCATTATTTCCACCTATTAAATGTGGAATTGACTCGTTTGAAAATGCAGAAACACACACTGCTTTGACCTTCTCTTCAGTCAAATCAATTGTATAAGTTGAATATCCGCTGAAAATGCCACCAATAGTAAACTCGATTTTTTCTGTATAGAAAAGGTTTTTATTAAATTGTTCAGCTTTTATTTCTGCTTTTGATGGCTTGTACTCTGCACCAATTTCTGCAAGAGCATTTTTAGCCATAGAAAGATATTCTCTGTTACAAATTATTTGAACATCTTCGGAAGGGTCAACCATAAATCCACTACCATATTCAGGATGCTCCATTATATTTTTCAAGCGTCCAATTTCATTCTTTAACCTGCGGATTGCAGAACGGATTTCAGCTTCAGTTTTGCCTTTCAAAAAAATTCATAATATTCTTCAGGACTCGACATCATTAGTATCACCTCGCTTATAATTTTACAATGCATAATACCATAAAACAATAATTTTTGTTTAAGCTTTGTCCATAAAAACGGTCTGAGTTTATTTTTAATTTCTTCCTATTCTGCCATTCCG
>CAYWFB010000151.1:0-1743 GCA_964457415.1 uncultured Eubacteriales bacterium | reverse complement strand
ACGGTATTTTACTCTCTTAGGTAAAAGCATTATTTTGTGCCTCCTTCTTTACGTGACTTGCGGCTCTCGTGAAGAACCTCGCCCTTGTAAATCCAAACCTTAACACCGATTTTACCGTATGTTGTGTTTGCTTCTGCAAAACCGTAATCGATGTCAGCACGGATTGTCTGAAGCGGAATTGTACCCTCGTGGTATGACTCTGAACGAGCAATTTCAGCACCACCGATACGACCGCTTACCTGTGTTTTGATACCCTTTGCACCAAGACGCATTGTTCTGCCGATTGACTGCTTGAGAGCTCTTCTGAAAGAAATTCTTCTTTCAAGCTGTGAAGCAATGTTTTCAGCAACAAGCTGTGCATTGAGGTCAGGCTGCTTAACTTCAACGATATTGATGAAAACTTCTTTATCGCCGCCAAGCTTAGCCTTGCAAACTTCTTTAAGTTTTTCGATTTCTGCGCCCTGACGGCCGATTACCATGCCGGGCTTTGCGCAGTGAATGTTGATGCGAACTCTCTTCGCATCTCTTTCGATTTCTACCTTAGGAACACCAGCAGGAGCAAGTGTTTTAAGGAGATACTCACGAAGCTCGTAGTCAGAAACAAGAGTATCGCCGAAGTCTTTCTTGTCTGCATACCAACGAGATTCCCAGTTCTTAATAACACCGATTCTTAAACCGGTAGGATTAACTTTCTGGCCCATTACTTAACCTCCTCCTTGCTTATTCTGCTTCCTTAAGTGTTAAATTGATGTGTGATGTCTTCTTGTTGATTCTGTAAGCTCTGCCCTTGTCACGAGGTCTGATTCTCTTAAGAGTGGGACCCTGGTCAACTGAGCAAGCTGCTACATAAAGTCTTGAAACATCCATGTTTTTGTTCTCTGCATTAGCCATTGCTGACTTGAGAAGCTTGTAGAGCGGTTCACACGCAGCCTTAGGTGTGTATTTAAGTATCGCCATAGCTTCATCGCAGGGCTTATTTCTGATAAGGTCAAGAACAATCTTTACCTTACGGGGTGCAATGCGCACATAAGTTACCTTTGCTGTTGCTTCCATTATTCAATACACTCCTTTCGACTTATTTACCGTTATTAGATGTTTTTGAACCTGCGTGACCCTTATAAGTTCTTGTGGGAGCAAATTCACCTAATTTGTGACCAACCATGTCTTCTGTAACATATACAGGAACATGCTTTCTGCCGTCATGCACCGCAAATGTATGACCAACAAAATCCGGGAAAATTGTTGAGCTGCGGCTCCATGTCTTAACAACGAGTTTCTCGCCGTTTTCATTCATTGTGAGAACCTTCTTCATAAGACTTGCTTCTACGTAAGGTCCTTTTTTAGTACTTCTACTCATTTATGACAGCTCCTTTCCCATTATTTACCGTTGCGACGCTTAACAATAAGCTTGTCGGAACTCTTCTTCTTATTTCTTGTCTTATAGCCAAGAGCGGGTTTGCCCCAAGGTGTGCAGGGACCGGGACGACCGATAGGTGACTTACCTTCACCACCACCGTGAGGGTGGTCGTTGGGGTTCATAACTGAACCGCGAACTGTAGGTCTGATACCCATGTGACGTGTACGACCTGCTTTACCGATTTTAACGTTCTCGTGGTCAGCATTACCAACTGTACCAACAGTTGCCATACAGCTTGCAGGAACGTTACGAAGCTCGCCTGAGGGAAGTCTGAGAAGAGCGTAAACACCTTCTTTAGCCATAAGCTGTGCTGCGATACCTGATGC
>CAYWFB010000150.1:0-1797 GCA_964457415.1 uncultured Eubacteriales bacterium | reverse complement strand
ACTCGCTTTTACACGAATCTCGGATTTTTTCAGGGCGTTTTTTTACAGCCCCTTTAGTTTTTATTCTTCAAGCATTATTGCGTCGAATTCGGTATAGTTTTCTAATTCTTCTTTATCCATTGCAATGGTGATAAACCAACCCGACATTGCACAGTTGCCAGTTTCGTTATTGTCTGTTCTTTCTACTTTTACTAAAAGCGAAGTATTATTAACTGAAATACTTTCAACACCATATCGCCACGACATACTGCCTGAAGGAACATAAACAAGCAATAATGATTTATCCTCAAAAAAGGTGTTATCATAATCTTCGGTAACAGAATTGAAAGACGGGATTTCATCATTGCCCTTATCCATTGTTAAAGTTTCACCATAACGTGACTTGAAATTATTTAATTCTTCAACATTGTCAAACTTGAAGATTGGAAGATGCTTTGTGTGACTTATGTACATTTTATCAGCATTCAAGCCACCAATGAACTCACCCGAATAATTTGCAAATGACACAGCATATGGAGCATTATCTATATACTGTGTAAAAACTGCGCCGTCAGGCAGGCAAACCTCGGGTGTAGCGTCCTGAGAATATCTATACTCGGGCATTGGGGAAGATTTGTCAGCAACGAAAACTAAGCCCCCGCTTTCTTTTTTGAAGGTGTATTTATTTTTACCGTCGTCAGTTTTCATTACAATGTATTCTCCGTCTTCCTCATAAGTTCCGCAAGGTAAATAACTGCTGAACATTGAGAAAGTAAATGAAATTTCCTGAGTTTCAGGTGTTAATGAGATATATGCAGAGTCTTTTCCGGCCTTGTGAGTATATTGAAGTGTTTCATCAGGAGAATCCGCACCTCCCACAGTGCTTTCTGTGGCATTTTTTGCTACGAGATATAACCATCTGATTATAGAGTCATCTTCATTGTTCGGGCTTTCGCTTTGGTTATTATACATTCCGTGTGCGATAAAATAAGTGCCGTCATTTTGTTCAAGCAGAAGATACAGAATTGAAATGTCTTCTTCACCATTATCAACCTTTAATTGCCAAGCCTTTTTATTATTTTCTTTTATCTGTGAATAGGAATAACCGTCAGTCCATATTTCTGAAGAAAACCTTGAATCCCAATTTTCTTCATTGAGAGAAACTTCTGTGAGAGTTCCGCGTTCATATGCCACACCGTTGGAGAATACCTCTGTAAGCTTCATATCTTTTGTAACATAATATGTGGGAGAAATATCAACGGTCTGAACAAATGAAAACATTCCGTTATCGTACACAAGCTCAACGGGAGCATAAGAATCACTTTCGGCATTTACGCCCAAAAGTTCAAATTCAAGCCACGCCGTGTAATCTTTTCTCGGTCTTTCTTTGTTAAGGCTGAATTCTGTTTCAAAGCGATATTTACCCGATGTGAAATCTTCATATCCGTAAAGCCAGTAGGTGTGCTGAATTGTGTTGGTTGCACTATTTTCTGCAAGCGCATATGCAAGCATATTCCAAGCGTAGTTGTCGGGGAGCTCACACTCTACCCATTCGGAGCCGACTTTCTTAAAAATATGACATTCTTCACCAAAAGTCAGCCCAAGCTCTGTTTCGTCCGTCCAAAGAATTTCAATGTATCGTGAATCGCCCAAAAGATTAGCTCTCATAAGGTCAAAGAAAACACCTTCAACCTCAGTGCCGCTTGTGACATTGGCAACTCCCAAAGGCTCAGTTTTTTCAATTATAAGCTCTTCTTGTTTAACCTCAAGAAAGTTCATAACATACATTTTTTCTGTATCGTAATGGGGTAAAATAGC
>CAYWFB010000149.1:0-1798 GCA_964457415.1 uncultured Eubacteriales bacterium | reverse complement strand
GATTACACGCGACCCCGTTGTTGTAGTTATGGGTCACGTTGACCACGGTAAGACTTCACTTCTTGACGCTATCAAGAATACAAATGTTACTGCAACTGAGGCAGGTGGTATCACTCAGCACATCGGTGCTTACAGAGTAAACCTTAACGGTCAGTTTATTACATTCCTTGACACACCCGGTCACGCTGCGTTTACTTCAATGCGTGCACGTGGTGCTCAAGCTACTGACGTTGCAATCCTTGTTGTTGCCGCTGACGACGGTATTATGCCCCAGACTATTGAGGCTATTAACCACGCAAAAGCTGCTGAGGTTGACATTATCGTAGCAATCAACAAAATGGATAAGCCCGGCACAACAGTTGATAAAATTATGCAGCAGCTCACAGAGCACGGTCTTGTTCCTGAAGAATGGGGCGGTGACGTGATTTGTGTTCCCGTTTCTGCAAAGACACATATGAATATTGACAAGCTTCTTGAAAACGTACTTCTCACTGCTGAAATGCGTGAGCTTAAGGCTAACCCCAATCGTGCGGCAAAGGGTATTGTTATTGAGGCTCGTCTTGACAAGGGTAAGGGTCCCGTTGCAACTCTTCTTGTTCAGAATGGTACTCTCCATTCAGGCGACATAGTTGTTGCAGGCACTGCAGTAGGTCGTGTGCGTGTTATGCTTGACGACAAGGGACGCAAGCTTAAGGATGCAGGTCCATCAGTTCCCGTTGAGATTATGGGTCTTGATGAGGTTCCACAGTCAGGTGACGTATTCAACGCAGTTTCTGACGAAAAGCTTGCACGTGAGCTTGTTGAGCAGAGAAAGCAGGAGCAGAAAGAAGAACAGTTTAAGCAGTTCCAGAAGGTTACTCTTGACAACCTGTTCTCATCAATCAACGCAGGTAAAATCAAGACTCTTAACATCATCGTTAAGGCTGACGTTCAGGGCTCAGTTGAAGCAGTTAAGCAGAACCTTGAAAAGCTTTCAAATGAAGAGGTTGCAGTTAAGGTTATCCACGGCGGTGTTGGTGCAGTAAGCGAGTCAGATATTATGCTTGCAAACGCATCAAACGCTATTATCGTAGGCTTCAATGTTCGTCCCGACCCCGTTGCTGCCGAAATGGCAGAGCGTGACGGCGTCGATATGAGAATGTACCGTATCATCTACGATTGTATCGAAGAAATTGAAGATGCTATGAAGGGTATGCTTGCACCCAAGTTCCGCGAAGTTCTTCTCGGACGAATTGAGGTTCGTAACGTATTCAAGCTCTCTTCTGCGGGTACTATCGCAGGTAGCTATGTTCAGAACGGTAAAGTTACAAGAAACGCACAAATCCGTGTTGTTCGTGACGGTATTGTTATTGCTGAAGACTCAATCTCATCACTTAAGAGATTTAAGGATGACGTTAAGGAAGTAGCAAGCGGATACGAATGCGGTATCGGTCTTAACAAGTTCAACGACGTTAAGGAAGGCGATATTTTTGAAGCCTTCATTATGGAGGAATACAGAGACTAATGGCAGGATACAGAACAGGCAGAGTTTCAGAAGACATCAAGCGTGAAATTGTGGCTATTATCCGCGAATTAAAAGACCCAAGAGTAAGAGATAAAATCCTTACTGTTGTGCGTGTTGAGATAAGCTCTGATTTATCTTATGCAAAGGTATATGTCAGCTCAATGAGTGGCATTGACGATGCAAAAGAGGCAGTTAAAGGGCTCACCTCTGCTACGGGTCTTATCCGCAGAGAAGTCGGAAACAAGCTTCATCTTCGCAAAACTCCCGAGTTAAAATTTATTGCTGACGATTCAG
>CAYWFB010000148.1:0-1799 GCA_964457415.1 uncultured Eubacteriales bacterium | reverse complement strand
CCCGAAATCGCATCTCGCTTACATACAGAAAATATCTCTTGGGTAGTGGAAAAAGCACTCGCAGATGCAAATTGTACTCTCGATGATGTTGACGCAATCGCGGTAACCTATGCCCCGGGTCTTATCGGTGCTTTGCTTGTGGGTGTAAACTACGCAAAAGGTCTTGCACTTGCAAGCGGTAAACCATTGGTGCCCGTCCATCATCTTCGTTCACATATTGCGGCGAATTATATTACTCATAAGGATTTAAAACCGCCCTTTATGTGTCTTGTGGTGTCGGGTGGCAATACTCTGCTTTGCAAGGTGAATAATTATACCGATTTTGAGGTTGTTGGTCGTACCCGTGACGACGCGGCGGGCGAAGCGATGGACAAAGCTGCAAGAACACTCGGACTTCCATACCCCGGCGGCGTAAATCTTGATAAAATCGCAAAAAACGGGGATAATACAAAATATAAATTCCCCAAACCCCGAGTTGACGGCAGTCCTCTTGATTTCAGCTTTTCGGGACTTAAAACTTCAGTTATCAACCTTGTTCATAATGCCGAGCAAAAGGGTGAGGAGGTAAATCCTGCCGATGTTGGCGCATCATTTATCAACGCGGTTGTAAATTCCCTTGCGGAAAACACCGAAAAAGCAATGGAAATCCATAACGAAAAAACACTTGTGTTGGCAGGCGGTGTTTCTGCAAATTCTGTGCTTCGTGCCCGTATGGAAAGCCTTGCAAAAGAAAAGGGCTGGGATTTATATTTACCCGATTTATCTCTTTGCGGAGATAACGGCGCAATGGTAGGTGCACAGGGCTGTTTTGAGTTCGCAAACGGGCAGACGGCCTCTATGGCGCTTAACGGAAAAGCCACCGCAGATATTACTGCTGATTACGAGGAATAAAACTGTACAAATATATAAATTAGTAATAATAAATTGACATTTTATTAACATTTTACCTATTGAATATTTCCGATATATAGGGTATAATCTTATTGCCAAAATTAAATTGGGTAGTTTGGTAATTTTTTCAAAAAATGAAATTTAAATAAAGGAGTAAGTAATTATGGCACTCACAACAAACAAAAGTGTACTTGCTTGGATTGACGAGAAAGCAGAACTCGTTAAGCCCGACCAGATTGTCTGGATTGACGGCAGTGAAGAGCAGCTCGAAGCACTTCGCGCAGAGGCTTGTGCAACAGGTGAAATGTTAAAGCTCAATGAAGAGCTTCTTCCCGGTTGCTACTATCACAGAACAAAGCCCAACGACGTTGCTCGTGTTGAAGACAGAACTCTTATCTGCTCAAAGAACGAAGAGGATGCAGGCCCGACAAACCATTGGATGGACCCCGAAAAAGCATACGCAATGCTTTATGATATTGCAAAGGATAGCTATAAGGGCAGAACGATGTATGTTATCCCTTATTCAATGGGCCCCGTTGGTTCACCTCTTGCAAAAATCGGTATTGAGCTTACAGACTCAATCTATGTTGTACTCAACATGGCTATTATGACTCGCGTTGGCGCAAAGGTTATGGAAGCACTCGGCGACAGCAATGACTGGGTTCGCGGTCTTCACTGCAAATGTGATGTTGACCCCGAAAAGAGATGGATTTGCCAGTTCCCTGAGGACAACACAATCATTTCAGTAAACTCAGCTTACGGCGGAAACGTACTTCTCGGTAAAAAGTGCTTTGCTCTTCGTATCGCTTCTTATCAGGGTAAGAACGAAGGCTGGCAGGCAGAGCATATGCTCATTCTCGGAATCCAGAACCCCAAGGGCGAGGTTAAGTACATCTGTGCTGCATTCC
>CAYWFB010000147.1:0-1871 GCA_964457415.1 uncultured Eubacteriales bacterium | reverse complement strand
GCGAGGAGTAGCACCTTCCTGAATATAGTATCCCACCATATCCGATGCATTGGTTCCATCGTAAGTCACCACAGTACCATCAGCCTTCATCACTTGCAGTTTACCCACCTTACTTTCGTTAGGCTTGGAAGAAACAATTACGTCATCTTCCTTGGTATCTGTCCATACCAACCCACGAGCTTCCTTCTCTACATCTATCCAAAGACCAAGCATATTGTCGGCATAAGCCATACCGGAAGGAGCCGTATTGTCCATATAGTCCAACTTCTTCCAGCGCTTGATGTCGTGCAGACGGCTGTATTCATAAACCAACTCCATACGACGTTCACGACGGATTTCCCATAGCAACGGGCTTACATCCAGGTCTCTTGCCGGGTCGAAATCTGCAGTAATATCATCCAACTTCATGGGCACCGTATTGGTAATACCTTTCTTCTTGGCTACGTCATCCAATGGACGGCTTCTCAGCAAGTTGACCGATTTGTTCAAATCCTCCTGAGTTACACTGCCCAATTCTGCCTTAGCCTCAATCCAGTTCAGCAATACTTCGGCATAACGGATAACCGGTGCATCGTTGGTGTTGGTATTGGAAGCATACATAGGCACTGTATTCGGATCTTCCAAGGCCAATGCAGCACGGTCGATGAACTTACCGGAGAACAGCAGTGTGCTGGAGTATGTATTCGGCGCATCAATAAATGTAGATTCGAAACGCGGGTCGCGAGTCAGAGACATATTCTTGATATCCAATATATCGGCACCTTCCAATTCAGAATTCTGATATACCTTACCATCTTGACAGATGAAAGATTTAGCCAAAGCCAAGTTAGGAGCAGGTGACTGGCCGGTTGCACCGTTCGAATAAGAACCGATGCAGTGCATGATGCTGACTTTATCATCGTAGTGACGATACATCAGAGCCTCTTTATTACCCTTCAAGTCTTGCGAACCGAACAGTTCGTGGAAAGGAGCATCGATGGCATACAGTTGAGTACCCATCACCATTTCGGCACAATCTTTCGCAAACTCCAAGTACTTCTTGGCAGCTGCTTGGTCGCCACCGTGATACTTTTGCCAAGTACCTTCGAAAAGCATCCAGCGAGATGCGTATGCTGCAGCCACGTCACGATTCAGCGTATTGGCATCGGCACTTCCCTTCGAACGCATGTTCGGAAGCACTTCATTTTTCAGCATATCATATACCTTATCCATTACAAAGACGCGGCTGTCGCGATCTTTATATTGGGTTTCGAAGTCTGTGCTGGCTACTTCTTCTTCAAAATAAGGTACATCTCCAAATGTTGCTACCAGACGAGCATACGAATAGCACTTGAAGAACGTAGCCACTGCATACCAATGGTTGTAAGCCTCTTCGCTAAGCACTCCCTTCATTCTGGTCTCCAAACGATTGCGGAAGATATTTGCCTTACGAATCCAGGCAAAGTTCCAGTTGGCACCTTGGTAATCTACTATTACCTGTGCTTCTGCTGAATAGCTTTCAGAAGTAGTACCACGAGAAGAAGGTACGGAATTCTCAAAATCGCGTTGCTTACCTCCGGAAGCAAAGTCATCAGAGAAATAATAGAAACGAATAGGAGTATAATTATACGTCCAAGTAGAACTATATCCGGTTTAATTGTGCGGATAGAAACTGTATGAAAACATTTTGGCATCCTGTTCGGTTCTCCAAAAGGTTTCATCGGTAGGCACATTCAATTGCGGACGTTCCAGAACGTCGTCGCAAGCCGTAAAGGACAAGCCTGCCGCAGCAAGTAGAGTGAATATATATTTTTTCATTATCATACGTTTTTAGAAGTTTAACTGAATACCGACTGATACATTTTTCATGGTAGGAACACCTACACCGGTAC
>CAYWFB010000146.1:0-1871 GCA_964457415.1 uncultured Eubacteriales bacterium | reverse complement strand
TGCCCGCGAGATGAACATGAGCCGCAGCAACCTGCATCTCAAGCTGAAAGCCATCACCGGCAAGTCGGCCATCGACTTCATCCACAAGATTCGCTTCAACCGTGCCTGCCAACTGTTGAAGGAGGGGAAATATACGGTGTCCGAAATCAGCTTTATGGTGGGATACAACACGCCCTCATACTTCGCTTTACGTTTCAAAAAATACATGGGCTGTCTGCCTACGGAATATGGAAAGAAGTAAGATGATACTCTGCTCGGCCCTGCTTTTCTTGCTGGCTGCCTGCACCAAGCCGGCCGGCCTGTCTGTAGTGAAAGAACAGGAATTGTGGCACGAAGGCAAGAAGCTGGAACTCTTCAACCTGACCAACAGCCGTGGCATGACAGTGAAACTGACCAACTATGCCGCCACCATCACCTACCTTTCCGCCCCCGATCGCTACGGCCGATCCGCCCCGCTCCTGTTGGGTTTCGACAGCCTGCATCACTATCTGGGTCGGCATCCCAAGTTTGGTGCCACCATCGGGCGTTATGCCAACCGCATCCGCGGAGCCGAGTTCGAACTGGACGGTACACGCTATCCGCTGGAAGCAAACAACGGAACGCACAGCCTGCACGGAGGCAGCCGAGGCTTTCATACACAGGTGTTCAGGGTAGATACGGCCTATGCCGGTCGAGACACAGCTACGGTACGATTCTCCTACTTGAGTCATCACCGGGAGGGTGGATTCCCTGGAAACTTGGCTGTGACCTTGACCTACCACCTGACCAATGACAACGAACTGATTCTGGACTATACGGCCACCACCGACCGCCCCACCGTGGTGAATCTGACCAATCACGCCTACTTCAACCTGGGCGGATGTGGAGAAACGGTGCTGGAACATAGCTATCACCTGATGGCCGACTCTGTGGCCGAGGTGGATGAAGCCGGACTGCCCACCGGCCGATTGCTGCCCGTGGCCGGCACTCGCTATGACTTTACCACCCCCTGCACCCTTTCCGGCCGGCTCACTCCGCAGCAGCCGGGCTACGACCATACCTACCTGCTGAGGCCGGAACAGGCACTTCGCCCGGCAGCCGTTGTCTGCGAACCCCGTAGCGGACGTGTGCTGAGGGCCTACACCACCGAACCGGCCATGCAGTTCTACGTTTCCCAGTCCGACATGAGTCGTTACTCCGGCCACGGAGGCCGCCCTTACGGTCGTTATCACAGTTTTTGTCTGGAGATGCAGCACTTCCCCGACTCGCCCCACCATCCCAACTTTCCGGCCACGGTGCTACGACCCGGAGAAGTCTATCGGCAGACAACCCTCTATCACTTTGACGTCGAACAATAACCCTTTAATAAATCATGTAATATGAAAGTAACCAATCTCCTGAAATGTCTCCTCCCCCTCTGGGTGGCCGGAGAAATGTATGCAACCAATCCCCCTACAAGCAGTATGGACAAACCAATGAACAGCCCCGCCTTTGTCTTCGAACAAGACAAGGAGTGGGACCCGGCCGGCGACAACGTAGTGCGCCAGATACTGGGCTACGACAAGCAAGTGATGCTGGTAAAAGTAAAGTTTCTGAAAAAAGGCGCCATTGGCAGCGCCCACACCCATCCGCATGTGCAGACCACTTACGTGGCCAGCGGCAAGTTCGAGTTTACCGTAGGCGATGAAAAGAAGATAGTGGAGGCCGGCGACGGCATCTACATCGCCCCCAACGTGCTGCATGGTTGCGTCTGCCTGAAACCAGGTACACTGATAGATTGCTTCGCCCCCATGCGCGAAGACTTTCTGAAGTAACATTACCCGGAACATTCAGCTTCCTTATCGAACCACCCGGGTGGTTTAAGTGAACCACCCCAGTGGTTCATGTGGCCC
>CAYWFB010000145.1:0-1883 GCA_964457415.1 uncultured Eubacteriales bacterium | reverse complement strand
TTCTTTCGACTCTTGGCAGTCTGTCATATTGATTCAATATGTTTTTGCTTGCATGCCGTGAGATGTTAAATTGAAAGTTACCAATGCTTTTGTTCCAAGTTTGTCCCGATTGTAAAGATTCGTGAAACAATCCGACTTCATCAAAACCTTTAGTGCCATCAGTTAAATTGGTTGCAAGGATTACTTCAGGAAAAAACTTATATTCTCCGGCGTTTAAGAATCTAGCCATATCTCCCTTGTGCTCATCAATCAAACCTCTCTGCACTTCTGTGTTCGGTTGTGAAATGGCACTCAGCATTTTATACGACGCAAACCCTCGCAAGCAAAGAAAACCGCCCATAGAATATTCTAAAACACCACTCAACTTAACCATAACTCATTCTCCCAATAGTTCTCTCTCAAACTGTTTTCTTGCTTCTTTCCATTCTTGTTCTGCTTCAATTTTCAATCGTCTTGCTTCCATACGACGCTTTCTAAGTTCACTAACAATTTCATGTTGAACAGTAATGTTAGGAATAGGAATATACAAATTCTGAACATCATCATTTGAAATTCTCGGATGAGTATTGCCTGTCATCATATGCTTTGTTTGCGATAATATCAAGTCAGACCGGAGAATAGCGGCCACATACTCTGGTAAAACATTTGCGGTATCCATTACTCTCATAACGTGAAACTCAGTAGAACAAATACCGCTATTTTCTGCAACAATGACTTTGTTTAAATATGGTCTTAATTTACCATAAAGAATATCGCCTTTTTCATAAACAAAGGCTTGTCCGGAAGCATCTTCTTGGACCCCGCTTAATTCACCAGTTTGACTTTCGACGCCTGCCAAGCCAAGATAATTGGGATTATTTGCAGAACTTACGATGTCTCTACAAAAACTAACTACATTAGAAAGTCTTAACACGGGAATTGAACTATTGGAGCTTAAAGTGTGCAAAGCCGCCATTCGTTCAGGGTGATAATATTGTGCACTAAAAGTTTTATCGCCAGTAATAGTTGAAAGTGTCACTGCACAGCAAACACGGTCATCATAATTGATGTTATCCAAATGTAATGCATTAAATAGATATTCGCTTGTTTTTGAATGCAATGAAGATGCCCGTAAAAGCTTTTCATGCATCGATGTAAGCTTATTTTCCAAATTCGCAACCATTTCTACCTGTACTTTGTATTCAGGAAGTACAGCAGGAAATATTTCAAGAAATGATCCTGAAACTCGTTGTTGACCTGCGGAACCGCTAAACACGGCTTGCGCTGCCTTCAATACGTTCTCGTTCGAAAAAATCGACCAAATAAAGGGCATATAGACATCATCTGTGCGCTTTCTAACAACATGAAACTCAGTAGAGCCAAAACCGACTTCTGTGGGCATTTCATCAACAATACACGATTTTCCATTTTGCATACAAGGTGTAATTTTTGCCCAAATCATATCGCCCTTTTTAAAGACTGTAAACCCTTTTTTGACCTTACTGTATGGTACTAAATCATATTCAACCACGTTGTTCTTTTCTTGAACATTAGGCATAGGAACAAAACTAACAAGACTTTCGTCTGTTAGACCGTTACAATCTGTTTTAGGATTTATCTCCAAATAGTTCGTCATAGAGCCACGGTAATAAGGACTGTTCTTGTATTTTTCAATCAAAGAAATATAGAAAGGATATAAAGGGTTACAATAAATCTCTCTGTTTTCAATATCCCCCCGTTTGACAGCGAAGACGCAGAGGTCATTCGCATCGGGGGTTATGCGAAAAAAGGTGTTGCGTCCTTTTGAAATTCCTCATATTTCTTTACGATTTCATCCAGTTGAGATTCTGTTTTTCTGCCTGTGGCATCATAACCAATCAATTCGGGAGCTGCCATAAAGATGG
>CAYWFB010000144.1:0-1892 GCA_964457415.1 uncultured Eubacteriales bacterium | reverse complement strand
AGAAAAGTTCATAGACAACCCCTTCGGTGAGGGTAAAATCTACAAAACAGGTGACTTGGCATATTGGAGAAATGACGGTCAAATTATCTTCTGCGGTCGAATTGACAGTCAGGTCAAGCTCAACGGTCAGCGCATTGAGCTTGGGGAGATTGAAACTGTCATATCCAACATTGACGGTGTTGAAGCTGCGGCAGTTGTGATTAAACAGAACAACGGACAAGATGTTTTGGTGGCATTCTATTGTGGTGATGAAACCGTAATTGACGAAATCGTTAAGCATTGCGACAGTAAATTACCACAGTATATGGTGCCGGGCAAATTCCGGTTCATTGAAAAAATGCCTCTCAACGCAAGCGGTAAGCTTGACCGAAAGGCACTTAAAAATATTGATGTTTCATTTGATAATGTAATCATCAAGGAAGCACCTGTTACTGATACAGAAAAGATGCTTTGCAAGTTGTTCGAGAAAACGCTTCACATTGATTTTGTAGGCAGAAACGAGAACTTCTTTAATCTGGGTGGTACGAGCCTTGATATGATTTCAATTTTATCAGAAAATGAGCTTAAAGATATTTCTGCGGCAGATTTTATTGCTAACCCGACTCCTGCAAAATTAGCAAAATTCTTTAACGACGCGGATGTTATAAAAATGGAATATCTTGAAACTCTTTGGTCTGCACCCGATTCGGAAAAGGCACTTGTTTTATTCCCATTCGCAAGCGGCGGCGCAGAGGCTTATGCAAAGCTTGTAGAATCAATAAAGAGAGTCAATGATAATATTTCAATTTATTTTATAAGATACTTACTCTCTGTTGAAGAATGTGAAAAGGTAGCTAATGAAATTGAAAAAGCATTAGGGCAGAAAAAGATTTATTTCTACTCCCATTGCGTAGGCTCAGCAGTTGCTTTACAGATTCTGAACATTCTTGAGCGAAACGGAAATTGTTCTGTTGAGCATTTCGTTGCAGGCGGAAGCATTCCTGCCAAAAAACCAAGCAAATGGAATAGTTGGAACATAACTCCCAACTTTATTCTTCGCTCAATCCTTACTAAAGCTGGGGCACCTTTCAGAAAGCTTACTAAAGACGATGTTACTTTAATATTGAAGAATTTCCGTCGCGACACTGATTTTTCAACAAAGTATTTTTACGAATGTCATGAAAAAATCAGTTGTCCAACTTCATTGGTAATCAGCAAAACAGACTATTTCACTTCTAATTATGAAGAAGCAGAAATAATTTGGAATAACTATTGCGAAAACCTTGACAGAATTCATTACATTGAATCTTCAAGCCATTATTTCCAATCTGACAACAGTGACACGCTTGCAGAAATATTAGTTGATTTTTTTAAGTAAAAAATTACCGAGGAGTTTAAATCCTCGGTACAGCCTGTAGAAAAACCCTAAATCTCAAGCGAGGTTTAGGGTTTTAAAATTTAGAGGGAGAAAAAGTGTTGAAAATAGAGTGAAAAAGGTAGATTTGTGGGTCCTGTTCCACCTATAAATTGCGAATTTTTTCAAATTCATAGTAGCAAATTTAAGCCTAACCCAATTGGTGACTTGGGATAAGCCTCGGTATGGAGTGTAACGCATAGCGTGTTTTTCTTTTGCATGAGAATAGTCTTTCATAAGTTTCCATTCCGATGTGTTCTGCGGTTGTCTGATTATTCCCATTGCTACTTGAACAAATGCCATTCTCAGTTCCTGCGGTCCTCTTTTGGTTATGTGTCCCATACGAACCGTATCAGCTGAATTGTGTACACTTGGAATAATCCCCAAGTATGATGAAAACTTTTTGAAGTCACCGTCAAACCGTTCTATAGAGGATATGAATCCTACAATAATCTTGCTCATATTCAAGAAAAACAGAAGAACTTTCTCATAAGAGTTA
>CAYWFB010000143.1:0-1922 GCA_964457415.1 uncultured Eubacteriales bacterium | reverse complement strand
TAGCGGCCGACTTGATCGTTCCCGTCAACGTATCCGACCAAACCGAGCTCGCTGCCATCGACCTGATGGTGGCCGACAAGGTGACGGACAAGAGTGCCACCGATGCCGAGGTATCGCTCGCCTTCCGCCACAAGTTGGTGAAGCTGGAGTACACCATTGACAAACTGGATGTGCCGGCCGATGCAGACCTCACCAAGGCTGAGGTGACCATCGAGGGCACTCCCGCCAAGGCCAGCTGGAGCCTGACCGATGCCGCACTCACGGCAGATGCCGCCAGCAAGACGGCCATCACCCTGCCCGCCCACAGTGCCACGGCCGACGTGCTCACCGGCGCCGCCATCCTGGTGCCTTGCTCCACCGAGGGCGTCACTATATATAAAGGTAGGAAGCCACACGTTCCTGGTGCCGTTCACCGCTGACATGGCGCTGAAGGCCGGCACGCGCAACACCCTGAAGATTCACCTCAACCAGACCCGCGCCGAGGTCGAAGCAGCCATCACCGACTGGACCACCGGCATCGAGGTCGAGTTGCAGAACCTGCAGATTACGGTTTCCGGCACCCCCGACATCCCGCAAGGCAGCGCGCCCACCTTCACCAAGTTCAACATTGAACTGGCGGAGGAATCGGTGAAGAACTTCAGCAGTGCCACCTCCGGCGCGCGACTGGGAACCACCTACGCCTATGAGTATGCCGACGGCGCATGGAGCAGCACGAACCCCATCTACTTGGACGAGCTGACCGAGACTTCCGTAATCTACGCCACCGTCTACAATGCCGATGCACAGGGCGCTGACATCCAGGACGAAGTGACCAAGCTGAAGGATGCGCTCGTGGCCGGCCCCGTTGCCATCAAGGGCGGAGCGGCAGCCATCGAGTTTCGCCATGCACTGGCACAGCTCACCGTGAAGACGGCCAAGGGCGCGGGCTTCACGCCTGACCTCGCCGGAGCCACCGTCATCACGCCCGCCCTGGCCAAGACGGCTTCCATCAATACCGATGCCGACGGCCTGCTCCACTTCGCGGCCGGCACCGAAACCACCACCTACACCATCGCCGATGAAGAGGCTCACCTCGTAGTTCCGCATACCCTCGCCGCCGGAAGCGTCTTCTCCGTGAAGTTGGCCAACGGCAACACTTACGAGGCCGCCCTCGCTGAGGCCGTGACCTTAGAGGCCGGAAAGAACACCACCCTCACCCTGACGCTGAAGCCCACCGCCGCAGGCATCAAGACCACCGTCACCCCGTGGGGCGAAGCCGCCGCTTCCGCCGAAGTGAAGTTGGCCGGCATCACCGACGGTACCGTTAGCATCACCGCTGCCGAGGGCGACCAACTCACCATCGCCTACGGCACCGACCTCAGCGCCACCTACACCTACACCGCCAGTGCATGGACAAGCGACGCACCGCTCTACTGGGACGACATCGCTCGGGAAACCTTCACCGGCACCTTCTCGGCCGAGTATACTTTCGCCACCAAGACCACGCCCGTGGAAGACAAACTCACCGGCACCCTCACCGGAGCCACTTACGGCAGCGAACTGAGCTTCGTCCTCAGCCACACCACCGCCAAGATGAGCTTCACTTTCAAGGGCGACGGCACCTCCGTCACCGACGATGAGGTAGCCGCCTTCACCAAGACCATCGCCTTGGGCAGCGAGACTTACACCATCGGCACCACCGCCATGCACTTCGCCCCGCAAACCCTGACCGATGCCAACGTCATCACCCTGACACGCAGCAACGGCAACACTTATACCGTGAAGCTCTCCGAGCTGATGAACGGCACCGCCGCCCTCTTCACCGGCGGCAAGGTAGAGGCCGGCAAGCACTACGCCATCACCCTCACCGTCAGCGAAACCTCGGTAGGCATCACCGCCTCCATCGCCGATTGGACAACGGTAAACGGCAGCGGAGCCATGAC
>CAYWFB010000142.1:0-1932 GCA_964457415.1 uncultured Eubacteriales bacterium | reverse complement strand
GAAAAGTTCATAGACAACCCCTTCGGTGAGGGTAAAATCTACAAAACAGGTGACCTGGCATTCTGGAGAGAAGATGGAAACATTGTCTTTGTAGGCAGAAATGACTTCCAGGTAAAAATCAGAGGTCAAAGAATTGAATTAGGTGAAATTGAAAACGCACTTTCTTTAATCAACGGAACAGAGCTCTGTGTAGTAACAGTTCGCCAGAACAGTGAGGGCAGAGACTTTATCTGTGCCTTCTACACAGGAACAGAAATTGATGCAAAGGAATTAAGAGTAATTCTTTCACAGAGTCTTCCAAAATACATGGTTCCTCATATATTCTGTCATCTTGAAGAAATGCCGTTGACATCAAGCGGTAAAATCAGCAGAAAAGAATTACCCTGGATTGATTTGGATAATATATCAACAGATACAGAGTATGTATCCCCCGAAACAGAAGAAGAAAGAATACTTGCAGAAGCAATCAAGAGTGTTCTTGAATGTAAAGAAGTAAGTATGCTTGATAACTTCTTTGATTTGGGCGGCGACAGCTTAAAATCTATTGAACTGATAAGCGAGCTTGAGGCTCAAGGATATTCAGTAGAAGTAAAAGCTGTGTTTGAAGCACTTAATATTCAGAAGCTTGCAAAACAGTTAACAGAAAAAGAAGAAACAGAAGAAAAAATTATCTATGCTTCTGTTCTTCCTGCGACTGCGGCACAGATGAGAGTGTATACCTCACAGTTTATGAAGCCCGATTCTGCTCACTACAATATGCCTTTTGCATTTAAGACAGAAGAATTGGATGTTGACAGATTAGAAAAGGCAGTAAATGAGCTGATAGCCCGTCACGAGTCTTTAAGAACTCATTTTGAGAACCGAAACGGACAGATTATGCAGGTTATCAATGATACTGCAACAATCGAAATCTGGAAGCTTGATACAGATGATATATCTGTATTCAATACACCGTTTGATTTAACAAAAGCACCTCTTATGCGTGTAGGATATTACGAAAACACAGTTATGGTAGTAATACACCATATCATAGCTGACGGTGAAGCCATGCCCGTTTTCTTTAAAGAGCTTAATGAACTGTATATGGGCAGAGAACTCAGAAATACTGTTCAGTACGGTGAATTTGCAGTTACTGATACATATACAGAAGAAAACGAGAAGTATTGGCTTAACCTTTTCAGCGATGAAGTTGAAGCTCTCGAATTACCAACTGATTACACAAGACCTGAAAAGCAAACCTTTAACGGTACTGCAGTTTATGACCTTATCGACATCAGTCTTCATAACAAAATTACAGAAAAGTGTAAAGAATTAAATATTACTCCATATGTATTCTACATGACCTGCTACAATATATTCCTTTCAAAGTTCTCAAACAATGAGGATATTGTTGTAGGTACACCTATGAGCGGAAGAACAAGCAAATTCCTTGGCACTATCGGTATGTTTGTTAATACCGCAGTATTAAGAAGCAATACAGACGGAAGCAAAACAATAGAAGCTCTTATGGCGGAAACCAGAGAGCAATCAATCTCTGCAATAGATAATCAGAATTATCCTTTCGGTGAGCTGATTAAAAAGCTTAATATTTCTTCAACAAGCAGAAATCCCCTCTTTGATGTAATGTTCACATACCAGAGTGAACAGATGACAAGCATTACGCTTGGTGACAAAGAGGTAGAAGCACTCCCCGTTTCTCTTGCAGGAGTAAAGTGTGATTTCAACTTCAACATTATGCCAAGACAAAATGATGTTGTGCTGATGGCAGAATACTGCACAGACCTTTACAAAGAAGAAACAATACAGAAATTCATAACCAGCTTTAAACTCATTCTTAATGAATGTCTTGATGAAACAAAACAAATCAAGGATATTTCTGCTATGAGTGAGGAAGAAAATAATACTGTTCTTTACGACTTCAACAGCACAACA
>CAYWFB010000141.1:0-1949 GCA_964457415.1 uncultured Eubacteriales bacterium | reverse complement strand
TTTTTCATCACTGCCAATCGGACAGGGCGATGAACTCGAAGGCGGCGCTTTCTCCAGCGATGATGTATTCCAGAGAGCCGGTCTTTTCTACATTTTCCAATGTGAACTCGGAGACTCCGACCTCGCCGGGTGTGAGCTGCCCGACGATCTCGCCGTCGAATACGATGTAGAAAGCGAAGTTGCCTTCCGTGATCTCAAACTCTGAGAGCTGAACGTAAATATCCGAGCCTTTGAAAAGGGTGGCTGCGTAGATTTGGTACACGCCCGTGAATTTGTTTGAGGAGTATTTTCTGCCGTCCGAGATGCTCAGTCCGGCAACGTTCATCTGGGTTTCGCTTTGGGATACCGAGCCACGGGTTCCCATTTTCAGCTCCACCACGTCCTGCTCGGTGATGGTCTGCAGAGCGTAGTTATCGGCTCCGTTGGTGTCCTCGATGTGTTCGGGCTTTGGACTTGCAAGCATCCAGACGGCGAACACCGCCAGGAATGCCACCACCGCAATGCCGATCAAAATGTTTTTCGTTTTGGGGTTTATGTTCTGTTTCATAGACTATTCTTTGGCCCCCTTACTGACCGCTACTTTCTGCTTAACAGCAAGCCGTTCTTCTGCACGTCTTATTTCCTCACAGATGAATTTGGCAGTCCGCTTGGGGTAGAAGTCGATCTTCTCCTGCGGCGTTGCCCATTCGGGTGGTTGTTCTTCTGTATAGTCGATAGTTCTTGTTTTATAATCGT
This sequence comes from uncultured Eubacteriales bacterium, assembly GCA_964457415.1. GTDB lineage: Bacteria > Bacillota > Clostridia > Oscillospirales > Acutalibacteraceae > Fimenecus. Next base: position 1,214 of record CAYWFB010000141.1, on the reverse strand, counting down.
GTGCCATATTGAAGCCTCCTTATCTTCTACGAGCTTCGTTAAGTGCTTCGTTGTTTATCTTTTCTACATATTCTGTAAAGCCCTCGATAAACTGCCGACCGATTCTGCGATAGTCAAGGCCGAGAACCTTTTGGATCTTCAGCTCTCGTACATCTTCGGGCACATTATACGCTTTCATTACCACGTTCAATGTTTTTACGATTCGTTTGTCCAGCGGTACACCCTCGGCGTTTTCCGTCATTAAGGATGCATACTCTACACCGGAGACCGCATTCTCGGTAAGGGCGAAGTCCTCGTCCGTCCAGTCGGGACAGTATTCTGCGAATATGCTCTTGATCTTCTCGGTGTCGGACTGTCGGATCAGCTTCAAAGACATCGGGTGCTTATATACCGAAGTATAAAGATCCTTTGCCACTTCGTTTTCCTCACAGATCGCCATCATAGAACTCAATTCCAGGAGATAGGCAAGCAGCGAAGTTCTTCCTTCGTCAATCTCACTCTCCATAACGATTAGATGGTAGTCACAGAGATGATTGGTCAGCTCTGCAAGCAGATGCTCTTTCGTCGGGAAATGGTAGTTGAAATTACCTTTACTGATATCCAGCATTTTCGACATCGTCATTGTCGATGCTTGTGTATATCCCTGTGTCAAGAACATCTCGGAAGCAAGTTTTATAATTTCTAATCTCGTTTGAAATCTCTCCCTACGAGCCATTCAATAATCTCCTTTCGTTAAATGAGGGGTTATCCCTTTTTAGCCTTTTCCCTAATTATACACATATACTGCCTCCTTGTCAATAGGCTAATCCCTATTTATGCGAAAAAAGTTACAAAAAACGCAGCAGAGTGTTTGGCTCTACTGCGGATTTTTATTAGTATCTGAAAGCAATGTATTACGCGGATTGATTTCAGTCCACTGTTTCCTTAAATATTGGAAACTCCCGTTTCCCATCTTGAAACCGCTTTATCGGTAACATCAAGCTTTTCTGCAAACTGTTTTTGAGTAAGAGACTGTAATTTTCTTTGTTCGGCTATGAATTTTCCAACTGTTAATTTATTCATAATGCAACCTCCTTTTGAGAAAATTATATTCCAAAAACCACATAAAGTCACCCTATGAAAAATAGAACTTGCTAAAAATTACCTATTCTATAAAAAATGGGGCTGTAAAAAAACAGCCTGAATAAAAAAGAACTACAAGTCTATCGAAAAGG
>CAYWFB010000140.1:0-1967 GCA_964457415.1 uncultured Eubacteriales bacterium | reverse complement strand
GGGGTAAAGGGTGTCTGTCCCCGCTCGCCGTTCTTCAGGGCGCTCTTGATATCCAGATATATGCACTTGCTCTTGTGGCTGTTGACCCGCTCCACCGCTCTGGCGGACAGCACGATCACAGAAACACCGGGAGGACAGGCCAAAGCCTTTTGGGAGCCGGTGATCATCACATCCACGCCCAGCGCTTCCATTTCAAATTCATCCGCTAGGAAGGAGCTGATGGCATCCACCACCAGGAACAGACCATTGCGCTTGCAGAAATCGCTGATCAGCCCCATATCATAATGGACGCCGGTAGAGGTCTCATGGACATTCACCAGGAAGCCCGTGTAGCCGCAACCATCAAAGGGGCGCAGCATTTCTTCCGTGAGGGCCTTACCAATGTCCATTTTGATCTCGGTGTGGGGAATTTCATGCACCTTACAAATCTCCACAAAGCGCTGGCCGAAGCTACCGCCGTTAACAACCAACACCTTGTCCGTCTGGTCAAAGGTGTTCATGACCACAGCTTCCATAGAAGCCGTGCCAGATCCGGTAATAAATACCACCCGGGCATCCTCTCCGGCTTTGGCAAAGCGCTTCATCAGCGCCTCATTTTCCAGCATCACCGTGGAAAACTCCGGAGTTCTGAAATAGGGAACCTGCTGGCTGCCCACTTCCCGGACAGCGTCACTGGACTGCACAGGTCCAACCGTAAAATTAAGCATACTCTCACCCTTTTTGGTCTGTCAATGTAATTTCGTGGAATTCCGGTTTTTCAGATTCCACAGAAAGATCTTCTGACGATTTCCCCAGACATATTTCTGCCACAGCAGCTTCACCGTAGGCCTCCTTGCCCACTTTTTGCACAGGGCAGAATACTCCATTTCCTGTACATCCTTCATAAAGGCGTCCCGGTTCGGGTTTTCGTCTATGTGCTTTCGCATGGGGCTCTGATACCTCAGCGCCGTGGCAAAATCCAGCTCATGTCCGTAAAGATGGGGCTTTGCAAGCTCCAGGGCCTGTCTTCCCTTTTCCGTGTTGCACACCACCAGAGAAGCACCGGCGTTTCTACCATAAAGCTCTGGGCAGTACAGATGGACCCCCCACAGGTCGCCCAAAGAAATGTCAGCCATACGCTTTGTATTGGCAAATGGGCATTGATAACAGCTCGGGCGGCTCATCAGATGGTTCAGCCAAATAGACCAGAAAGGATTGAACCACCGATCCTGTTTAAAGGTCTTTCCGTTCTTCAGAGTGGTATGCATGACCTCAAAATCCCATTTTCCGGATACTTTTTTCATATCCTTGTAACGGTAGTCCAAAGCTTGGATATCCGCACCGTGGATTTTTTTCATATATGCTTCATAGCACCGGATAAAATGCGGAGTAGGAACACCCTCGCAAATAACCTCAATAGTCAGCAAATTATCTGTCTTGGTTTTTCCAAGGTATGCCCGCAGACCCGCAATCTGGCAAGGGGTTCCAGAAAACAGAACCTTTTTGCCTTCCTTCAGAAACACCTTGACCTGTCGGTAAGCCGTTCCCATCTCGCTTTGGGAATACTTGGATTTGCGCAGCTTCTGCAACTCAGTCTTGTCCTCAACATAGGCGTGATAGACCCGCAGTCCTTCCGCTGCTGCCCCGAAGATCACATAGTTGCAGTCGCACCACCCCTCCGCAATGGCGGAAAAAGCGCCGCCGGAGGTACTCTCCCCCTTGATCTCCATATCCCTGTGGTAGCCGCCGAAGGCCACCTTTTCATCCTCAGATGCCCCAGGCATATTTTCATAGGGACAGACCCGGCTACACAGCCCGCACTGAACGCAAAGTGCAGCGTCCACCACGGGGTAGCGAAAGCCTTCCCCATCCTCCTGCATGCGAATGGCATTCTTGCCGCAAACCTGCGCACAGGCTTCGCATCCGAAGCATTCAATTTTGATTCCTGTATGCAGATAGCCTTTCATCATCATGCTCCTTATTTATTT
>CAYWFB010000139.1:0-1975 GCA_964457415.1 uncultured Eubacteriales bacterium | reverse complement strand
ACGTACTGGGGAATACGTTTCTATTGAAAAATCACTAATTTTTATTCTTAATTTGGAGAAAGTATTTACTATTTCATGTCAGTAAATGTTGTGCCCCTAGAGAAACACTCCGTAAAATAAAAATCCAACTACCTTGTTTGATAGTTGGAAATAATTGGTTGTCGTTATTATGTTTTGCTGATACAATGAATACGTGATGGCGGCCACCTTTCCGAAAGGAGAATTTAATGGCTAAAATCATTAGTACGATTTTCATCTCCTATCTAGGTTGGAAACTAACAGGATACGACTTTTTCATCTTATCTGCGTTAATTTCATTTGCACTAGATTTGTACAAAAGCCTTATTAAAATACAAAAGAGATTAAATAAAACTACTAAAGATAAAACTGCCTAACGGTAGATGATTTACTAAGAATAAAAACCGAAGTCGCATTTCGGTTCATTCGTGTAACTCGTCAACCACCATCACATATGCATTGTATCAACATGCGGATATTCATTGTCTAAAATCTTCATTATTGTTATAATTATATTGATATAGCGATGGCTTGCATTCGCCAGAAAGGAGAATTGCAATGAAAGCTATCGTTGTGTTAGTTATCAGCGTTATTGGCTCAAGCTACTGTGATGTGGACTTCTGCACACTTTTAGCATTGATTTCAATCGCATTGGATATTTACGAAAGATATTCAGATTACACACACGATAAAACTACTAAAAGGTAGATAAGATACACTTAGATAAAACGGAACCCTCACTTCCGCTAAAATACTACTGGTAACTTATAAACCATAGCCATCGCTATGTCTTATTATATCAAACGAATTTCGTGCTATATAGACATAATCGACCGCAAAATTCGACATTTTCTCAACTATCAATATTCAATTTTCATTCTAAATCTAATTCCCTGTTCTATCCTTGACCAAATGTTGCTTTTCTCCTATACTCACATTACAGGCTCCTGCCAGAGCTGAGTTATAATGAAAGAGAGGTTAAATATGTATAAACTTCTACCAGATATCGGTTATCCACAAACCGATGAAATAGCTGAAGCAGGCGTATATGCTTGTATGAACTGCCCTCTTGACAAGGCAGAAGATGAAGCTATTATTTACCTATACCAAAGAGAAAAACTTCCAAAATGTCCGATATGCGGAATTACATATTGGTTTAAAGTTTAGAAAACATATCTTCTTCCTTTTGGAGTATTTCTTCTGTTACATTCAAATTTTCATCAAGTAAATGCTCCACTAGGAAGTTGAACTCTTCTTTTTTTCTGTTTCTGACTCTTACAATTCGTAAGTACTTCTTACCACTTTTTTCATATGTGACAATAAATGCTTGTTGCAAATTTAGGATATATGCTATCCATTGTTTAATTATGTTGCACACTTTCTCACCTCTTTCTACTCTGGTGCTTCTGTCGCAAAGAGATAATCAACACTTAATGTTTCATCAACAGCATTTTTAATTTCAACGCATTCAGCCAATGTAAGTGGCGATTCTCCTCTCAATTTCAACGACATTGTCGTAGGAGTTCTACCAACTTTCTCTGCAAGAGCAACTTGGAAGATGAAGAAGATGAGGAAGGTGGAGCATTCTTTGTTGGAGATGATGATATTAACTGCGCGTCTAGTGGCTTATATGTAAATGCCTGGAGATTGTTACCTGCAGCATATAAAGATGAAATGAGCATGAGCAACGCAGACCGAATCCGTGCTATGAGTGATGAGGAACTAACAAAAATTATTATGTGTCCATATGATACCGCTGGTGCATCAATAGATATTATGCCATGTGTGACGGAACTTGGTACGCAGGAACTTGTTAGTCCTGAGTTTTGTAATCAGTGCATGATAAAGTGGTTGCAGAGAGAGGTGGATACATAATGAATAAATCAGTATTAATAATTGATACACCAGAGAGTTGTAGCAAATGCCAGTTTATGTACGAATTCAATGGCATTAAGAA
>CAYWFB010000138.1:0-1982 GCA_964457415.1 uncultured Eubacteriales bacterium | reverse complement strand
GTGATGAAGTCCAAGAATTAAAAGATTTTATTAAAACTGTAAAACCGCTTAATCCTGAAATTAAGACAGAAATTTGCATTGTGCCCGAAAAGGACACTACCTGTAAACGAGGTGGGGAATTCTGCATTTTGTTCTATAGCGAAACAAAGGATGAATACTTGCGAAACATTGGGTATATGGGTGAACAGATTGATTTGTATCTTGCGTCAAAGAATATAGGCGCTTTGTGGTTTGGTATAGGTAAACCAAAAGATATGCAGGTGAACGGTCTTGATTTTATTATCATGATTTCCATTGCCAAAATGCCCGAAAACAAGTTCCGAAAGGATATGTTCAAGTCAAAAAGAAAGCCTTTGAGTGAAATATGGAACGGTAATACATTGGGAATTGCGGAGATTGTCCGTTTCACGCCAAGTGCTTGTAATACACAACCGTGGATTGTTGAAAATACTGGCTGCGATTTGATGGTATACCGATTTAAGAAACCTGGTAAAAGAGGTATCATGCCTGCTGATAAGGTTCGATATTATAATAAGATTGATATGGGTATTTTTCTTTTTATGCTCGAAACTTGTCTTGCACACGAAAATTACAAATATGGTAGAACCTTGTTTGCGGATACATCAGATGATAGTATCGAGCAAACTCTAATCGCAAAATACACCCATTTAAGTAAGTAATCAAACTTCCAATTTATAGAAAGGAATACTTATGAAACTAAAGGGACTTTTAATTATGCTCATAATCTCATTAACACTTTTCGGATTAACTGCTTGTGGTGAAACAGAAACACCAACTCCACAATACCAGCAAATTACAGCAGAACAAGCAAAAGAGCTTATGGATACCGAAACGGATTATATAATTCTCGATGCTCGTACGGGGGAAGAATTTGACGAGGGTCACATTGACGGTGCAATCTTAATTCCTGAATACGAAGTCGCAACCCGAGCTGAAAAAGAGTTGCCCGACAAAGATGGGCTTATTCTTGTATATTGCAGAAGTGGTCGTCGTAGCAAAATCGCAGCCCAAGCCCTAGTGGATTTAGGCTACACCAATGTTAAAGAATTCGGTGGCATCATCGACTGGCCATACGAAATCGTAAAATAGACCAAAAGCCTTGAAAGTTCAATGCAACTCTCAAGGCTTAATTTGTTTGTCTTATTCTTATACTATTTTATCCTTTGGAATGTTTGCCGAAATAATCCGTTAAAAGCCTGATTGACTCGTCACGCATAATGCCCGACTTAACCTCAATATCGTTACCTGAATTTTCAAACACAAGTTTGCAACATTCAGAGCCCCGAACACCAAGAATTTCGCACAAATCAATATCACTTGCACCAAAAACGAGTCTGCCGAGCTTTGTCCATACCATCGCACCGCAACACATAAAACAAGGCTCACAACTTGAATAAAGCGTATATTCCGATAAATCAGTTATGCCCGTCTCTTCGCAAAAACGGCGGATAAGCCCTACCTCAGCGTGAAATGTAGGGTCGTGTCTTGTGTATATCTGATTTTCATTTTCAAAGACGATTTCGCCGTCTTTCACAAGCACCGCCCCAAATGGCTCGTTGCCGTGTTCAACCGCAGATTTCGCCAACTCAATGGCTCTGCTCATAAATATCTCATCTGAATTGTGTTTCAATTCCAACACCTCTCAATCCCCACCATTCTACCATACCCAACCGCAACAATCAATCTTATTGCAAAATTTCTTCCGCTATTATCAATGAACAGGGGATTATAAACTGCCTTCTCCTTGAGGAGAAGGTGTCACGAAGTGACGGATGAGATGTCGCAGGGGCGATTCACGAATCGCCTGTTATCTTGTCAGCATATCAATTTGTAAACCCAAACAAGTCAAGTTACTTATTTTTTCTCATATGTTCAGGTAAATAAGAATCACTTATATTTGGAATTTGATTATAATCTTTACAATCAAAATGATGGCAATCCATATATAAAGGATTTACACC
>CAYWFB010000137.1:0-1994 GCA_964457415.1 uncultured Eubacteriales bacterium | reverse complement strand
ACAATGGTAGTGATTCCAAATGTAGCGGGCTTTCAACAGAGCGTTTCCTTCCAACGTATCGGCTGTTTCGGGAATATCGGCCGTACAGCCTATCTCCTTCAGGCTGAGTACCTGCAGCTGTTCACCCAAAATGGCACGTACTTCTTCCAGTTTGTGGGCATTGTTAGTAGCGAATACGAAACTTTTCATGACGATAATCAGTTCTTTTTCTTACTTCCCTTGAGTTGGGCAAATCCTTCTCCGTATGCACCGATAACGGCACTTTGCGAGACGAAAGCATTAGGATCTATCTCCTTTACCAAACGGAATACATCGCCCGATTGTCGTTTATAGACGATGGTTACCAATACTTTTACGCCATTTTGACTGTACCACCCTACTCCATCGAGCACAGTTACACCGCGGTGAGTCTCTTTGGTAATGCGGTCGGCTATCTTGGCATATTCTTTGGAAAAGATGAAGAACTGTACCGACTGGCGGGCACTGTTTACCACATAGTCCAGTACAAAACTGATGACAAACACAGCTACGAAACCAAAAATAACTTTACGCCAATCGTGGAATACAAAGTAACAGGAAGTGATGATAAGTACATCGGAAAGCATCACCATGCTGCCTAACGTCACATCCTTATACTTGTGGATGACAGCTGCAATGATATCTGTCCCTCCGGTACTGCCGTTGGCATTGAACACAACACCCAAACCTGCACCACACAGAGCCGAACCAATGAAACATGCCATCGAGTCTTGTCCCGGACCCAGCAGTTGCGGAAAGGTTCCATCGGCCTGAATGGCAATTTTCTGAAAGAGGTCGAGCAAGAGCGTCAAGCCGAAAATGGCATACGTGGTGCGGATACTGAAGCGAGGACCCAGCACCTTGATGGCCATCAGCATCAGTCCACCGTTAATGATGAAGTACGACCACTGCATGGGGAATCCCGTAGCATAGTAGATGATGGCACCGATACCGGTAGTTCCACCGGTAGTTATCTGGTAGGGAAGCATAAATGCAACCCAACCGAATGCGTACAAAACAAGTCCCAGAGTGATAAAGAAATAATCCCTAACTTCCGATTGAATCTCGGCTCTGGTAGGTTTCTTGAAGTGCATAACTTTTGTTATTTGATAACGATGTTGACAATCTTCTTGGGTACAACAATAACCTTTACGATACTCTTACCTTCCATCCATTTGACTGAACGTTCATCGGCCAGCACGTCGGCTTGAATAGCATCCTGTGCGGCATCGGCAGGGAACTCCATGTTGAAGCGTGCCTTTCCGTTAAAAGAGATGGTATAGTTTACGGTATTTTCTACTAAGTATTCTTCATTGAAGGCTGGCCACTGGGCATCGCAGACGCTGTGAGCTACAAGTTCTCCATCCGGACTATTCAACTTCTCCCACAACTCTTCGCATACATGCGGAGCAAATGGTGCAAGTACTACAACGAGCTGCTGCAGAATCTCTTTCTTGTAACACTTCAGTCCGGCCAATTCGTTTACACAAATCATGAAAGCCGAAATGCTGGTGTTGTAAGAGAATGTTTCAATGTCTCCGGTCACCTTCTTGATAAGTTTGTGGAGCGATTTCAGTTCTTCGCGGGTAGCAGGTTCATCGGTAACGAGATACTGGCCGTTGCGGTCGTAGAAGAGGCCCCAGAACTTCTTCAAGAAGCGGTGAACACCGTCGATGCCGTTCGTGTCCCAAGGCTTGCTTTGTTCTACCGGGCCAAGGAACATTTCGTACATGCGCAGCGTGTCGGCTCCGTACTTCTCTACAATCATATCGGGGTTCACTACGTTGAACATAGATTTCGACATCTTCTCTACTGCCCAGCCGCAGATGTACTTGCCTTCTTCCAAAATAAACTCAGCCGTAGCATATTCCGGACGCCATGCCTTGAAAGCCTCTACATCGAGCACGTCGTTCGATACAATGTTCACATCTACGTGTAGTGGGGTAGTGTCATATTGGTCTTTCAAGCCCAGCGAT
>CAYWFB010000136.1:0-2016 GCA_964457415.1 uncultured Eubacteriales bacterium | reverse complement strand
ACTACTAAGTAGTTGAGGCACTACTTATAGGTAGTTGCAAAGGTAGTGATTTTAATTGAAAACGTGGCTATTATTTATACCGATCTCCCCACAGATTTTGCATGCGTTCCTTATGTTTTTGTTCGGCAGGGTTGTCTTGAGGTTGCCAGATGCGATGGGCTTGCAGCTCGTCGGGAAGGTATTGCTGGTTGACGAAATGACCTTCGTAGTTGTGGGCGTACTTATAGTCTTCGCCGTAGCCTAACTGCTTCATCAGTTTGGTGGGAGCATTGCGAAGATGCAGAGGGACGGGCAGGTTGCCGGTCTGCTTGACCAACTCCAGCGCATCGTTGATAGCCATATAGGCAGAGTTGCTTTTGGGGCTGGTGGCCAAATAGATGGTAGTCTCGGCTAAGGGAATGCGTCCTTCGGGCCAACCTACTTTCATGATGGTATCGAAGCAGGCGTTGGCCAACAGCAAGGCATTGGGATTGGCCAAACCAATGTCTTCTGAAGCAGATATGACCAGGCGGCGGGCAATGAAAGCCGGGTCTTCACCTCCCTCCACCATGCGGGCCAACCAATAGATGGCTCCATCGGGATCGCTGCCCCGGATGGACTTGATGAAGGCAGAAATGATGTCGTAGTGCATCTCTCCGTCTTTGTCGTAGGCCAATGGATTTTGTTGCAGGCGTTCGGTTACCAGTTGGTCTGTGATGATGACTGTACTTTCTGTCTCCGATTCGACAACCAGTTCGAGTATGTTCAGCAACTTGCGGGCATCGCCACCGCTGAAACGGAGTAGGGCAGTGGTCTCCTTCAATTCTATCTTGCGCTCTTTCAGAACGTGGTCGGTAGTGATGGCTCGTTGAAGCAACTCCAGCAGGTCTTCCTTTTCGAGTGACTTCAATACATACAATTGGCAGCGGGAGAGTAGGGGGCGTATTACTTCGAATGAAGGATTTTCGGTAGTGGCACCAATCAGTGTTACAATGCCTTGTTCCACTGCACCCAACAGGGAGTCTTGTTGGGACTTGCTGAAACGATGGATTTCGTCGATAAAGAGAATGGGACTGGCTTGCGAGAAGAAGCGGTTGGACTTGGCTCGTTCGATAACATCGCGCATATCTTTCACACCACTGGTCACGGCACTCAAAGTATAGAAGGGTGTTTCTAACTTGTGGGCTATGATCTGTGCCAATGTGGTCTTTCCTACTCCCGGAGGTCCCCACAGAATGAAAGAGGAAATGCGTCCGGTTTCTATCATCTTGCGCAATACGGCACCCGGTCCTACTAAATGTTTCTGACCGATATACTCGTCTAATGTCTTAGGCCGTAGCCGTTCTGCCAATGGTGCCATATCAGAATACGGTAATAATCATGAAACGAATACCTCCTTTCTGAGTACCGGGAATATCGGTATAGGTCAACCGGCGTACATACTCGATGTGCAGCAATTTGAATATATTATAGATGCCGACACTGGCTTCTATATAGGGTGTCTTGCCCATGACGTAGCTGGTAGGTACTCCATTGCGCATAGGGAAGAGGAACAAGTCCGGGTCATTGCTTTTATAAGGATTGTTCTTGTCGGTCAGTGTACCCCACAAGCCACGAATGCGGAACATTTCGCGCCACTTCAACTTCTTGATAAGCGGAATGCGGTTGAAAAGCTTACCGTTCAAGTCGTAGGAGAGAGCAAGTGAAGCATAACGGTCGTTCAAGAACTCCATGTTGTTGATAAGGTTGAATGACTCGTTCAGCTGAGTAATATAGGAAAGATTGGCCATGGGCAGGTTCAGCAAGGGGAATGGAACACTGTTCCACTGTGCACCGGCACGGGCCGTAATGTCTAATTTTCCCCAAGAACCAAACCAGAAACGTTTGCGGATGCTGGCTTCTGTCAAGTTGAAATTATATTCACCACCCAGTACTCCTTTCAACCCCATGGTGTGCGAAATGGAGAAGATGGGAGCATCCAAGGATACCGGAATGCGTCGTTGCTTGGTATTTACAAAGGTTTCTCCCGGAGCATAA
>CAYWFB010000135.1:0-2069 GCA_964457415.1 uncultured Eubacteriales bacterium | reverse complement strand
ACTATCCCCGGTGTTCTTAAGGCTACATCTGAAAGAAAGAAAGAGATGCAGTATATGGGCGCTGCTTACATGGCAGAGGGTCTTGTTACTCTTGCAGGTAGCCGTCTCTACACATCAGCTGCATATACTCCTAAGATGATTGACCAGGCACTTCAGTGCTTCGACAAGGTATTCGAGAACGTTGCAGTTAAACCTGCTGAGTAATCATTAATACTTTTGGCGGGCGGAAACAAAATTCGTCCGCCATATTTTCACAAATGAGGTGAATATTATGGAAATTATGCAAGCAAAAGAGCTTGTTATTAAAGCCGGTCACGAGCTTATTGCATCAGGACTTATTGCTCGTACATGGGGTAACATTTCTTGCCGTGTCAGCGACACACAGTTTGTTATTACTCCCAGCGGACGTGCTTATGAAACACTCACTCCCGAAGAAATTGTGCTTGTAAATATTGAAGACCTTGAATATGAGGGCGAAATCAAGCCATCAAGCGAAAAGGGAATTCACGCAGCTTGCTACAAGCTTCGTCCCGAAATCAACTTCGTTATCCATACTCATCAGGTAAACGCTTCAATCGTTTCAGCACTCGGCAACGACATCAACAATGTTGAGGGCGAAAACGCTGAGGTTATCGGCACAAATATCCCGATTGCATCTTATGGTCTTCCCGGCACAAAGAAGCTTCGCAAGGGCGTTATTGACGCGATTACACGTTCAGACGCAAAAGCAGCAGTTATGGCTCACCACGGTGCAGTTTGCATGGGTGTTGACTATGACGACGCATTCAATGTTGCAAAAAGACTTGAAGATGTATGTGAACAGTATGTGCTTGACAAGTACACTTCACTCACAGGTACTGTTACTGAAAATCTTGCAGAAATCAACGACTATGTTGTAGACAAATTCGTTAAGAAGCCCCTTTCGGCTCCCGAATTCCCCGCTTGCAAGAGCGAGCGTGACGGCACAGTATTCAACATTTCTGTAATTGACGGCGACGGCTCTATTACAAGAATTGACATTGAGTCAGGCGATATTATCGCAGGCGACGGATGTAACGAATCAATTGAGCTTCACCGCGCAGTTTATAAAAAGCGCGAGGATGTTAACTACATCTCTCACACCAAAGACCCCTATGTTGTGGCTTGCTCAAAGATGGGCAAGAAGATGAGACCTCTCATAGACGACTTTGCACAGATTGTAGGCGTTAACGTAAAGAGCGCAAAATATGACCCCAACAACTCACTTGCAACCGCTAACAAGGTTGTTAAGAAGTTAAAGGGCAGAAACGCTGTTCTTCTTGAGAACAACGGTGCACTCTGCGTTGCAGGTAGTGAGTTTGATGCAGGCGCTATTGAATTTATCACCAATAAGGGTGCAAAAATTCAGATTAGCGCAAAGATGTTCGGCAAGGTTGAACCCATCAACCCTGTTGAAACAAGACTTATGAGACTTGTTTATAAGCTTAAATATTCAAAGCAGGCAGGCAAATAAGTTATAACGCAAAAAATTTAGGAACTCTCGATTGCGAGACTTCTCATAAGGAAGTCTCGCAGTTTTATTCGCCGCATTACATTTGGCGAGTTATATTGCTCCGCAGTTGTATTATGCTACGCATAGTGATATTGCCTTCGGCAGTTTAAGGCGAATAAAATACCACTGAAACTGCAAGGTTTCAATAACACTATTGCCAATGGGCAATAATATCACTTCGACGAAGTCGAAATATCACTTGAAATTGCTTGGTTTTTATGTATAATAAATTTTGAGGTGATAATTTTGGCTGATAGTATTTTAAGAGATAAAGCAAAAGAATTTGCAAAAGCGGTGGTTTTACTCTGTCGCGAAATGAAAGCGAATCATAAAGAATCTGTTTTAATTAATCAACTTCTTCGTTCTGCCACTTCAATAGGCGCAAATTTACACGAAGCACAATATGCCCAAAGTACAAACGATTTTATTTCCAAACTTGAAATTGCACAAAAAGAGTGTTATGAAACTGAATATTGGTTGGAACTTCTTTTTGAAACAAATTGTATGTCAGACGAAAATTACAAATCTCTTCAAAACG
>CAYWFB010000134.1:0-2070 GCA_964457415.1 uncultured Eubacteriales bacterium | reverse complement strand
CGAAATCAGTTAGGGAGCAATCCCCCGCGAGTTCGAATCTCGCCGTCTCCGCCAAGGACTCCTTGAAGGTTTTATCCTTCAGGGAGTTTTCTCTTTTTATCCCAAGGCTGAACCTATTACCATTGCACTTGCTTTCTTGCTTTCGCTGTCGATATGACTATAAATATTTGCCGTTGTTCCCATATCGCTGTGTCCCAGCCAGTCCTGAATCATTTTCATCGGCACACCGTTTGCGAGAAGTAGTGATGCACAACTGTGTCGCAGGTCATGGAAACGCACGGGTTTCAATCCGTTTTCTTTAAGCACCACTTTGAAGTGGTCGGTTACATAGTTCGGCTTTATGATTTCACCGATTGCATCTACACAGATATATTCGGTGTATTTTTTGCAATAACCTCGGCGCATCACACGCTTCATTTCTTCTTGCTTTTCACGCTCGGCAAGTAACGCTTGTTCCACTTGTTGAATAAGAGGCAGAGTGCGGTAGGAAGATTTTGTTTTCATAACGTCCATTCCAACCACGCCTTTGTCGTTCTGCACCACCTTGTGACTGATGCTGACCGTCTTGTTTTCAAAGTCCACCGCCGACCATTTAAGTCCAAGCACTTCGCTTCGGCGTAGTCCGTAGTAAGCTGCGAGGAAGATTACAATGTGTATGGGATCATTTGCCGTTTTGTCAAGCAACTCTTTCAGTTCACCGGCGTTATAATATTTACCGATGTACTGTTGCGCCTTCGGTCTGTCAGCTTGCTCAACGGGATTGCTCGGTATCACTCTGCGCTTGACCGCTGACTTGAAAGCAAGATGCAACAGTGCATGATGGCGTTGAGCAGTGGTGCCTTTGAGTCCGTCGTTGCGGATGCGGATATAATAATCGTTGATTTCATCACCCGTAATATCCTTGACTTTGAGGTCGCCGCACTCACGGAAGAGCGGAATCATTCTCGACTCGATCATCAACTTGTAACCCGTGTAGGTGGTCTCACTCACATTTACTTTGTGCGACTCGAGCCATTCGGGAAGGTAATCTGCCACCTGCATATGCGCCACTCGGCTACGCTCTTTGTCGGCGTGAGACATATTCTCACGCTTGTATAGGTCGTCGGTATTGTACTGCTCAAGGATTTGACGGAGGCGGTATTCCGCCTCACGCTTGTTTCCTCGGATCGTATCAAGGTGAAGGCTTTGCCACTTCTCTTTGCGCTTACCTTCGGTGTCATAGAGATTTATAACCGCATACCACTTTTTGTTTTTCTCGGTCAGGTGTCCTGTAACTCTTTTCATTTACTCACGCTCCTTTCTTTTGAAGTTGTCCTCTGGTTTCTCGGGCAACACCAACACTATCACAACCATCTTCATAAGTCCGGAGATTATTCGGGACTGTCGGGGACGGTGTTTGATAGTTCCCTGCATCGGTCAGAAACTCAACCAAGCACACCTTCGGCACAATAATTTTCTTACCCTGCTTGATGCTACTGATTTTTCCTTCTTTGATCAGAGCATAGACCGTGTTTTTCCCGAACTGCAACAGCCTTACCACATCCGGCACGGTCAACACATCGGGTTCGTTCTTAAACATTTTGAAATAATATCTGTAACTCATGAAGATTCTCCTTTCATCATTTTTAGCTATTCTTCGTTATTCTTTTTGCCACTCAACAGCATCTTCTAACCTACGCCTATACACCTTACGGCGAAGGTGAAGCCGGGGGGGATTATTCAATACTATCTCGTACAATCGAACAGAAATAGTTTCATCGACCCGTAGACCGTTTCAGATAAAACAAACGGCTACAAAGGCAATAAAAAAATTACCCACCGGATGTTGTGGCAAGGTTTCGTGAAGAACCGCCGCATCCAGTGGGTATTTTTTTGTTTTTAATCATTTCATTAAATCTGCGAGGGTGATACCGTCGAAATAGTTGTTTACCATGTTGTGAAACTCTGTCCACATAGGTAAAGTGGGGCATGTATCTGCACGGTCGCATTTTTCGGCATTACAACTAAGACAGGTAACGGGGGCTAAATCGCCTTCCGCCAGTCTTAGAATATCGCCTACTCTATAGTCTT
>CAYWFB010000133.1:0-2129 GCA_964457415.1 uncultured Eubacteriales bacterium | reverse complement strand
ACTGTCCGTCATAGCTTGTCAGCAGGTCGCCCCAGCCGGTGCGATTCTCGTCGTAGCCATAGCTGACGGTAGTCGTGCCGTTTTCCGTCCGGGACAGGATGTTGCCGGCATTGTCGTACACCCATTCGTAGGTGTAGCCTGCCATGGGGTAGCGTTCCTTGATCAGCTGATTGGCAGAATCGTAGGTATAGAAGGTGTTCAGGCTGTAAGTGCCTGCCGTACCGTAGACAAGCTCACTGATTTTTGTAATATTACCGTTGCCGTCGTAAGTGTAGGTATACCCAGACTGATATTCCCCGGAAGTCACATTATAGGTGGCGATCTGGGAACTGGTTTTGCCGTCTTCCGGGGCGGTGTAGGTGAATTCTTCCGTCAGGACGGTGGTGCTGCCATTCTTGGTCACTTGTTGGGACACGCGCCCAAGGGTATCATAAGTGTACTCCACGGTAACGCCGTCGGTAGTTACTGATATTACCCGGTTATCGTCGTCGTAGCTGTAGCTGGTGGTATGGTCAGTGCCGTTGATGGTCTCCACCTGCTGGGTCAGGTTGTTCAGCGTGTCATACTCGTAGCCGACAGAGTGGCTATAGCCGTCGTCACCCTTTTCCACATACTTCATCATCCTGTCTGTCAGGTCGTAGTAGTAGGTGGTGGTGATGTCGGTTGCCGAATCTGTCACCCTGGCGAGATTGCCGCTGTTGTCGTAAGCGTAGCTTACGGTGTCGTTGTCTTCGTAGCTCTGGGTTACCAATCGTCCTTTGTCATCGTAAGTATATTGTACACTATCACCGTTTCCGTAGTCAAGTGCGGAAAGGTAACGGATTGCCACACCAGTGTGCCCTACTCTTCGCAATGACAGAGGAAACCAAGAGATATTGCAAAAGGGGTCGCCGGAGCGACCCCTTAGGTGGTTATTCTGCTGTTCCCTTGTCCCTATGGTTGTCAACACACAGAACCGTCCCCTGTGCTACCTTGTGCTACCTGTGCTATGTCCCTGTTATACTTTTTGGGATAGCATAATAACAACCGCTCCAAATGTATATATAGCGATAAATACAATACAGCAAAGCCAAACCAACTGTCCTAACCTAATGTATAGAAAAGCAAACAAAATAGCTAAAAATAAAAGAAAATTTAAGTGAACAGTATTTCTAGAAAAAGATTCCTTTTTATTAGGCTTTCGGCATAAGGCTTTTGACTTCTGCTTATCCCAGCAGAGTGTGAGAACTTCTCCTAATTGTGCGTTGTAGGAAAGAAAAATAAGTTCTTTGCTAATTGCTGGAAGTGATTCGTGGGGGGCAGTTATCAACGGTCTGGAAGAAAAATATATGTATTCACTAATTGCAAAACCTTTGCCTTTTATCAGCGTTCCATAGTGTGTAATTTCATCCCATTGTAGCACATAAGGTTTTCTAAAAAAAGTATATGCCGCAATCCCGTTATTCTCAACTACAATAATGGCAGATAGTTTGGCTATAAGATAGAATACTGGTATTATTGCGATCCATAGCACATTAGAAAACTCGCCACTCAAGCAAGCTGAAATAATTGTTAACAACACCATACACAACAAAAGCCTAGCATTTGAGTGTAGTACAGAATCATAAACCCAAAATATTTTCTTCTTCTGTTTAAAAAAACTGCTATGCAATTAACACAACCTCCATTAACGTATTCTAATATTATTGCCAATTGTAGGAATTCTGATCCCACCAGGCAAATTTGGTCTTAGGATTGGTATGCTAGAACCTTTTTTCGACGAAGTGTTTTTATTCACTCCCACATTGCTTTGAGGTAGTTTTTGATTTAGTGCTTGTGTTTTGGCTGAATTAGGACCCGTTGCTATACTTGTTGCAAAACCCGTACTTACAGCAATCCTAACACCCGTAGAGAAATTTGTTTGTAAATTTAATGTTCCAGAAACAAATAATCCTTCTACATTCGAGGAAACAGCGTTCATACTTGTACCTAGTGAGATAACATTAAAAGTACCTCCAATTAGAAACGACGCTGCCAACTGTTCGTCCGTTGCCGAACCATGCGAAGTTGCATAGGTTGTATACGCATTGGGACAAGGGGACGGTTCTCTTGTCCCGTTATCCTTCTAGAAGCCGCTACTCTATAATCAT
>CAYWFB010000132.1:1920-2134 GCA_964457415.1 uncultured Eubacteriales bacterium | reverse complement strand
GCAAGAATCCTACCATTATATATTATGGTGGATATTTCTATATGTTCGGCGGTGAATTTGATGCCATCTACTATTCGGTTACCGGAATAGCTTGGTTTAAAACAGAGAAATTATTCCTACTGCCCGACACGTTCCGGGAGTATGGTTCTTCCTATTCATTGGTAGTGGACAAGAACAACTACATCTGGATAATATGGGGAGGACATGACACCGA
>CAYWFB010000132.1:0-1910 GCA_964457415.1 uncultured Eubacteriales bacterium | reverse complement strand
CATACAGTAATATTCTATATTATAATATGTAATAGGAAAAGAATAGGAATGCATTATAAAGAGCAGATAGATTTCAACCGGATTCCCCAGCATGTAGCAATCATCATGGACGGAAACGGACGATGGGCCAAACAACGTGGCAAACAGCGTTGCTATGGTCATCAGGCCGGTGCAGAAACTGTGCATATCATTGCAGAAGAGGCTGCCAGAATCGGTATCAAGTATCTGACTCTGTATACATTCTCTACTGAAAATTGGAATCGTCCCTCCGATGAAGTGGCTGCCCTGATGGGTCTTTTGTTCGACTCCATCGAAGAAGAGACATTCATTAAGAACAATATCAGTTTCAGGGTAATAGGTGATACCGGCAAGTTGCCCACACATGTACAGGAGCGACTGAATACCTGTATAGCCCACACCGCTGCCAATACAGGCATGTGTCTGGTCCTGGCACTCAGCTATTCTTCGCGGTGGGAGATAACAGAAGCTGCACGTCGGCTTGCAACGGCTGTCCGGGCAGGAGATGTGTTGCCCGAAGAAATCGACAGCAGGCTTTTTACCCAATACCTGACTACCAACTTTATGCCCGATCCGGACTTACTGATCAGGACAGGAGGTGAAGTCCGATTGAGCAACTACCTGCTATGGCAGTGCGCATATTCTGAACTCTATTTTTGTGGTACTTTCTGGCCGGACTTTAAGGAGGATGAGTTGTATAAGGCCATACTCGACTATCAGAAACGGGAGCGCAGGTTTGGAAAGACCAGTGAGCAAGTTTCGGAAAATGAGAAACAAGAATAACTTGAATATAAGATAAGTTTGTAACCAATAAATGTAATTCATAATATAATGCAGTATCGATTTTTCTCTATAATTGTGATGATTGGTTGCCTTTTTGGCAATCTGCTGATGACTGTTGCACAAGAGAGCAACGAAAATGAGAAACCCGTTATCCTCTACTCGGGCACACCCAAGAAGTATGAGATAGCAGACATCAAAGTCGAGGGAGCACAAAACTATGAAGACTATGTTATCATAGGTCTGTCCGGACTGTCGAAGAAACAAGTTATAACCATCCCCGGTGACGAAATCACACAGGCATGTAAGCGTTATTGGCGTCATGGTCTGTTCTCCAACGTACAAATCACGGCCGACAAGATAGAAGACGGAAAAATTTGGTTGACTATTCACCTGACCATGCGTCCGCGTGTATCCGAGATCCGCTATCACGGAGTGAAGAAGTCGGAACGCGAAGATTTGGAAGCCCGCGTCGGTTTGCTGAAGGGTGGACAGATAACACCGAACCACATTGACCGTGCCAAGACACTGATCAAGCGTTATTACGACGACAAAGGTTTCAAGAATGCAGAAGTGCAGATTTTACAGAAAGATGATAAATCCGGTGACAACCAAGTAATTGTGGACATCTCTATCGACAAGAAAGAGAAGGTGAAAGTACACGAAATCACCATTGTCGGAAACGAAGCCCTCAGCGTCAAAAAGCTAAAAAGGGTCATGAAGAAAACCAACGAAAAGAACAAGTTGAGAAACCTGTTCCGTACCAAGAAATTTGTGGAAGAGAACTACGAAGCCGACAAGCAACTCATCATTGACAAGTACAATGAGTTGGGTTATCGCGATGCAGTCATTGTAAAAGACAGCATTTCGCCTTACGACGACCGTACCGTAAATGTATATTTAGAAATAGAAGAGGGACAGAAGTACTATCTGCGCAACGTGACATGGGTGGGCAATACACTTTATCCTTCCGAGCAATTGGCTTATCTGCTTCAAATGAAGAAGGGAGATGTCTACAATCAGAAGTTACTGGAAGAGCGTACGGTGAGTGACGACGACGCCATCGGCAATTTATACTACAACAACGGCTACTTGTTCTATAGCCTTGAACC
>CAYWFB010000131.1:0-2143 GCA_964457415.1 uncultured Eubacteriales bacterium | reverse complement strand
AGCATTACCAAACGGTCGATGCCATAGCCGATACCGCCCGTGGGGGGCATACCGAGCTCAAGGGCATAGAGGAAATCTTCATCAGTAGTATTTGCCTCATCATTGCCCTGTGCAAGAGCAGCCTCCTGAGCCTTGAAGCGTTCGCGCTGGTCAATCGGGTCGTTAAGCTCTGAATAAGCATTACACATTTCCCAACCGTTCATAAACAATTCAAAACGTTCAACATAGTCGGGATTCTCCGGCTTTTTCTTTGTAAGAGGTGAAATCTCAATTGGGTGGTCCATAACGAAAGTTGGCTGAATGAGATGTTCTTCAACATACTCTTCAAAGAAGAGGTTGAGGATATCGCCTTTAAGGTGATGCTTTTCGTACTCAATATGATGCTCTTTTGCAACTGCCTGAGCTTCTTCAAGAGTGTGAATTTCATTGAAATCAACGCCTGAATACTTTTTAACTGCGTCAAGCACCGTAATTCTTTCAAATGGCTTGCCCAAATCCATCTGGATACCGTTGTATGTGATGGTTGTTGTGCCGAGAACCTCTTGTGCTATGTGACGGAACATATTTTCAGTCAAATCCATCATACCGTGGTAATCTGTGTATGCCTGATAAAGCTCCATAAGAGTGAATTCGGGGTTATGGCGTGTATCAACACCCTCGTTTCTGAAAACTCTGCCGATTTCATAAACCTTTTCCATACCGCCGACGATAAGGCGCTTAAGGTAAAGCTCAAGTGAAATACGAAGTTTGATGTCAGTATCAAGTGCATTAAAATGTGTTTCAAAGGGTCTTGCCGCCGCACCACCTGCATTATAAACAAGCATCGGTGTTTCAACCTCTATAAAGCCCTGTGCATCGAGGTATTTACGGATTGCACTGATAATCTTTGAACGGATTACGAAGGTCTTTTTAACCTCATCATTCATTATAAGGTCAATATATCTTTGACGGTAGCGCATATCGGTATTTGTAATACCGTGGAACTTTTCAGGAAGAACCTGCAAGCTCTTTGAAAGAAGAGTAACCTTTGTTGCGTGAATCGAGATTTCGCCTGTTTTGGTTTTGAAAACCTCACCCTCAATACCGATAATATCACCGATATCAAGCTTTTTGAAATCCTTGTATTCTTCTTCGCCAATGCTGTCGCGAGCTACATAAGACTGAATATTACCCTTTAAATCCTTAATATTGCAGAAAGATGCCTTACCCATAACGCGCTTTGACATCATTCGACCTGCAACGCGTACGGTTTTGCCCTCTAATTCTTCAAAATTTTCTTTAACCAGGGCACTATGATGTGTCTGGTCATACTTTGTAATCACAAAGGGGTCCTTGCCCTCTGCCTGCAAATTCTTCAGCTTTTCCTGACGGATTTTCTGCTGTTCACCCAAATCAACTTCGGGCTGATTCTGCTTGATGTTTTCTGCCATTTTAATATCCTCTTATCTTGAAATCTCTGTAATTTTGAACTCAAGTGTTCCTGATGGAACGTCGATTGTTACCTTATCGCCTTTCTTGTGACCGATAAGTGCTTTACCAACGGGAGATTCGTCTGAAATCTTACCAACTGCGGGGTCTGCCTGTGCAAAACCAACGATTGTGTATGTGTAAGTCTTTTTCTTTTTATCAACAAGCTTAACTGTTGAGCCGATGTGAACATTTTCGTTGCTGAGTGATTCAACATCAAGCACCTTTGCATTTTTAAGGATATGCTCGATTTCGCTGATGCGAGCCTCAAGCTTTGCCTGGTCATTCATAGCCTCGTCATATTCACTGTTTTCTGACAAGTCACCGTAAGACTTTGCAACCTTGATTTTTTCAGCAGCTTCTTTTCTGCCCTCAACCTTTAATTGTTCAAGCTCAGCTTCAAGCTCTTTAAGACCTTCTATTGTGAGTAATGTTTCTGCCATTTTGAAAACTCCTTTATTATTTAGAGTGATTTTGGGTATAGCAAAACAAGCAGTTCTACTGCCCATATAGATGATATTATATTAAATAATTCCCGCTGTGTCAAGTTCAGACAACGTTATTTTTTCATTGTTTACGGTTATTCTTTCAAAAATACAATCGCCGAGCGTAAAAACTCCGCAAAGTTCATAAAGTGCGGAATAAAATGTGTATTTATCAGTATTTTCGGGCAGGA
>CAYWFB010000130.1:0-2269 GCA_964457415.1 uncultured Eubacteriales bacterium | reverse complement strand
ACTTGGTCTCGCAGTTTTCGGCGGTTACTATTACAAAACCTGTCTGCGCCGTGCTACGATCGTTATGCTGTACGGTGACAGTATAGGTCCTGTTCGCCTCCAATAAAGCACTGTGAGATTTATGATCGCTTGTATTGGTTGTTATTGTATTTACGACGGTTCCATCCTCGGTAGTAATCTGAACCGCAACATCGGTATAGAAACTTGCCGCTTTGATAATGTTGGAGCCGGAGGTGGCATTATAAGAAAAATAGGCGTAGGCGGTAATACCCATGGCTGCTAAACACATAACCATAGTGACAATGGTCGTTGCAACGCGGGTGAGCATTACTTTTTCACGTATTTTTCCGTTCTTTGGTGTGTAGAAAAACTCGTTATACAGTTTTCTCACACGATCATCCTCCTTTCAGAGATTCGCTATTGGGTGGTTAGTCTTGAATTTGGTCTGCCTTCACTGTGATGCCAAGCTCCACCTTCGGGACGGTATCGCCACGGTAGTTGGCAACGTTGCCGACTTCTTCGGGCATACGGACGATCAGTGCGATATACTTGGTTGCACCGGGATCTAAAATTGCGGTTTCGGTATCATAGTTGTGCAAGGGCATATCTGCGATCTCTACCGCTGTTTCACGGTCGGGAACGCTGTTCTTCATTGCTTCTTCGCTGTCAGCAGTCGTAACGCCGAATTTTAAGTAATCCTGCAGCATAAAACGCTGACCGAACACATTGGTCGCTTCAATACATCCGTTTACGTTGACTGATGTGAAAAACTGAAAAGGCACAGAGCCTTTGTTTTCCACTTTCAGATACACGACCTGTACGTAACCGGGCTCGTAGAGCGCTTCTTCATCAAATATCTTGGTTTGACTGTCAACCTCTTCCCATTCGCCGTCGGTTAAACGGTGGGATACAACCAATTCAAAATCCGCAAAATGAAAAATATTGTTGATTTCGGGAGAGGTATCGGTAAACCATGCCAGCGATGCACCTGTGCCGAGGATCGCCCAGATAACGAGCGCACACAGGCTGAGGGCTAAGGCTATTCTTTTATAGGTTGTTTTCTTTGCTTGGGGCTTCACGCCTTATTCCTCCTTGTCTTTTCAGCACTGAACGGTGTCTTCTTCATTCTCCTTATCCTTTTTACGCCATACTAAAAGAATAATCATCATAATCAGAGAGCAGAGCATAATGGTAAACCATAATCCCATATTGGAATTACCGCCGGTTTGCGGAGGCGTGGGATCGGTATTCTCAACAGGCAATTCTTCAATCATAAATTCCCAATCGAGATAACCGATCTGATTTTGAAATTCATTATCAAGCTCCACGGGAACCGATAAGGTCACATCCAAATTGACCTCGCCGCCCGAATAGAGCATACCGAGATAAACCCAATCGGTAAGCTGGGCTGTTTCATTGGCAGCGGCATCGAACATATATGCCATCTCGTTGTCGGCGCTCTTTTGTACCTTTAAGCCCAGCTGTGAGAGAAATTCCACGGAATCCTCGTGAGCGCCGAGAGAGCGGATGTAGATCTTGACCTTAACATTGTTAGCCGCATCGTTTTTAACGGTGATCTTCTGTGTTAAGGTATCACCGGGCATAACGCCCTTAAAATTCGGAAACAGGTCGGTCAGAGAATGCTCACTGCCGGGTTCAAATACAAAGTTGCCTGCATTTCCGCTGTAAGTAACCTTGCCGTCTGCCGCATATACGGGGAGGACAGAGGAAATGGCGATAATACAAACCACAAATAATGTAATTATCTTTTTCATTCATCTGCCTCCTTTGGCCAACCGGAGGCGGTATAGGTATTACCGTCTGTAATGGGGTTGTTTTCGCTTTGAACGGCTTGGGCATTGACAGTCAAAGTCAATGTTTTACCGAGATAGCTGTTATCTACCTTTGAGCCGACGATCTCTACGTGAGAGAACACGTTGGGCGTGGTCTCGCCGGGGTTTACAATGCCGGTATAGTAATACCAGCCATCGTGCAGTACCCAATATTCTTCATTGATGTTCAGCTTAAAGCAGTCCTCCGCAGATAACTCCTGCGAATCAACACCGTAAACCATCTTTACTCGCAGATAGAACGGATGCTCACAGTCGCTCTCGATACTGACCTTTTTGGAAACAATATCTCCGGGAACGATATACACGCCTTCCTTGGGAAATTCGGTTCCCTGGTCGGTCATTTCGTGGATAATGAATTGGATATTACCGGAGGTCACGACATTGGTGGCTTTTCCGACGGTTGAATAGTATGCAAG
>CAYWFB010000129.1:0-2271 GCA_964457415.1 uncultured Eubacteriales bacterium | reverse complement strand
AACGATATTGCTGAAATGTGGGCAAAAAAATATGACCTTATGGTCACATCGGGTTCAGATTATCACGAATATGAAGATTTGGGCACGGGCGGAATATGGTTTGACAAGGAAATTACCGATAATAAAACCTTGGTTGAGGAATTAAAGAAGAGAGAATATGAGATAAAACATAAATAATTAAAGGTCTGCATTAATTTGCAGACCTTTTTTACTTATGCTTCGATTTTTGAGAATTGGTACATATCTTTTGTATTTTCTTCTGTTATGTCAATTACGGTTAAGGTGCAGGAAGGTACCATATCAGCAGGATGAGAAGCGTTGTATCCGCTGACGCTACTTAACTGATAATATCTGCCGTTATAAAAATGACACATATTGTTACTATGTACGTGACCTATTGAAAGAAGCGAGATATACTCATTATCTGATGTCATATCATCGAAAAGCTTATTTTCGGTGATTGAATCTAATGGGAAAACATACGCAGACGGGAAGCCCTCGTACGCTTCGCCCTCGTCAAATGCTGTTTTGAATGCGGGGGTATTCATATGGAAGAACACGCTTGTTTTTACTTTTCTTTCATCAATACCATTAAGAAGCCAGTTAATCTGATTTTCTTTTATGTAATCATATTTACCGATTGCCTTGATTGTTCTTGCGTGGGTGTCCATAAAGGCTAAAGAATGTGCCAATTCACCATTATATTCAAGGTCAATGAAAAACTGCATATCACCGTCGATGTCTTCTTCGTTACCGTAAACAAAATTTTCATACTGCATCATAAAGGCTATTAAATCTTCGTTTTCACCGTCGATTTCGCCGTCATTATTGCCCGGTAAAAATGTCCACGGAATATCGTAGCTGTCAACAAGGTCGGAAAAGATTTTTGTCGCACCGTATTTATCATAATCTGAAACAAGGTTGAAGCCGTCAACCATATCGCCGTTTACTACAATAAAGTCACAAGGTGTTTTATCGAGAATTACCTTTAAATCTGCCATGGTTTTTGCATCATTTTCACAGGTTCCGTTATAAAAATGAGTATCATTGATTTTGAGAACTGCAAATTCCCCGTCATCACCTACGTCGTAAGTGATTTGCTCCTGATTATAGATTTCATCATAACTGTGAGTGAGGTCTTTTGGTCTGTTGAAATTAAAACGATATAATATGTAGCCACCAAATGAGCCACCGCAGATTAAAACGACAGCTAATAAAATTGCTATAATTTTAAGTATTTTCTTTTTGTTCATAATGACCTCCTGTAAATATTTTTCTGTTTTCATTTTATTTGGTTTGTTTTATATATTGAAAATATATCACAAATTGAGATTATTGTCAATATCTCGAACTGTGATAATGTAAAATCATCTTGAAATAATATTAAGGTGATTTTATGAGATTGAAAGATTTGCGTGAGGACAGAGATGTCAAGCAAAAAGAGCTTGCAGAACTGCTGAATATAAAACAAAATACCTATTCGCAATATGAAAACGGCAAGCGTGAAATACCCTTGGAAATGCTTTGGAAACTTGCTGATTTTTATGACGTAAGCGTTGATTATTTAATAGGCAGAACTGAAAATCCAACAAGAATTTGATTTTATTAAACCACTCGCAAATTGCGAGTGGTTTTTCTCTCCCCTCAGTCTTTTTCTGCGAAAAAGACAGCTCCCTCGTCAGAGGGAGCCGGGAATGTTTTATTTATTTTTAAGTGCAACTGCTTGCTTGCATTTTGCCACGATATTTGCGGCGTCGAGGCCGAACTCGTGAAGAAGCTGAACTGCAGGACCTGATTTACCGAAGGTATCTTCAACGCCCACACGAAGTACGGGAACGGGAACAGTTTCACAAACTACCTCTGCTACTGCTGAACCGAGTCCGCCGATTACGTTATGCTCTTCTGCGGTAACGATTACGCCTGTTTTCTTTGCGCAATCGATTACAAGGTCGCGGTCGATGGGCTTGATTGTTGCCATATTTACAACTCTTGCAGAAATACCCTCTGCCTTGAGCTGTTCTTCAGCCATAAGAGCCTCATTTACCATAAGACCAGTTGCGATAATGGTAACATCTGTACCCTCTTTGAGCACATTGCCCTTACCGATTTCAAATTTATAATCCTCGTCAAACACTCTCGGCACTGCAAGACGGCCAAATCGCATATAAACGGGACCGTCATGCTTTGCGGCGGCAAGAACACAAAGTCTTGCTTCAACATCGTCGGCAGGATTGAGAATTACCATACCGGGAATTGTGCGCATAAGACCGA
>CAYWFB010000128.1:0-2282 GCA_964457415.1 uncultured Eubacteriales bacterium | reverse complement strand
TCAGGATGTAATTCAGTTTACCAACACGTATTCTGTAGATGCGGTAACCCGTGTTCCCGTTGCGCTTAAGGATTATACCGATAATTCCGGTCAAAATCCGCTTGTTTCCGGTATGTTTGAATTTGAGCTCAAAGCGTTGGGTATTGTTGAAAACGGCGTAATCGTTGATAGCGACATTTCCAAGGTTCCTATGCCCGAAGGCAGCGAAAACGGTGCTATTACCACAACAAACGAAGGTCATAATGTAACATTCCCCTCTGTAACTTTCACACAGGATAATATTCCCGATGGCGCTTCTTCCATCACCTTTAGGTATCAAATGAGTGAAGTTACTCCGGCAAACCCTGTAAACGGAATGACCTATGATGATTCTGTTTACACGATTGATGTTGTTGTATCTATCGATGCTACCAGCCATATTCTTAATGTATCGGCAATCTACCCGAATGAGGAACGTATTGTAACCTTCAAAAACGAATATACACCGAAATCTATTACTGCTGATATTGACGTTAGTAAGACACTTGTCGGCAGAGATATGAAATCCGGTGAGAGCTTTGAGTTTGTTCTTGGCTCCAATGTTGCAACAGGCAATGCAATCAGAGACGGTATTGTTGTAGTACCTTCCAGCACCGCCACTGTTACGAGTGGTAAAAACGGTATTGCAAGCTCCGTTGCTTTCGAGGACATTGAGTTTAAGAAGGCAGGAACCTATGTATTTACCGTTTCTGAAACCCAGGGCGATGCTCCTTCGGTTGAATATGATGACAGCGTCATTACTGTTACTGTGGTTATTGATGACGCAGCGAAAGACGGCAATCTTGAAGTTGTATCTATCACCTACGATAATGGTAAGTCTGCTGCTGAATTCACCAACACCTACACAAGCACCTTCGGCGGTGATCCCGTAAATCTCAGCGGCACTAAGAACCTGACAGGCAAGACACTTTTGGCAGGTGAGTTCTACTTTGACATCAAGGAATACTTTAACGGTGCTGAGGTTGGTGACAGATTTGTTTCCCATACAGCAGATGCCTCTGCTGACAACGGAGTTTACAGCGGCAGCATTGTCTTCCTTGATGATGTAACCTATGATAAAGCCGGTACTTACGAATATGTTATTACCGAGCAGATCCCCGATAATATCGTAGAAGGCACAATATATGATGAAAGCAAATTCCGCTTTACTGTTGTAGTCGAAGACGATTTGAATGGTAATCTGAAAGTTACATCCACCAAACTCGAAAAGGCAAGCGGCTCCAACTGGGAAACTGCCGACGATGTTGTATTTAATAACACATATGTTCCTAACCCCGCAAAAGCCACCTTGCCGCTTATCAACAAGGTCATTGACGGCGATAGAAGTGAGACTCTTAAAGCAGGCGAATTTGAGTTTGAAATGAGGGTTGTTTCTGCTGATCCGGCAGGCGGCATAACCCTTCCTTCAAATACTATCGTTTCCAATGCGGCAAACGGCAACATTATCTTTGATGAAATCACCTTTACAAAAGCAGGCACTTATGTCGTATGTGTGCAGGAAATTGTACCCGATGATGCAGATAAGGCTGTGGGTATTACCTACAGTAGTCAAACAATTACTGCTGTATATAGCGTAGTCGATGACCGCAACGGTAAACTTACGGCAACCCTCACTCAGCTTATCGGCGGCGAAAACATCATAAACATTTACACAGCTGATCCTGCCGATGTGACCATTGATATCACAAAGACCTTTACCGGCCGAAAGGATGACGAATGGCTCACGACAGATAAGTTCGACTTTAACGTAAAGGTAGTTGATGCCGATACGTTGGCAGCTATCGAAAACGGTGATATTGAATTTGCATTTGATAGCACAAGTACCAATACTGCAACCTATACCATCTCTTCCAAGGGTGATAAGGTCTCGGCTGCCGTGAAGGTCAACAAGCCCGGCACATACAAGTTTGTTGTCAGCGAGGTTGACGGCGGCATTAAGGGCGTAACATATGACGAATCTGAGAAAGAGATTGTTATTGTTGCTACCGATGACAGTGCAAATGCAAAGATCAAGGTTGAAATCAACGGCGAAGCTACAAATAAAACAACCGTTGACTTTACAAATGAATACAAAGCAGAAGCAACTGACCCGATCACCATTACCGCAACGAAAACGGTAACGGCATCCGAAGGAAACAGCTATACCTTCAAGGGTGGCGAATTCAGCTTTGTTATTGAAGGCACCCAGGGCGCACCGATGCCTGCTGACACCACTGTTACCAACGATGCATACGGTAATGTAA
>CAYWFB010000127.1:0-2426 GCA_964457415.1 uncultured Eubacteriales bacterium | reverse complement strand
TCGTAGCAACAGTAGGACTTGTGACTGCAAGAAAAATTATAAAGAAAAAGAAATAATATATCGTAAAAAACAACCGCCCGATTCGAATGAACCGAGCGGTTATTTTTTATACCGTTAAAGTGTCCTGTGGAAATTCATTTGAATAAAACATCTCGCCGCTATCATTATCAACGATATAAGAAGTGAGATAATAAGCTTTACTAGTGTTTTCAGGCCATTGTTCTTTAGGAATAATTATCTCTGTAATTTTTGAATCTGCGTAAACATCGAGGTATGTGCCATAAACTTTAAATTGGTATTTAAGAGTTCCACTTTGTGGGAAATATAATGTCTCAATAGTGATTTTAACATCACCATTATCAAGACGTCCTGCAGTTATGCTCTTAATATCTCCAACTTTTTCAATAAGATTTTCGTAGACCGTATATGTTTTATTATCAACAGGACTGGTGTAGGTTATTTTTGGTGAATAATATTCCCCATAGATAGAAGAGCTATAACTTATTGTGTAATCAGATAAATCATAAAGTCTGCCGACTTTGTCAATAAATTGAATTTTATATGTACCGTCAATAAAACCATATCTCGTATCATAAGCCTCTTGACCGTTGTTGTATGTGATTTTAAGTCCGGCGTCATAATATTCCGAAAGCACAACATATTTATAGGTGGATTTCAAGTCGCCAATGGGGCTATGATAAATAATTGTTGCTTCTTTTTCACCGGGCGTTGATGTGTCCCAACCCTCAATATCCCATTTTTTAAGGCTTGTTTGGGAAGTGGAAGTTGTTCTTACATACTCTATTTCCTGTTGTTCGGCAGATGCAAAATTAATTTGTATGGATGGTTTTTCAGTGCCTACTACATAGTAGTTGTCATATTCTTGACGAATATCTTTTAATGTAATAAAGAATGAATCTTCATAGCCCTCGCTATAAACATAAATATCTTTCCAGGACTCCCATTCCCAATCAGCTGAACGCATATATATTCGTAAACGAGCAGATGTTGTAGCTCTTGACGGCAAATATCTGCTGATATAATGGTCAAAGACCTCTTCTTTTCTGCCGTCCTCGTAAACCGCATATACGTGAACCTTATCATAAAACTCGGTATAAATATCCTGAATATTTATTTTTATATTATCGGGTGCCTCAAACTCATAATAACTTGGCTTTTCTTTAATTGTTACAGAGTAAGAAAAATCTTGTGCTATACCGTTTTTTACATAAGTGCCGTTATCTTGCTTTTTAACATTATAAAGGTAGATTTCAGATTTATGAGTTCCAAACTCTTTAATATATTCATCAGAGCTGAGAGTATAATAAACTGTCGCATCATCAACACAAAAACATTGAATTTTTGTTATTCCTGACGCTCTTAATTCGCTGTTTGTGGTGCCTTCATAATATGTTCCTGAGTCGGTAATGGGGTGGTCATCAAGCTCATATTTAATATCGCCATAGGTTTGGAATTTACCGCCGCCAACGCATTTGGCAAGAGTAACAGAAGGGCGGTATTTTACTGGTGCTTTGCTTTCTACATTGGTGAGCGAACGCCCGGTTACAGCATATCCCGTGTCACCATAAATGTAACCGCCTATAAAATCACCAAGATATTCACCCTCATAATAAACTTCTAATTCAATATAGCCGATTTTATTTGGGTCGTAGCCCTTTACCTCAACATCAAGATAGATTTCATCATTGCTGTCAGTCATTCGGGCTTTTACAATGCTTTTCACAGGAAATTCTTTGGGGGCATTGTCTATGTAATAACACTCCCAAATGCCATCGGTATCAAAGGAATATGTCTGAATTTCCGGCTTGATTATTACATCATACTTAAAATCAAGTGTAATATCACCATACGCGAATGTGATTGTGTAGCCACTATATGACGATGGGCGTTCTGTGCTCATTGTACCGAATGCTTTGATTTCGCCGTCAACAAGTTTTTTGATTTCGTTTGTGCGGTCATCATAATGAACTTTGATTTGGAATTCCGAAAAATCACAATCACTATAAACATAAGTGTAATATTGATTGTAATTACTTGCGTAGCGTTTTATAGCTTGTGGCATTTTATAAACCTCAAGCTTTGTAACGACCTTTTCTTCTGCAACAGTATCGTCATAAACCACTACATTGATAGTGAATTTCATTCCGTTGGGGGCTTGGTAGGTGAGCACTTGAATGGTATCTAAAAGCTTGCTGTCATAATCACTGATAAGCTTGGCATCTTCACAAGATGTCCACGGCGAGAATGTGCCGTCAGAATAAACATAACGATATTGCACATTCTTGTAAACAGCAGGATTTTCAGTGCCTTTTGGCACAATTACATCTTTTTCACCTGCTTTACACTCGATATTTGTAATCTTCCTTGTTTCTGCGTTATTCTGTTCCGTTTTTGAAACTGTTACT
>CAYWFB010000126.1:0-2495 GCA_964457415.1 uncultured Eubacteriales bacterium | reverse complement strand
GGTGAGCATATCACCGATTGAATCAGTAATTTGCATAATGAGTTACCTCCTATAATTTTGATTGCTCTATTACCAGCTTGATTTCTTAACGCCGGGAATCTGACCTGCGTGTGCTAACTCTCTGAAGCAGATACGGCATACACCGTACTTGCGGAGGTAAGCGTGTGGTCTGCCACAGATTTTGCATCTGTTGTAAGCTCTTGTTGAATACTTTGCAGGTCTTGCCTGCTTAACCTTCATAGATGTCTTTGCCACTGTTACCCCTCCTTATTTAGCGAATGGTGCGCCCATAAGAGCTAAGAGCTCACGAGCTTCTTCGTCTGTGTTAGCTGTAGTTACGAAACAGATGTCCATTCCGCGAACCTTATCAATCTTATCATAATCGATTTCAGGGAAAATCAACTGCTCTTTAACGCCCATTGAGTAGTTACCTCTGCCGTCAAATGAGTTGGGGTTGATACCTCTGAAGTCACGAACACGGGGAAGAGCAAGGTTGAAGAATCTATCGATAAATTCATACATCTTGTCTCCACGAAGTGTTACTTTAACACCGATTGTCATACCTTCACGAAGCTTGAAGTTAGCAACTGATTTCTTAGCTACACACTTAACGGGCTTCTGACCGGTAATCTGACCGAGGTCGTTCATAATAGCGTCAACAACCTTTGCGTTGTCCTTTGCTTCACCGCAGCCTACGTTGATAATAACCTTATCAATCTTAGGAATCTGCATAACGCTCTTATAATTGAACTTCTTCTGAAGTGCAGGAACAACGTCGGCTTTGTACATTTCCTTAAGTCTTGCTGCCATTTTATTGTTCCTCCTTATTCAAACTTTGCACCGCAGTTTGCTTTCTTGCAAACACGATACTTAACTTTTTTGCCTGTCTTCTCATCAACCTCAATTACGTGGCCTACTCTTGTAGCCTGACCGCACTTGGGGCAAACGAGCTGAACCTTATCAGCGTAAAGAGCACTTTCTGCCTTGATGATACCGCCCTGTTCACCCATCTTGCGAGGTTTAACATGCTTTGATACCATATTTACGCCTTCAACAATAACCTTGCCTTCTGAAGGGCTTACTTCAAGAACTTTGCCCTTCTTGCCGCGGTTTTTGCCGTTGATAACGATAACTTCGTCACCGGTTTTTACGTGAACCTTATTCATTTAGGGCACCTCCTTAAAGTACTTCGGGAGCAAGAGAAAGGATTTTCATATAATCCTTGTCGCGAAGCTCTCTTGCAACCGGTCCAAAGATACGAGTACCTTTGGGGTTCTTGTCTTCTTTAATAATAACTGCTGCGTTTTCGTCGAAGCGGATATATGTTCCGTCATCTCTACGAACGCCTTTTACTGAACGAACAACGACTGCCTTTACAACATCGCCCTTCTTAACGATACCGCCGGGGGCTGCCTTCTTGACTGATGCTACAATGACATCGCCGATGTTAGCATATCTTCTACCTGAACCACCGAGAACGCGGATGCACATAAGTTCTTTTGCACCGGTGTTATCGGCAACCTTGAGGTAAGTCTGCTGCTGTATCACAATGATTGCCTCCTTTAATTACTTAGCTTTCTCGATAATTTCAGCTACACGCCATCTCTTGTCTTTTGACAAAGGACGTGTTTCCATTACTAATACTCTGTCGCCGATACCGCACTCGTTATTTTCGTCGTGAGCCTTGAGCTTCACTGTCTTGTTAACGATTTTGCCGTAAAGAGGATGCTTAACTCTGTCCTTGATTGAAACAACAACAGTTTTATCCATCTTATCGCTTGTTACGATGCCGACTAATGTTTTTCTGAGGTTTCTTTCCATTTTGAACGCCCTCCCTTTCCTTAAGACTCTTTGCCGTGAAGCTCGATGTCACGAATTACTGTCTTAACTCGTGCAATGTCCTTCTTAACGGCACTGATTCTCATAGGATTTTCGAGTTGGTTGATGGCTTGTTGAAAACGAAGCTTGAAAAGTTCGTCCTTGAGCTCCAAGAGCTTTGCCTCCAACTCACTGGGAGAGAGCTTTCTAATCTCGCTTGCTTTCATTACTGCTCACCACCCTGTTCTTCTTTAGTTACAAACTTGCATTTTACAGGAAGCTTGTTAGCTGCAAGACGCATAGCCTCACGAGCTACTTCCTCTGAAACGCCCTTAATCTCGAACATTACGCGACCGGGCTTAACAACTGCTACCCAATACTCAGGAGAACCTTTACCTGAACCCATTCGAGTTTCAGCAGGCTTCTCTGTGATTGGCTTGTCGGGGAAAATCTTAATCCAAACCTGACCGCCACGCTTGATATATCTTGTCATAGCAATACGGGCTGCTTCAATCTGGTTAGATGTAATCCATGCGGGTTCAAGAGACACAAGACCATAATCGCCGTATGCAACTGTTGTACCTCTTGAAGCTTTACCTGTCAAACGTCCTCTGTGAACGCGACGGTATTTTACTCTCTTAGGTAAAAGCATTATTTTGTGCCTCCTTCTTTACGTG
>CAYWFB010000125.1:0-2510 GCA_964457415.1 uncultured Eubacteriales bacterium | reverse complement strand
TCGGGGTGTAGCGCAGATGGTAGCGCGCTTGCTTTGGGAGCAAGATGCCGCAGGTTCGAATCCTGTCACTCCGACCAAAATCAGCGAGTCCGAACTTTTTAGGTTCGGACTCGTTTTCTAATAGTTTGGATATTAAGAGTTCCGCTCGACCATGCAGGGTGCTCTTATAGGATTTCAATATCCTTTAAGAGCACTCTGCTTTTTTATACCCAAACAGATGTTACACTTTAAAATGAATTTAACGATCAACTTATTGGAAACTTTTCAAAAATTCCTTTGAAAAAGCGTTTCCATCTTCAAATGTCATATCTTCATCAGCACAAAGAAGTTTAACGTTGTGTTTTGCGATATGATTAAGATATGTAATGACATTTAATGTATTACGTGAGATTCGGGATATATTTTTTGTTACAATAAAATCTGCACCGAACTTTCGGGCCAGTCTTATTGCTTTTTTAACTTCCAGCGATTGACACGCTTTCCCGTGCGTTTATCACGCACAATTGCGACAACTTCAATTCCTTTCTTTTGACAATAAGTTTGCATATTCTTGACCTGAATATCTATGCTTTTCTTATAAGTGTTTCTTGCATATATGATTGCTTTCACCGTTATTGACCTCCATGTATCTTAATTTACCAACATAATCAAATTCTTTTTTCGGTTTATCTATTCTTTAATTTGGGATTGCTTGATTCGTTCTCCCGCCATAATGATTTCAGAATATAAGAGGTTTTGAGTTTCGGTTGACAAATACGAGATCGCAACGCCGATCTTAAAACCAAGTCTGCCATCTTCAAGCGGTCTTACGATAATCGGGTTAATAACCCCGTTTTCCTTTATGCTCTTTGCGAGAGATTCGAGACTTTCCTGACTGTGTGTCTTAAAAGGCTGTGGGCGTCCCGTGATACTTTCAAAGGCATCGTCGGAATACTCAACGAGTTTTTCTAACGGAATTACCGTTATCTTTGCTGTTTCATTGGGACTACGGGCAGAGGACACGATTTCATCAAAATCGTTTTCCGAATCGGAAGACACGGAACTCAGTTGTTGGCGCCGTGCTTCCAAGTCTGATTTCTTCATTTGAACATCACCTCCATCGCTATCTTAGCGTAGGATTGTGCCGCCTCAATTCTCGGTGCATATTCGTGAATGGAAAGACCGAATTACGCCTACGGCGATGTATGGATACTTGAAACTGCCGACATACGACCATTGTCCTTTGCTGTGATGGAAGCCGTCTGCGATGCGGTCTGACATACTTTCAGCCGTGCCGAGCCATTCACCCATGCCGATGGCTTCTCGATTGAAGCCTTGATAATAACTATCCTCGGCGGTGTTCCTTCTTTAGGTTCAGTATTTCCGCCGCCGATGACTAATTCTGTTTTGTCATTTCGGTCACCGTTGTAGGTGGACTCTCGGTAGGCGGCGGTGCGGTATTGCCACCGCATCCCACCATACCGATTAGCACCCCGCAGCAGAGAAGAAGCAATATTATCTTTTTCATATATCTTCCACCTCCTGCAGCCCTTCCATTACTTCGACCATAATTCGTGTCGCCAAGATAAATCCATCTGAGAAGGCTTGGCGAGCAGTAAGGTCACACAGCTCTCTTTGGCATTCCTTGAACTTTTCAAAGGTTTCTTTTTGCTGTTCGGTGAGCGTTGCCGAGAGACTGTCTTCATTTTTGCAGAGCAGTTTCACCGCCTTGTCCATCCGTGTTCCGCGCTTGATATACCTTTCGTGCGGACTGATGTTGCCGTAGTATAAATCTTCAAGTGTTGTCATGTGCGTTGCACCTCCTTTTTGCAACACAAATTCATACCACAACACCTCTCACAAGTCCAGCGAAATCGCATAAATAAATCCCACTCCAACATTTAGTGATGGAATGGGATTTAGCATCGTTTATTTCTTACTTTCTCTTCTGCTTTGCTCGACGGCAAGCAGGATTTGTTCGGTAGTGAGCGTGTTTTTTCGCTCCGCTGCCTTTCGCTGTTTCTTTGCACATTCGGCACAGATTCGACCGCAACCGATCTCGTAATTCTCACGCCAATCAATCGGCATTGAAATGGGAACGCAGGTCAGTTTGCCACACATAATACAACGCTCAAATTCTTCTGTAACAGGGGTATTTTTCACGCTGTCAGCCTCCTTTTTAGAACGCTGATAGGGTGTATCCCCCGAAAAATTGGGATATTTTGGTGATTATTTCGACTTCATTTATTCGCTCGCCTCGGTGGTGGGTGCGCCTGTTGTCTCCGAATTTTCGGTTGCAGGCCGGGTTTCTGTTGTTGCTTCTGTGCTTGCCGGCTCCGTAGCCGAAGGCTCTGTGGTCTGCGTGGTTGTCTCCGTCGCAGTCGTTGTACTGTCCGGTGTAGGAGTAGTGGACTCGCCACCGTTTGTTCCGCCTGTAGTTGGAGTCGTTGTATCCGTTGACGGAGCGGTAGTCGTCTCGCCGGTGCCTTCGGAGGTGTTACCGGGAGTATCGGTAGTATCTCCGTTTTCTT
>CAYWFB010000124.1:0-2553 GCA_964457415.1 uncultured Eubacteriales bacterium | reverse complement strand
AATACGGTTATGAAAGTCCTGACAGCTTTGCAAAAGCATTTCAGAAGTTTCACGGAATATTACCGTCACAAGCTCGAAATAACGGCAGTAATCTCAAATCCTTTTCCCGTCTTGTACTGAATTTTTCTTTGGAAGGCGGTACAACTATGAACTATCGTATTGAAACAAAACCTGAACTGACTCTTTTAGGCTATAAAAAACGATTCAGCGGAACTCCTTATGATGAATCAAGACAACTTCAGGAAGGAGATTTTTTCAAGACCACCAGAGCACATCAGTGGTTGCTTAAAGGTATGAGTAACGATAAAATGTCGGATTATTGTGTTCTTTCAAATTTCGATGATGACGGATATGATTTTTGCATTTCAGTCACAACGGATGATTATGAACGTGATAATCTATATAACAGTGAAGTTACAGGAATTGACTTTATGGATAAATTTGGCTTTGAAGAAATCGTTATCCCTGAACAAACTTATTTTGTATTTGAAACAGAAAAGACAAAAATGCCCATTCCCGAATACTTTGAACTCCGCAAGCAGATTGCTGCTGAATGGCTGTCAAATGACGAATATCAGATAGTAAACGCACCTGAACTTGCCGTTTATCATTGGGGAATCATTGGCGGCTATACTGGGAGAACAATAGAAATATGGATACCAATTGAAAAGAAATGATAATCTCTGCTCTCACATTTGTGAGGGCAGTTTCTTTTTATCAAAACCGCCCCTAAAAGTAATGGGAATAAGCACTATAAAAATGTTCCATAATAAACGCATTATTTTGCCGTTTCACCCGAAATAGTTCCTGCCCCGGAATTTCACCGCAGCGTTGTCTTGCTCGTATCATCGCAAAATCATATCGCTTTCAGTCGGTCATTAAATTTTCAACGTCTCATGAAAAGCAAATCACAGCTGTGAATGAAAATATGTTGGTGTGGAATTCTGACCTTTATGGTATAATTTTTTTGCAGGTTCAAGTCCGATTGCACCTTGGCGGATTAAACACCCCGTTTGTTCAACGTGGATGAATTGCCCAAGAGAACAGCAGTATGTTGCATCACATAGTGAAGAGCACGAGTAGCAAAGTTCGGA
The DNA here is from genome assembly GCA_964457415.1 of uncultured Eubacteriales bacterium. Taxonomy (GTDB): domain Bacteria; phylum Bacillota; class Clostridia; order Oscillospirales; family Acutalibacteraceae; genus Fimenecus. The sequence continues at coordinate 1,459 of CAYWFB010000124.1, read as the reverse complement.
TTCCCACCCGGGCAATTCCCAACCTGCAGTTCAAAGGAGGCTGTCGCTATGCAAGATATTTTTAATACTGTAATGGGGTTTGATGTTCACCGTGACATTATTGTCGCTTGTTTGATTTCAGGTGATACAGACGGCTCTGCAATTACAGAAACACGGACATTCAGCACATTAATACCCGAAATGAGACATCTGCGTGAATGGGTTGTTGAAACCAACTGTCATCACATTGCTATGGAAAGCACCGGTATTTATTGGCAACCTATATATGAAATGCTGGAAGATTGTTTTGACGGTGACATCGAAATTTTGGTTGTTAATGCCCGTCACATGAAAAATGTTCCCGGTAGAAAAACTGACATGCGTGATGCTGAATGGATTGCAACGCTTTTACGAGCCGGATTACTGAAAGGCAGTTTTATTCCCAAGAAAGAAATCAGAGAACTGCGACATCTTACTCGTTATCGAAAGAGCATAGTTCATGACATAACATCACAAAAGAATCGTGTTGATAAGTTTCTGCAAAGCTCAGGTTTTCGTTTCGCCGCTTTTTTGTCAGATACTTTCGGTGCTTCCGGCAGAAACATAATTAAGCATCTGATTGAACACGGCAGCATTGACCGAGATGAATTAGATAAATGTCTGAAAACCAAAACAAGAAACCGTATAGATGAGATTCTCATAGCACTTAACGGGTGTTTATCGGAACATCAATGCTCCTTTTTGCAAATGATTTTCGGACATTTACTTGAATTGGAAGAACATCTTTCTGTAATTGAAGATGCAATATCTCAAGAAATTGAAAAACACGAAGGTGCAATGAAATTGATTTGCTCTATTCCGGGAATAGATGTTACATCTGCTGCTGCAATCATTGCAGAAATCGGAACGGATATGAGTGCATTTCCAAGCGTAGAGCATATTTGCTCATGGGCAGGACTAAGTCCGGGTAACAATGAAAGTGCGGGCAAACGGAAATCTGCTCACATAAACAAAGGAAATCCATACCTAAAAAGTATGCTTTGTGAGTGTGCTTGGGTAATGTCAGGAAAACGAAATCTTTATTTGTCCGGTTGGTATTGGCGAATCAAACAACGAAAAGGAGCTAAACGTGCTACGATCGCACTTTCGAGAAAGATACTTGCAATCATATACACAATGTTGAATTCCAGGGAATTTTTTAATGAAGAATGCTTTGAAAAACGCCGACAGCAAACAGAACGAAAGAGAGCTAACAGAATGATTAATGAGTTGCAGAAATTGGGTTATTCTGTTACAGTTCCATAACACATTTGACAGATAAAAATCAGGTGACATATCTGTCGCCTTGCTTTGCTGCGTCTTGCTTTTATGAGGTTGCGTTGACAACCTGTTTGTCAAGGTGCGTAGCGACTTTTATTTTCGTAGCAAGGAGCATAAAAAACAAAAAAAGTCCTCACCTCCGATGAACAGAGGAAAGGAC
>CAYWFB010000123.1:0-2586 GCA_964457415.1 uncultured Eubacteriales bacterium | reverse complement strand
AGAAGACGGCTATATATCAATAAAATCCGTTGCAACAAGACAAAATATAAGTGAAAAATATCTTGAACAGATTATCAAAATGCTCTCAAAAGAAAACCTTGTAGAAAGCACCCGCGGTGCGCAGGGCGGATATAAGCTGACCCGCGAGCCCGCGGAATACACAGTAGGTGAAATTCTTCGTGTAACCGAGGGTAGCCTTGCCCCCGTTTATTGCCTCGAAACTGACGACAACCCTTGCGAAAACTGTATGGACTGTGTAACACTTGAAATCTGGCAATGCGTTCTTGATGCAGTAAATAAGGTCGTAGATTCAATCACTTTACAGTATTTAGTTGATAAACAGAAAGAAAAGGGTAATTGCGGATGCTGTTAAAATACGATTTGCGTGAAACCGCGCGTTATATGGGCTATAAGCACGGTGCAATGCCAACGCCCGAAATCTGCGAATTGATTGACGAGGCTTATGCCGAGCTTTGCAAGGTCGTTCAGCCTAAATATATTTATAAAGAATACCAATTCACAAGAACCGAAAATTCAATAATAATTGACGGTATTGAATTCAAAAGTCAGAAGCTTTTAAATCACTTAAAAAATTCCTCAACAATAATTCTATTCGGCGCAACCTTGGGTCAGGGTGCGGATACTCTTATCCGTAAATATTCCGTTACCGATATTGCCATGACCGCGGTAGCCCAAGCCGTTGCAGGCTCAATGGTTGAAAAACTCTGTGATATTGCTTGTGAAGAGCTTCAAAACGCAATAAGAGGCGAGCACAGACCCCGTTTCAGCCCCGGATACAGCGATTTGCACATATCCACGCAGGCAGATTTCTTTAAGCTTCTGCCAATGAACAAGCAGTTGGGAATTTCACTTTCTGACGGCTTTATGATGACCCCAACCAAAACCGTAACCGCCTTTATCGGCGTAATCAAGGAATAAAAACTTTGAAGAAAGACAGGCAAATACAATGAAATTCAAAGAAAAATTCGGCAAAGAAATACTGTTTTTTGACGGTGCAATGGGCACAATGCTCCAAAAAAACGGCTTAAAAACAGGCGAATTGCCCGAAAATATGAATATAACTCACCCCCAAGTCCTTTTGAAAATTCATAAGGAATATTTAGATGCAGGGTGCAATATTGTAACAACAAATACTTTCGGTGCAAACTCACTTAAATTCGATAATGTGGCAGAAATTATCACCGCAGGCGTGTCACTTGCCAAAAAATCAATAGAAAACATTGACCGCGATTGCTTTGTGGCGCTTGATATGGGGCCACTCGGCAAGCTTTTAAAGCCCTGTGGAGATTTAGAGTTTGAAACTGCCTATGATTTGTACAAAGAGCAGGTCATCGCAGGCGAAAAAGCGGGTGCTGATTTAATCCTCATTGAAACAATGGGGGATTTATACGAAATCAAAGCGTCAGTCTTGGCGGCTAAAGAGAATACAAATCTTCCCGTGCTTGTGTCAATGATTTTCGACGAAAAGGGCATACTTTTAACAGGCGCAAATATTAAAACGGCAGTTATAACCCTCGAGGGCTTGGGCGTTGACGGAATTGGTATGAATTGCGGACTTGGTCCCGACCAGATGCTTGAACTCCTTAAAGAAATGAAAGAGTATTCAAGTACACCCATATTCATTCAGCCCAATGCGGGACTTCCCGTCAGCGTAAACGGTAAAACTACTTACAATGTAACCCCCGAGGAATTCGCACAAAAACAGTTTGAAATCCTCAAAAACGGTGCTTGTGCCCTTGGCGGTTGTTGTGGCACAACTCCCGACCATATAAAAGCAATGATTGAGCGTTGCAAAAATGAGAAAATTGAGCCAATCAGCAAAAAATCATTTACCGCAGTTACTTCATATTCAAAAGCTGTAATTTTGGGCGAAAAGCCCATTATCATAGGCGAAAGAATCAACCCCACGGGTAAAAAGATGCTTAAAGAAGCACTCCGCAACAATGATATGGCCTATATCTACCGCGAGGGTGTTGCGCAGGCGGATGCAGGCGCAGATATTCTTGATGTTAATGTGGGGCTTCCCGAAATTGACGAGCCCGAAATGATGCAGAACGCAGTAACGGGACTTCAGAGTATTCTCAACACACCATTGCAAATTGATACCTCCGACCCCGTTGCAATAGAAAAAGCACTCCGCATTTATAACGGCAAGGCTATGGTGAATTCTGTCAACGGCAAAGAAAACTCAATGAGTTCAGTTTTCCCACTCGTTAAGAAATACGGCGGAGTTGTTGTTTGCTTGACCCTTGACGAAAACGGAATTCCCGAAACTGCCGACGGCAGAATTGAAATCGCAAAACGCATAATCAAAAAAGCAGAAGAATACGGCATTGGGAAAGAAAATCTTGTTTTCGACCCACTTTGTATGACTGTCAGCACAAACAAGGATAACGCAAAAATCACCCTTGAGTGTATTGAGAGACTTACAAATGATATGGGCGTAAAAACTGTTCTCGGCGTGTCCAATGTGTCCTTTGGATTGCCCAACCGCGAATTACTTAACTCAACATTCCTCACACTTGCAATGCAAAAGGGCTTGAGCGCTGGCATAATCAACCCCAA
>CAYWFB010000122.1:0-2588 GCA_964457415.1 uncultured Eubacteriales bacterium | reverse complement strand
GCCCAGATATATTTTCTTGTGAAGAGCTGTTTGATGAGTTCTTCGTGGTAATATGCCTGATATTCTTCTGTATAGTCACCCTGCATTGGCTTTGAAGTATGCCAATTAAGAGCCTCACAGCCGTATTCACTAATACCAATCGGAATGTTGGGATACTTTGCGTGGAAATTATCAAACCAAGGTCCGTTCATTGATGTGTCGCCGCCGTACCAACCGAAGTAGTGGTTGTAAGAAACAACATCGGGAATCTGAATGTATGGGTCGTCGATTGAGCACATTGAAACTGCCGCAATTGTTGTAAGTCTTGTTTTATCCATCTCGTGAACCATATCGTTAAGGATATTATGGTTTTCAAGAAGGTCGTCAGATGTTGCACCGTTCATTGAAATCTCATTTGAAAGTCCCCAAACCACAATTGATGGGTGATTATAGTTCTGGCAAACAAGCTCTTTCATCTGTGAAATTGTGTTTTCACGGCCCTCTGGCATATGTCTTGAAATATAGGGGATTTCTGCCCAGATTACCATACCGTACTCGTCGCAAAGGTCATAGAAATACTGGTCGTGCTGATAGTGAGCAAGACGGATTGTGGTTGCACCCATTTCATAGATATATTCCATATCTTCCTTGTGATGCTCGGGAAGAAGTGCGTTACCAAGTCCCCATCTATCCTGATGGCGTGATACACCGCGAAGAGGATATTCCTCACCATTGAGGATAAATCCGTTTTCGGGGTCAATCTTGAATGTACGGCAACCAAAGCGTGTGCTTACATTGTCGAGAACCTCTTCACTGTCGCAAAGCTCAACCTCTGCGGTGTAAAGATATGGGTTCTTTCTGCCGTGCCAGAGCACTACATCTTTAATTTCCATTTCTACCTTTGTGTCAGCAGACTGAACTGCCGCTACAACGTGACCTGCTTTGTCGCGAAGTGCATAGTTGAGGATTTGTCCGTCTTTCTTATTTGCAACGAAAACCTCAACCGCAACCTTTGCGTCTGAACCGCAGATTTCAGGTGTTACCATAATGCCGGGTGCACCGTAGTATTCAAGGTCAAAGTGGCTATTGTTAACTGCGATAATGTTTACATTTCTGTAAATACCGCCGTAAAATGTGAAGTCAGCAGTCTGGGGATAAACGACCTCGTTAACAGTGTTTTCAACAACAATTGCAAGCTTATTGCCCTTTGCATATTCTTCCGTGATGTCAACTCTCCAGGTTGAATAACCGCCATCGTGGTGAGCGAGCTTTGTGCCGTTCATATAAACATCAGCAGATGCGTTTGCGCCGTTGATTTCAAGGTAATATTTATCGGCTACGGGGATTTCTTCTTTATCGAGCTCTTTGTAGTAGCAAGCGAAGCCACGGAAATAGTCGTTGCCGCCATCCTGACCGTCAATAGCATTCCACGAATGAGGAAGATTTACAAAATCCCACTCTGCAGGCACTGTTGCGGGGAATGTGTCAACGCCCTTACGGAATGACCATTTACGGTTGATATTAATAATTTTTCTCATTGGTAAACACTCCTTATTTTTTTGTTAAAAGTATAACACTTACCATTATATTTTAACGGAAAATCCTGTTTTTTCGTGAGTAGAATTTTTATAGATTTGTGGATAATTTTATGGCATTTTGTTAAGTATTTTCATTGTCATTCTGAGCAAAGCGAAGAACCTCTGCCAAAGTATAAAAATAACTAAAGAGCTTCTTCGTTGCTACGCTCCTCAGAATGACAGAACCTCATAATACAAAAACCGCCAGTGGCAAATCCGCTGACGGTTTACAAAATTAGTTTTATTTTTCAATAGGCTTCGCCAATTCTTCTTCCTCTTTCTTGCCAATGTTATAAATAAATGCCATAGAAAGAAATGCTACAAGTGAGCCTGCCGCAAGAACCACGAAATAGAGTGATTTAACCTTTTCACCGAAGCCTTCTGCCTGAACGGCATTTTCGCCTTCAACAAAACCAATAGCAACAAGACCTAATGAAACTACCGCCTGACCGATACCTTGAGCAAGCTTACGGAAGAACGAATAAAGAGCATAAAGTGAACCTTCTTCGCTCTTGCCTGTTTTTCTGTAACTTACTTCGATACAGTCTGCAACGATTGCCCAAACAGAAATCTGGAACACAGCATTACCAACATTAAGTCCCATAAGACAAACAATGTAAAGAAGCATACCTGTCATATCAGGTGTTAATGGAACAAAGAGAGAAATTGCACCTGAAATTGTACCGATAAGCATACAAGTTACAACAACCTTTTTCTTACCAAATTTAGATGTAAGCTTACCTAAAAGAGCCATAAACACAATCATTGGTACATAAGACCCTATCATTGCAATACCAACTTTACTTGTGTCAACAAAGAAATACTGGAAAACCATATTGTTAAGAGCCATTGTTGAGTTGAAAAGAGCAACTGATGCAACTGATGCGATTGTAGCACCTACCATAGCTCTGTTTGTAAAGAACGCTTTGAACGCAGAGAAGAAAGCCTTGATACCTGTTGCATTCTGCCCATCATCTTCACGCTGAACTCTTTCTTTAACAAGCTTTGTTGTTCCCCAAAGAGTTGCAAAAG
>CAYWFB010000121.1:0-2730 GCA_964457415.1 uncultured Eubacteriales bacterium | reverse complement strand
GTTGCTCTTGAAACAGAGAAACAGCTCGAAAGCCAGATGATGATGCGTCACTACAAAGGCTTCCTTGATTAATTTGGAGGTAAATGATATGAACTTAATCCTTCTCGGCGCTCCTGGCGCAGGAAAAGGCACTCAGGCGGAAAAGATTTGTGAAAAATTCAATATTCCGGCTGTTTCAACAGGTAATATCATCAGAGAAGCTCTTAAAAACGGTACAGATATGGGACTTAAAGCTAAGTCCTATATCGATGCCGGCAAATTGGTTCCGGATGATGTTGTTATAGGTATTATTAAAGAGAGACTTGCAGAGAGTGACTGTGCAAACGGTTTCATTCTTGACGGTTTCCCAAGAACAATACCACAGGCAGAAGCTCTTGATAAGATGGGCATCGTAATCGACAAAGTAGTTGATATCGAAGTTCCTGATGAAAAGATTACAGCAAGACTTTCAGGCAGACGCGTTTGCTTAAAGTGTGGTGCAACTTATCATCTCGAATACAAAAAACCATCAAAAGACGGCATCTGCGATATGTGTGGTGATGAGCTTGTTCAGCGTAAAGATGACAGCCCTGAAACAGTGCTTGACAGACTTAACGTTTATCACGAACAGACAGAACCACTTAAGGACTACTATTCAAAGACAGGAAAGCTTGTAATAGTAGAAGGACAAGAAGAAGTTGCTGATACAACAGCTCTTGTCTTTAACGCATTGGAGGATTAACATGATAGTGCTTAGAACTGCAAAAGAAATTGAGATGATGCGTAAGGCTTGTCAGATTTCAGCAGAAGCATTACAGTTGGCAGGCGAAGCGGTCAAACCGGGTATTACTACTTATGAGATTGACCAAATCGCATACCGATATATCAAGAAGCAAGGCGCAGAGCCAAACTTCTTGAATTATAACGGATTTCCTGCCACAGCATGTATTTCCATAAACGACGAGGTCATTCACGGCATTCCTTCAAAAAAGAGAGTGCTGAAAGATGGCGATATTGTCAGTATCGACTTAGGGGCTAAGGTGAATGGCTATAACGGTGACAATGCTGCCACATTTGCTTGCGGAAACATTTCCGAAGAAGCAAAGCGGCTGTGCGACACAACCCGTGAGAGTCTTTATAAAGGCATCCTGCAGGCTGTTGCAGGCAACAGAATCGGCGATATAGCATTTGCAATTCAGTCCTACTGTGAAGAGCGAGGTTTCTCGGTTGTCCGTGAATACACTGGACATGGCGTAGGAACACATCTTCATGAAGACCCGTCAGTTCCGAATTACGGAACAGCGGGAAGAGGTCAAAGACTTCTCCCCGGAATGACAATTGCGATTGAGCCTATGATAAACTTAGGAACAAAAGCAATAAAATGTTTGCCTGACGGTTGGACCGTCAAAACGCTTGACGGCAAACTGTCCGCCCACTTTGAACACACAGTTGCAATTACAAAGGGCGAGCCCATAATCCTTACAAAGCTTGTATGAGGTGACTTATGGAGTTTTGTAAAGGCGAGTTGGTCGTTTGTACCGCAGGTCGTGAAAAAGAACGGCTTATGTGTGTCAAAGACTTTGACGAAAAATATGTTTATCTGTGCGACGGCAAGGAGAGACCGTTTGTAAGTCCCAAGCGGAAAAATCCAAAGCACGTCATAAAAACACAGAAAAAGCTTTCCGTAAAAGATATGAGTACGGACAGAGCTTTGAGAAAAGCATTATCAAGAGAGGTTTAAACTTATGGCAAAACAAGACATGATTGAAGTTGAAGGCACTGTGACTGAAGTTCTTCCCAATACAAACTTTATTGTAGAGCTTGAAAATGGTCACAAGGTTCACGCCAGAATTTCTGGTAAGCTTCGTATGAACTACATCAGAATTCTTCAGGGCGATAAGGTTACGGTTGAGCTTTCACCCTACGACCTTAACAACGGAAGAATCACATGGCGTTCAAAGTAAAATTTTGACAGCATTTTTTAGGAGGTAATTTATAATGAAAGTCAGACCTTCTGTCAAGAAAATTTGCGAAAAGTGCAAAGTAATCAAACGCAAGGGTAAAGTAATGGTTATCTGTGAAAACCCAAAGCACAAGCAGCGTCAGGGCTAAGATAAATCGCAATGAGCTGCAACTGCAGAGCAGCTTGAATTTATCTTGAGCGCCTATCGCTCAATCGTTTCTAAAGTACTAAGAAACGATGCAAGTAAAAAACCATAAAAGGCTAAAACAGCCGCATTTTTGAAAATGGAGGTGCAACTGTAAATGGCTCGTATTTCAGGTGTTGACTTACCAAGAGAGAAAAGAGTTGAGATTGGTCTCACTTATATCTATGGTATTGGCAGAAAAACAGCCAGCGACATTGTTGCTGCAACAGGTATAAATCCCGACACACGCGTTAAGGATTTGACCGAAGAAGACGTTTCAAAGCTTCGTGAGTACATCGAACACAACGTAACAGTTGAAGGTGACCTCAGAAGAGAAACAGCATTTGATATTAAAAGACTTGTTGAAATTGGTTGCTACAGAGGCGTACGTCACCGCAAGGGACTTCCTGTAAGAGGTCAGCGTTCAAAGACAAACGCTCGTACACGTAAGGGACCAAAGAAGACAATTGCTAACAAGAAGAAGTAAGAAGGAGGGACTTTAAAATGGCAAAAGCTCAGGTTAAAAAGGGCGCTGCAACTCGCAGACGTCGCGAAAAGAAAAACATTGAAAAAGGCGCAGTTCATATTCAGTCCACCTTCAACA
>CAYWFB010000120.1:0-2776 GCA_964457415.1 uncultured Eubacteriales bacterium | reverse complement strand
AAACAGGTCCAATCGGTCCACAGGGTCCAGCCGGTGAAACAGGTCCTGTAGGTCCACAGGGTCCTGCCGGTGAAACAGGTCCAATCGGTCCACAGGGTCCTGCCGGTGAAACAGGTCCTGTCGGTCCTCAAGGTACTGCAGGAGGTGTGCTTAACTATGCTGATTTCTATGCACTGATGCCACCCGATAATGCGGCTACTGTAGCTCCCGGAACAGATGTTAGTTTCCCGCAAGATGGGCCTAACAGCGGTGCTGATATTTCCAGAACCGGACCGGATTCATTTAATTTGGCTCTAATCGGAACCTATCAGATACTGTTTGAGGTAAGTGTGGACGAGGCAGGTCAATTAATATTGACTTTAAACGGAGCTGATTTGGAATATACTGTTGTTGGCAGAGCCACAGGTGCCTCACAAATTGTAGGTATGGCTATTGTGACAACTACCGTCATTAACTCTATTCTGACTGTCAGAAATCCTGCCGGCAACTCAACCGCACTTACAATTACACCGCTTGCCGGAGGAACGCGTCCTGTTTCTGCACATCTTGTTATTACGCAGATTGGATAATTTTTTTGCGGATAACTTAATTAAAGGTGAAGGCACATATCAAATTCTGACATGTGCCTTTGCTGTAATTAAATAAAATAATTTTAGGGAGGTGTTTTTGTGACAAAAGGAATTGATGTATCCGTACACCAAGGAGAAATTGACTGGAAAAAAGTCAAATCTGACTCTGTAGATTTTACTATACTTCGTGCAGGATATGGAAGTGAATCCTCTCAAAAAGATGCTCAATTTGAGAAAAATTATGCGGGTTGCAAAGCTAATGCCATTCCTGTAGGAGCTTATTGGTACGGTTATGCACTATCTGTTGACGGAGCAAAAAGGGAAGCTGAAACTTGCATTAAAGCCATAGAAAACAAAACCTTTGAGTATCCGATATTTTTTGATATTGAAAACAAAACTCAACTCGCTCTGTCAGAAGATTTATTGCAAAAAATTACGGTAGCTTTCTGTAATGAACTTGAGGCTGCCGGTTACTGGGTTGGTATATACAGTTACAAGTCTTTTCTTGAATCAAACTTTACACCGGAAATTCTTAATCGCTATGCCGTGTGGGTTGCTCATACAGGTGTGACGAAGACCAATTTTAAATATCAGCATGGTATATGGCAGTACAGCCACACCGGGAAAATAGACGGAATCAACACAAATGTAGATTTAAACTATGGTTATTTAGACTATCCTAAATTAATAAAATCAGCAGGGTTAAACGGCTTTAGCAAAAATGGTGATGAACAGCAAATTTCGTATAAGGTTGTTAAGAACGACTCACTTTGGGCTATTGCTGAAAAATATCTAGGCAACGGAAGTAGATATAAGGAGATAAAAACGCTTAACAATCTTAAGTCGGACACAATTTTCCCAGGACAAATTCTTAAAATACCGAAAAAATAATCAGTACGATTTATTTTGAATTTCGAATAAAAAGAAATCAATGGAAATAATAAAACATCAAAACTTTTCTGAAACTTTTCTGATGCCACATAAGTCAGTAATTTCAAAATACTAACTTATGGGCGTTACAAGGTGGAAAATAAGGAGAAGTTTCGGCTTTTCTCCTTTTTATATATCCGCACATTCGACTAACCTCCCGTTATAAGGTAGGATAAAGCTACCAAATAACAGGAGGTTTTGTTATGAACAGAAAAACAAAAATTAAGTTCACTGATTTTGAGTGCAACTTAATTATCAACGGTATGAATGAGTTTCGCAATATGCTTTTGGCTGAGGATTTACCCACTGAAGATGTTGAAAAGCTATTGCTGAAAATCATTAATAAAAGTGAACATTAAGGAGGTAAGAATTATGAAATCATTATTTAAACAAAATGGTGGCACGTATAGACAGGTTGGAGATTTTAGAATTCCCAACTTAACCTTACCACCCGAAGAAACTAATACCACTCTCGGCAAATGGGGAATGATGTATAAAGATTTTCTTGAAAATCATAAGAAGGTGCTTTTTACAACTCTTCTTGTTGAAGGTAAGCTATATCAACATTGTGCCGAAGTGGAAAATCAAGCACAGCAGGTGTTTAATACTCTTGTTGAACAGATGAAAGCTGCTGAAGGCGTAACCGAACAACTTAAAGAAGAAAATCAGATGGATTGGGTGCGGAAAATGATGAACATTGAAAATATGGCCAATGAATACTTTTCCCACTCGAAGCAAAAAACTTTTTTGTTAATCAACCTATAATTATTACCGGTTTAATAATGTTTTTTATATGAATCCTTTATTGATGATTCAAAAAAACTCAGGATACATAATTACATTTCAGCTGTTTAACGATTATCAGTAATTTAACGATAGGTTAGAGAGATTTTCTATGTAATCAACTTAATAACAAATAAGAAAGCGTTGCAAAAGGGAGTCCGGTTTCCCAAATGCAACGCTTGTGCTTTTTATATGGCTATTCTGCTACGATTTTCGCAGTAAAACAACGATACCACTACTGGCACAAATTGTATCAATAGCGGTATCTGATTTGGTTGCGGAGGGAGGACTTGAACCAACGACCTTCGGGTTATGAGCCCGACGAGCTACCAACTGCTCTACTCCGCGATGTTTACTTTGCGCCTCTCAAGAGTGCTTTATAATGATACACTCAAAAAAAGCGTTTGTCAAGTACTTTTTTTAATTTATTGATTATATTCATGTAGCGTTACAATAGATGTGAGACTAAGAAAATAGAAAAAATGATTGAGATC
>CAYWFB010000119.1:0-2890 GCA_964457415.1 uncultured Eubacteriales bacterium | reverse complement strand
TCTTCGCAAAGGAAATCGCAACTGTTAACGTTTCAGCACTCAATGCATTTGAGGATGGCGCAACAGTAACAATCGAGGCACTTGTTAACGCAGGCCTTGTAAAGAAAGCTCTTGACGGAGTTAAAGTATTAGGAAACGGCGAACTCAGCAAAAAGCTTACTGTTCAGGTTAACGCTTATTCTGATGCTGCAAAGCAGAAGATTGAGGCAGCAGGCGGAAAGGCTGAGGTGATTTAACCGTGCTCCGTACTTTTGCTAATGCGTGGAAAATCCCCGAGCTTCGTAAAAAGCTTCTTTTTACCGCGCTTATAATCTTAATTTACAGAATCGGTTCAGCACTCCCCGTACCCTTCGTTGATATTGCAATGAGAGGCGACGGACTTTTCGGTGCAGAGGGCAACACATTCCTTACTTACCTTTCAATGATGACAGGTAACGCATTCAACTACGGTACATTGTTTGCACTCTCAATCACACCATACATTAACGCATCAATCATCATTCAGCTCCTTACTGTAGCAATCACTCCTCTTCAGAAGCTTGCTCAGGATGGTGAAGAAGGCAGAAAGAAGATTAACAAAATTACTCGTTATTCTGCAGTAGTTCTTGGTCTTTTACAGAGCGTTGCTTACTACTTCTTCATTCGTTCACAGGATTACTTGAGTGGCGATTACAAAGGCGGCTGGGCAGTATTCCAGGCAGTTGTTATCGTTCTTTGCTACACAGCAGGTACAGCGATTGTTATGTGGCTTGGCGAGCAGATTAACGAAAAGGGTATCGGTAACGGTATTTCTATAATCCTCTTTGCAGGTATCGTAGCTCGTATGCCTACAACAATCTACAACCTCTATCAGTATTTTGACCACGGCGGTGCATACTTTGTACTCGTTCCGATAGCAGCAATTGCTCTTGTAGGTATGATTTTCTTCATTGTTTGGATGGACAATGGTGAAAGAAGAATTCCGATTCAGTACGCAAAACGCGTTGTGGGCCGTAAGATGTATGGCGGTCAGAGCACACACATGCCAATCAAGGTTAATATGTGCGGTGTTCTTCCCGTTATCTTCGCAAGCTCAATTCTTTCGCTTCTTCCCACAATCGCAATGTTTGCGCCCGGTAAAGAGGGCGGTTTCTGGAACAAGCTTACAACAGTATGGCTTGGTCAGACTCACCCCTTCTATGGAACACTTTATTTCATTCTGATTATCGCATTTGCATATTTCTATGCAGCAATTCAGTACAATGCAGTTGATATGGCAGAGAACCTTCGTAAGAACAGCGGTTCAATCCCAGGTATTCGTCCAGGCAAGCCCACATCAACATATATTCAGAAGATTCTTAACAGAATGACACTCATCGGCGCTCTTCTCTTGAGCGTTGTAGCAATGTTCCCGATTATTTACTCACAGGTTGCAGGCCTTTTCACAGAAAACGGTATGAACCTTGCAGTTGGAGGTACATCAATTATCATTATGGTAGGTGTTGCTCTTGAAACACAGAAGCAGCTCGAAAGCCAGATGATGATGCGTCACTACAAAGGCTTCCTTGATTAATCGGAGGTAAATGATATGAACTTAATCCTTCTCGGCGCTCCCGGCGCAGGAAAAGGCACACAGGCAGAGAAGATTTGTGAAAAATACAATATTCCCGCTGTGTCAACAGGTAATATCATCAGAGAAGCTCTTAAAAACGGCACTGATATGGGACTTAAAGCAAAGTCCTATATCGACGCCGGAAAATTGGTTCCCGATGATGTTGTAATTGGTATTATTAAAGAGAAACTTGCAGAGGACGATTGCCAGAACGGCTTCATTCTCGATGGTTTCCCCAGAACAATACCTCAGGCAGAAGCCCTTGACAATATGGGCATCGTTATCGACAAGGTTGTTGATATCGAAGTTCCTGATGAAAAGATTGCAGCTCGTCTTTCAGGCAGAAGAGTTTGCTTAAAGTGTGGCGCAACTTATCATCTTGAATACAAAAAGCCCTCAAAAGACGGCATCTGCGACGTTTGCGGTGACGAGCTTGTTCAGCGTAAGGATGACAGCCCTGAAACAGTGCTTGACAGACTTAACGTTTATCACGAGCAGACCGAACCGCTTAAAGACTACTATGCAAAGACAGGTAAGCTTGTAATAGTAGAAGGACAGGAAGAGGTTGCTGATACAACTGCTCTTGTCTTCAAGGTTTTGGAGGATTAACATGATAGTGCTTAGAACTGCAAGAGAAATTGAGATGATGCGCAAAGCTTGTCAGATTTCTGCAGAAGCATTAAAGGTAGCAGGTGAGGCGGTCAAGCCCGGTATAACAACTTATGAGATTGACCGCATTGCTTATAACTATATTAAGAAGCAAGGTGCAGAGCCAAACTTCTTAAATTATAACGGATTTCCTGCTACCGCATGTATTTCCATAAATGACGAGGTCATTCACGGCATTCCCTCAAAAAAGAGAGTGCTTAAAGAGGGCGACATCGTAAGCATCGATTTAGGTGCTAAGGTTAACGGCTATAACGGCGACAATGCTGCTACTTTCGCGGTAGGAAATATTTCTGAAGACGCGAAGCGGCTGTGCGACACAACAAAAGAAAGTCTTTATAAGGCAATCGAACAGGCTGTCGCAGGCAACAGACTCGGCGATATAGGTTACGCGGTGCAGTCCTATTGTGAAGAAAGAGGTTTCTCGGTGGTTCGTGAATACACAGGTCACGGAATAGGAACTCACCTTCACGAAGACCCGTCCGTTCCGAATTACGGAACAGCGGGAAGAGGTCAGAGACTTCTGCCCGGAATGATAATTGCAATTGAACCCATGATTAATCAGGGCTCAAAAGCAGTAAAATGTTTGCCTGACGGTTGGACCGTCAAAACGCTTGACGGCAAACTGTCCGC
>CAYWFB010000118.1:0-2938 GCA_964457415.1 uncultured Eubacteriales bacterium | reverse complement strand
CATGCTGTCTCATTACATCTACAAGCACCAGTGTCCCTGCAATGTTATTCTGATAATATTCCCAAGGCATTGCAACCGACTCGCCTACTGCCTTTAAGCCGGCGAAGTGAATACAGCTGCCGATACTTTCTTTTTCAAAAATCGCATTTAATAACGCTCTATCTAAAATATCACCCTTGTAGAAAGTTACCTTCTTTCCAGTTAACGCCTCTACTCGCTCCAAAGACTTCTCTGAAGAGTTGCATAAATTGTCTAACACAACCACTTCATATCCGGCCTCTAAAAGCTCTACACATGTGTGACTTCCAATGTAACCTGCTCCGCCAGTAACCAAAATAGCCATGATTTTTGCTCCTTTTCCATACGTTTGTGCAACGTTTTATTTGATATCAGTTTATACTATGTTTTTTCCTTTGTATAGCGAAAAATGTATGCTATATATGTAAAAATGTTGCATAAAGTGTTTTTTTCGCTATAATGAAGCATAGAAGGTTTTATTTTTCAATCATTGATTTTGAAGAAAGGATATCCTATGAATCAAAATTATAAAAACTCCTACATCGTCTCCGAAAAGGAGCTTGTATCTTTATCTGTATATAATGTCGGCTACCAGAAGTGTGACCCACTCTACCAATGGGGGCCAGGTATTCGGGATCATTATCTCATTCATTATATCATATTAGGTGAGGGCTATTATCATGTGGGCAAAACCACCTTCCACTTACAGGCTGGTGACTGTTTCCTCGTCTATCCCAACACCGAGGTGACCTATTATGCTGATGCGCACAATCCGGGGGCAGTCAACGTGAGCATAGTGACGAGTCTCTGTCTCGTACTCAACGTGAGCTGTGTTGATTGTGATACCGCGCTCTCTCTCTTCGGGAGCCTTATCGATGTTTGCATAATCAACGAAGTCAGCCTGACCCTTTGATGCGAGTGTCTTTGTGATAGCAGCTGTTAATGTTGTCTTACCGTGGTCAACGTGACCGATAGTACCAATATTAACGTGTGGTTTGGTTCTTTCAAATTTTGCCTTTGCCATTGGAATTTCCTCCTTTTATTTTGGAAAATAATTTACAAATTATTGCGATACTTATTGTATCAATAAACTTGAGAAATTTCAAGTCTTTTAAGAGAAATAATTAGTCTCTCTTGCTTCTTTCAGAGATAATGCTTTCTGAAATTGATTTTGGAACCTCTTTGTATCCGTCAGGCTCCATTACGTACTGACCACGGCCCTGTGTCTTTGAACGGAGGTCAGTTGCATAACCGAACATCTCTGAAAGAGGAACTCTTGCGTTAATCTGCTTAACGCCTGAACGATCCTCAAAGCCCTGAATTTCGCCACGACGAGAGTTAAGATCGCCGATAACGTCACCCATATAATCTTCGGGAGTAATAACTACAACCTTCATGATTGGCTCGAGAATTACGGGGTTTGCTTTCTTAGCAGCATCCTTGAATGCCATTGAACCGGCAATCTTAAACGCCATTTCTGAAGAGTCAACTTCGTGGTATGAACCATCGTAAAGAGTAACCTTAACGTCAACCACACTGTAGCCTGCAAGTACACCGGACTGCATAGCGCCCTGGATACCGTCATCAACAGCCTTGTGGTATTCCTTAGGAATAGCACCGCCGACGATGTTGTTTACAAACTCGTAACCGCCGTCCGGATTTGGTTCAATGTTAATTTTAACGTGACCGTACTGACCTTTACCACCTGACTGACGAGCATATTTTGTGTCAGAAGATGCGTTAGCACGGATTGTTTCTCTGTAAGCAACCTGAGGCTTACCTACGTTTGCTTCAACTCTGAATTCACGAAGAAGTCTGTCAACGATGATTTCAAGGTGAAGCTCACCCATACCTGCAATGATTGTCTGGCCTGTTTCTTCATCTGTATAGCTACGGAATGTGGGGTCTTCTGCAACAAGCTTTGAAAGTGCAATACCCATTTTTTCCTGACCAGCCTTTGTTTTAGGCTCGATAGCAACACTGATAACGGGCTCGGGGAAGTTCATTGACTCAAGAATGATGGGGTGCTTCTCATCACAGAGAGTATCACCTGTTGTTGTGTTCTTAAGACCAACAACGGCTGCGATATCACCTGCATAAACTGTATCAAGGTCTTCACGGTGGTTAGCGTGCATCTGAAGAATTCTACCCATTCTTTCTTTGTTGTCCTTAACTGTGTTATAAACAGATGTACCGGCGTTAACTGTACCTGAATATACACGGAAGAAACAAAGTGTACCAACGAAGGGGTCGTTTGCAATCTTGAATGCAAGAGCTGCAAAGGGCTCCTCGTCTGATGCATGTCTAACTTCTTCTTCCTCAGTATCGGGGTTAATACCTTTGATAGCCTCGATATCTGTGGGAGCGGGCATGAAATCAACAATAGCGTCGAGGAGAGGCTGAACACCCTTGTTACGGTATGATGTACCGCAGCAAATCGGAACAATCTCATTAGAAAGTGTAGCCTTACGGATAACACTCTTAATCTCGTCAACTGTTAATTCTTCGCCTTCGAAATATTTCATCATAAGCTCCTCGTCGAGCTCAGCAACTGATTCGATAAGGTTGTTACGATATTTTTCTGCAAGCTCCTTCATATCGTCGGGAATTTCTTCAATTCTAACATCTTTACCCATATCATCATAATAAACGATAGCGTTGTTATTGATAAGGTCGATGATGCCTTTGAATGTGCTTTCCTCACCGATAGGAAGCTGAATCGGAACGCCGTTGCAGTTGAAGCGTTCCTTAACCATGTCGAGAACACGGTAGAAGTTTGCACCCAAGATGTCCATCTTGTTAACATAAATCATTCTGGGTACTTTGTATTCGTCAGCCTGACGCCAAACGGTTTCAGACTGAGGCTCAACACCACCCTTTGCGCAAAGAACAGTTACAGAACCGTCAAGAACGCGGAGTG
>CAYWFB010000117.1:0-2951 GCA_964457415.1 uncultured Eubacteriales bacterium | reverse complement strand
GCTTCTAAGGCTTCTAACATCGGTCAGGTTGCACAGTTCGCTGCTGCAGGTAAGGCAATCGCTAAGAAGAGCCTTGCTGAAATCGCAATGAGCTATGGTTATGTTTACGTAGCACAGATTGCTATGGGTGCAGACCAGAACCAGACAATCAAGGCTATCACAGAAGCTGAAGCATACCACGGTCCTTCAATCATCATTGCATACGCACCTTGCGAAATGCACTCAATTAAGGGCGGTATGGTTAACTGCCAGGCTGAAATGAAGAAGGCTGTTGACTGCGGTTACTGGAATATGTTCCGTTACAATCCTGCTCTCAAGGCTGAAGGCAAGAATCCCTTCACAATCGACAGCAAGGAAGCATCAACAAGCTACCGCGACTTCATTATGAACGAGGCTCGTTACTCATCACTTTCACGTGCATTCCCCGAAAGAGCAGAAGTTCTCTTCGCTCAGGCAGAGGAAACTGCAAAGGCAAGATATGAGCATCTTACTCGTCTTAAGGACCTTTATGCTCCCAGTGAGAAATAATTAAATCCTTAAAAAAACAAGGACCTCACTCGAAAGAGTGGGGTCCTTAATTATTAAAGCTTTAAACTACTTAATTTTCTTGTTTCCCTTTTTAACGGCTTTGTCTAAATCCTCATCAAAACTGCCTTTTTCTTTTTTTAGTTTAGCATAGTCTTCATATAATTCGGCATTATATGTTCCATCGCCGTAGTTCTCATCAGCAGTGCAAAGAAAATCCGGATAACTGCTTTGTGAATCAGGTAAAATCTGATTTTCATAAGCATCAAGATAAGTCTGATAAATTTCTGACTGTTCCAAATTGCTTTCATTTATACCCTCTTCAAGCTCAATCGTTCCTTTTCTTCCTCCGCCTGTCATAGTTCCGTCAGCATGAGCAATACCTGTAAAAATATAATATTTACCCTTTTCTGGCATAATATCATTTTCATCAAGTAAAATATACTTCCTACTTTGAGTTATTCCACCTACCTTATAAAAAGAAAATTCACTATTCACTTCAAGATTTCCTTTTATACTTGCAATGATTTTAACCTGACATTCTGTAAAAGGCATATCATAATAATCAACTATTTCAGGAAATTGGTGACTTATTTTTTCTGTGTAATAATCATAGGTGTCCTGAACATATCCTACAAAAACATAATCTTTCACACCAACAACAGCACGGGGGTCACTTAAGCTGACAGAGGTCTCAGACATCATATATCTGACTTCTGTCGGAGTATAGTTTTTCCAAGCCACATATCCGCAAATTGCAGTTGCTACAATAACAACACATATTACACAGGCAATCCTTTTAATATATTTTTTCATAATTAATCTCCTTTCAATAATTTAAGTATATTAATCAAAAACCATCATAGGCTTGTTCAAGAGCTGCTTTATCGTCCAAACTTATAAAAGTATCATAGGGCAATTCACCTCCTTGTTGCATAATGTTTCCTAATCGTTCCGAAACGGCATGGTCTACTGTTTGATTATGTGCCAATCCTAAAGCATGACCTAATTCATGCATAACAACTTTTTGACGTTGTAAGTCACTCTGCAATTCATTCATTTCGTCAGTATAAAAGCAAATGGAACTTACATATATTTTCTCATCATTCTCTAATTCAAAAAAATCACTTGAATATGTTCTTGCAATCGCACCCTCTCCTGTTGGGTCTGTATCCATATCTCTTATTTTAACATCTTGTACAATACTAACTGAGTCCGGTCTAAACACCTCATCGCCAATATAATCATTCCATGCATTTGCCGCTTTTCTTACCATTGCAGAATACTGTGTGGAACAATCCCAATCGCAGTGACCGCCACTATCGACCAAATTCCAATTCTGTAACGGTGTTGACCTATATACAGTTTCAAAAACCCAACATTGAACAATTGAATTATCTATACCTGTCTTAATATCACTGTTTGTTAATTCATTGCTTCCTGATTCACATGTTATTGCTCTCGTGTTCCCATTATTCAAACTTTTCACATTATACAGATAACTAATTTGCATAGGAATATAACTAAAATTCCAAAACAACGCACTATCGGGAACGGAACTATAGCCCGAAATGTCTTTCAAAACAATTTTAGCACCATTGACATCGTTATCATCTTCAAGCGCTAATACAAAATTTTCATCCCCAAACACATGAAAAGAGTAAAAACCATCTTCATTCTGTTTAACTATCCACCATTGTGCTGTTTCATTCTCTTCTCCTTCTTGCAGTTCAACTTCGTCACCATCAGTGTATTCATAATCTAATGTTGCCAAATATTTGCCATTACTTGCATTTCTAATGTAAACCCAAGGGTCTCCGTTTGAGAAGTCTAAAGTTGCACCATAGGCTGATGCTATCAATGAAAAGGAATTAAGAAATACAATCGAAATTATAATAGTAAAAGATACAAAAATTCTTAAGCTATTTATATTTTTTCTTTTCATCACAAATAACAAATCCTTTCTTTTATGCAAAATTATAAAACATTAAATAAAAAGAATTTGTACATTGGAATCACCCTTTCATAGTCAAATCTGTAAAAACATTTCTTAAAATGTCTTTACACTAATATAAATCGCATAAAGAATCTATATTGTGACTATAAAAGGTATAAATAACAACTTTTCTATATTTTGCCCAAATAACGAATAGCTTCTTTGTTAATAATCAACAAATAAAATCATAATATCAAATAAAACTTGTTGATATTTAACTAACTATATTATATTTAAAATATATCATTATTTTTTTCTTTTGTCAATTATTAAGATTCTGCACTTCTTTCACTATAGGTAGCTTTGTGAAGTACCTATACACAGTAACTATGACTTAATTTAATAAAGAATAATGATTAAAAAAGTCAAAAAATTGGGGCTGTAAAAAAACAGTCTGAATAAAAAAGAACTACAAGTCTATCGAAAAGGA
>CAYWFB010000116.1:0-3024 GCA_964457415.1 uncultured Eubacteriales bacterium | reverse complement strand
TGATTTTTGCAAAGGTTGCAAGATAAGAGATAAGACCGATGTTGGGACCTTCGGGAGTTTCAATGGGACACATTCTGCCGTAGTGAGAATAGTGAACGTCACGAACCTCGAAGCCTGCACGGTCACGTGACAGACCGCCGGGACCGAGTGCTGAAAGTCTTCTCTTATGTGTAAGCTCTGCCAAGGGGTTTGTCTGGTCCATAAACTGAGAAAGAGGTGATGAACCAAAGAATTCCTTGATAGCAGCCATAACAGGACGGATATTGATAAGAGCTGCGGGAGTTACCTTATCAGGCTCCTGACCCTGAAGGGTCATTCTCTCTTTAACAACTCTTTCCATTCTTGCGAAGCCGATTCTGAACTGGTTCTGAAGAAGCTCACCTACTGAACGGATACGGCGGTTGCCGAGGTGGTCAATATCGTCAGTAACGCCCACGCCTGATGCGAGGCCGTTAAGATAGTTGATTGTTGCGAAAATATCTTCAACTGTGATGTGCTTTGGAATAAGGTCGTCTGCACGAAGAGCCATTTCTTCTGCGAGGGCATCCTTATCATCGCCACACTTTTCAAGAACCTCCATAAGAGCCTTGAAAGAAACCTTTTCGTTGATGCCGATTGCTTCAAGCTCGTCAGCAGTGAACATAGGAACATACTCAGCAATATCAACCATACCGTTTGAGTAAACCTTTACTTCTTTACCCTCAACATCGAGAAGGACTGTGTCAACACCTTCCTGCTCAATTCTGTATGCAAGCTCTTCGCTGATTTTGTCGCCGGGGACTGCAAGGATTTCACCTGTAAGCGCACTTACAACAGCTTCTTTAACTGTGTGACCTGCAATTCTTGAAGATATATCAAGCTTTTTATTGTACTTGTATCTGCCCACTCTTGACAAATCATATCTGTGAGCATCAAAGAAAAGACCGTTAAGGTGAGTTTGTGCAGTTTCAAGTGCGGGGGGCTCACCGGGGCGAAGCTTCTTATATACTTCAATAAGAGCCTGCTCAGTATTAACAGTTGTATCCTTTTCAAGTGTAGCTTCAATTCTCTCGTCATATCCGAAGAATTCGCGGATTTCATCGTTTGAACTCAAGCCTAATGCACGAATAAAGGTTGTGATATAGATTTTTCTGTTCTTGTCAATTCTGACATAGAAAAGGTCGTTCTGGTCAGTTTCGTATTCAAGCCATGCACCACGGTTAGGAATTACAGTTGTTGTGTAAAGCTCCTTACCTGTCTTATCATGGGTCATACCATAATAAACGCTGGGTGAACGCACAAGCTGTGAAATAATAACACGCTCTGCACCGTTAATTACGAATGTACCGCTGTCTGTCATAAGCGGGAAATCGCCCATATAAACTTCGTTTTCCTTGACCTCACCCGTTTCCTTGTTAAGAAGACGAGCTGTTACACGCAGAGGTGCGGCATATGTTGCATCTCTTTCTTTGCACTCTTTGACCGTGTATTTGGGCTTATCATCCATACGATAATCCACAAAGGTCAATTCGAGGTTGCCTGTGTAATCGGTGATAGCATCGATATCACGGAACACCTCTTTAAGTCCTGTTTCAAGGAACCACTTGTAAGAGTTCTTCTGCACTTCAATAAGGTTGGGCATCTGCATAACCTCATTAATTTTTGAGAAACTCATACGGGTATTTCTGCCAAGTTTTACCGGTTTGACATTTACCATAGGGCTTAATCACTCTCCGTTCGTTTTTTTATTCCTGAGCCCCAATATTATATACATAATATATAAGGCGTGGAGATTACTAAATTTGTTGCGTATACGCTTGATTTTTAAGGTAAATTATGGTACACTTTGTGTTGCATAAAATACGCCAGCGTATACAATTCCACTTTAATAGCAGTTTATTATTATAGACCAGTCAAGTCAATATGTCAATAGTGAATTTTAAAAAGTTGGAAAATTTTTCAAAGGAAGTTTAATATGAAAGATTACAAAGAGTTGAACTTATCTGCAATGGCGGTTGTAATTTTCAAAAACATTATAAATGATAGTGCGATTTCCGCATTGCTTGAGCTTTTAAGTGCCGACGAAGATAAAAAAGTAAAAATTATTTCAAAATATTCCGACTTCGTTTCTGCTCTTTATGAGACAACTGACGATTTGAGTGAATACATAAATTCTCTTTTACAGAATGACGAAAATGCATTTGTGCGTGCGGCGGCGAAAGGCAGCGCCTCCCCTTTAATGCTTGAGGCTTGCGAAAAGGAACTTGAGTTCTTTGAAAAGCTTTCAAAAATCACAAGCAAAGAAATCAGCAACAAAATTGATTGCGACATTCCCCTGCCCAAATGGAAAAACAGTAATATATGTATAAAGGCAGAATACGATAAAAAGATTGCAGAAATCAAAACTACTGGCTACGGCATTTATGCAGAGCACAGAATGTTTTTATATAAGGATAACGAAATTGTGCCCGTTAAATACCCTGACCCGCAACGCCTCTCACAGATGAGCGGATATGAAAACGAGCGTCAGAAGGTTATTGACAACACAATGGCATTACTTCAAGGCAAGCCTTGTAACAATGTGTTACTTTACGGCGACGCAGGAAGTGGCAAGAGCAGTACAATCAAAGCCATTGTCAACGAATACTACACAATGGGACTTCGTCTTATTGAGATTAAGAAAAATCAGTTATATTCCCTTGCCGATGTTATTGAAAAGCTTGCTGAAAATCCGCTGAAGTTCATAATCTTTATTGACGATTTAAGCTTTTCAAGTAATGATAGTGATTTCGGTGCACTCAAGGCAATTTTAGAGGGCGGTGTTGCAGGCAAAACTGACAATATTGCAATTTATGCCACAAGTAACCGCAGAAATCTTGTTAAAGAGAATTTCAGCGACCGAAACGGTGATGATATTCACTTGCAAGACACAATTCAGGAAATTATGAGCCTTTCAGCTCGTTTCGGACTAAAAATTACCTTCTCAAAGCCCGATAAAGATTTGTATTTATCTATTGTGGAAAATCTTTCTATGCAGTATAATAT
>CAYWFB010000115.1:0-3042 GCA_964457415.1 uncultured Eubacteriales bacterium | reverse complement strand
TGCTTGGAAATCGGTACATTCGACTTTGCATACGTATTTACCTAAAATTATAATATCAATTCTTTGATCTACTTTTGGGTAAACTAATATAAAATATCCGGAGGTAAATACGATGAAAGGAAGAATTTTAACAGAAAAACAAATAGCGTTTTTTACTACATATCTTGAAAGAGAAG
This sequence comes from uncultured Eubacteriales bacterium, assembly GCA_964457415.1. Taxonomy (GTDB): domain Bacteria; phylum Bacillota; class Clostridia; order Oscillospirales; family Acutalibacteraceae; genus Fimenecus. The sequence goes on along the minus strand of CAYWFB010000115.1, from coordinate 2,866 downwards.
AAAAAAGCGAAAATACCATAGAGAAGTATATCCGTGACGTGCGGGCATTTGCCGCTTATATAAACGGTGCGGAAGCAACAAAGGAAATCGTTATCGCTTACAAAAACAAACTGCTCTCAGAAAACTACGCTGCACGGAGTATCAATTCGATGTTGGCATCTATCAACAGTCTGTTTTCGTTTCTCGGTTGGGCAGACCTGAAGGTAAAGTCTATCAAGCTTCAACGGCAGATCTACTGTCCCGAAGAAAAGGAACTGACAAAGGCGGAATATATACGGCTTGTGAACACCGCAAAGCAAAAAGGAAATGAACGCCTAAATTTGCTGATTCAAACGATATGTGGTACGGGTATCCGTGTCAGTGAACTACAATATATCACGGTGGAAGCAGTAAAGTGCGGAGAAGCGGTCGTGTCGCTTAAAGGCAAAACACGCTCGGTATTTATTGTTAGAGAACTGCAAAAGAAATTGCTCCGCTATGCAGCAGAGCAGAAAATTACAACGGGTGCTATTTTCATAACCCGAAGTGGCAAGCCGATGAGCCGTACAAATATTTGGCGTGAAATGAAAAACCTTTGTGTACAGGCAGGAGTTAATCCGCAAAAGGTGTTTCCTCATAATCTGCGCCACTTATTCGCACGAACATTCTACGGCATAGAAAAGGACATTGCAAAACTCGCTGACATTCTCGGTCACAGCAGTATCAACACCACACGAATTTATATTATCGCCACCGGCAACGAACACCGTCAGCGTATGGAAAATATGCGGTTGATAATATAAAATAGCCACCAAAAACGGCGGCAATGACATAATCCGCATTATGTTGTAATAGTGCAAAATCAAGTGCTTTTACCGTAAAGACAAAAACACAAAAACGGCATAACAAATAAAGCCTTTGCCAAAAAAAACAGTAAAGGCTTTATTTGTTATGTCATAAATTCAACAATTCTTTGAAAAACACACTTTTTAATGCAAACTAATTGCTTTTTTATAAGTCTTATGCTATAATACATATGTTTATCTGTAAGTTTATACTTACGTGTTTATTACATAATGCGGATTATGTGATTTTACAGATAAATAAGTATAGGGAGTCGAAAGACAATGACATACAGAATGTTTATGACAGGCGATATTGCCCCGCCCGAAAAATTAAAAGTAAATATAATTCACTGCCTGATGGGTAATGCGAGCAGGTGCTTTTTGCGTATACCCTTTGGGTGGTTTTTGCGTTTCAGCGGAAAAGGCAGGTGTTGCCAACTATGAAGCCTAAACGCTATTTGGTAACTCAACGATGTGACCGATCGGTACGCTTGCAACCGTTGTATTACCGTGAATATGATACCGCACAGGATATTGTGCTACCACTAAAATTCAACACCAATTTATTATTTGTCCTATCAGGAGGAATGCTTTTATGAAAGTGAAAATGAATTTTTCAAAGCGACTGCTCAGTATCTTTCTGTGCTTTGCTATGTTGCTTACTTATGTGCCGATGACATCTTTGATGGCGTTGGCAGCCGAAGGCTATGAATACAAAGGTGGTGCAGGAACTAAGATTTCTGACCTCGACACTTCCTCGAAATATTCTGAGTCTTTAGGCGACAATGCCTCTACCGAATATGCCGGAAGAATATGGACAGATAAATCTGTTTATACCGACGATGCGACCTTTAATGTGTTCGGCGGCGGAACATCGACTATTAAGCTGAACGAAAACGAAAACGGTGAGGATTTTCTTATCGCCTATTCTGCGTTGGCAACGGCTGAGTCCGTTTCAGGTTCAACTCAGGCTCCGGTCGATGTTGTACTTATTATCGACATTTCCGGTTCTATGAGTAACAGCGACAGTAATATGGATAACGGAAAAAGCCGTATCTATAATACTGTTCAAGCGACAAATAATGCTATTGATGAGCTGATGAAGCTCAACCCCTATACCCGTGTTGCAGTTGTCGCCTTCAGCAATAATGCTCAGGTTCTGTTGCCCCTTGATCGTTATACCAAAGGAACTACAACAGAGCGTGAGTGGGTATCGACCGGAAATCGCCCCAATCAAGGCTATTGGCAGGAAACCGAGGTAGAAGCTCCTTATTTTACTTTGAGCAGAGATACCGGCTCTGACAATTATGCTACCCTTTATACAAACGCAATCAATTCCTCCAATGTTACCATAGAAAAGTCTATCTCTGTTGAAGGCGGCACCAACATTCAGATGGGTCTTTACGAAGGTATGCAGGTGCTGGCGGAAGAAGATGAGACCACAGCAAACATCAACGGCGAAATCGTTCAGAGAGTTCCGTCCGTTATTCTGCTTTCCGATGGCTCGCCTACATATTCCTCCGATTCAACCTCTTGGTGGGCGCCGTCCGACAATTACGATGACGGACCCGGCAGTGCGCCTTACGCAGGAAACGGTATGAAGGCAATTCTTGTCGGTTCCTATATGAAGGATGCCATCGACCGCAATTATGGAGTTGCAGATACTGCTTTCGCCACAACGGTATATTCCATTGGTATGGGTATATCGGATCTTGATACGGATGAAAAGAATCTTGCCTATATGACCCTTGATCCCGGTACTTATTGGAATGATGATAATACGACCAATAGTATGAAGACCACCATTAAGGACTATTGGAATGGTTATACTGCAAGGGATAATACCGGTACACTTAATATAAATGTCGGCAAATACGAAGACAGGCGTTATTCTGATAAGAATTATGCCTTGACCCACCCCAACACAGGGTACGATGTTGATCCAACAAACGGCTATGACTATGTTGATGACTACTATGATGCCGATAATGCTTCGGCAGTAACCAGTGTGTTTGATGAAATCGTAGCCAATATTGCAATTT
>CAYWFB010000114.1:0-3065 GCA_964457415.1 uncultured Eubacteriales bacterium | reverse complement strand
CCTCTTTTGTTTCATTGGGCAAGCCGATTATTATATGAGTTATTACCATTATCCCTCGTTTTTTTAATTCTTTTACCGCATTTTCGTATACAGAATTCGGGTAGCAACGGCGGACATATTCCGCTGATTTTTCATTTGAAGTCTGCAAACCTAATTCAACCCATACGGGCTTGATTTTATTTAAGTTATCAAGCAAGTTGAGAATTTCGGTTGGTAAACAATCGGGGCGGGTGCCGATTGAAATTGCCACAATATCGTCACGATTTATAACCTTTGTAAAAATCTTTTTAAGGTATTCTGCAGGGGCATAAGTATTAGTATAGCTTTGAAAATATGCAATAAACTTTTTTGCATCGGTTTTCTGCCCGATTCGTTTTTTTGCGTTTTCAAGTTGAAAATTTATATTTTCTCCGCCCTCCGCAAAATGCGATGAGCCGTTATGGCAGAAAATACAACCTCTTGTATCCAACGTGCCGTCACGATTGGGACAAGTAAGTCCTAAATCGAGCGACAGCTTGTACACCTTTTCGCCAAAGGTGTTTTTTAGATATTCATTTAAAGAGTAATATCTACCATTCATAAAATCACGTCCTTATATAATTATATAAAATATAACAATAAAATTCAATAAGGTATATTTTCAGCATTTTATAGACAGATTTTACACGTTGTGTTCAATCTGCTTGACATTTATTAAAATTTTCTTTATTCTATATTTAGATATGTATAAAAGCATAATCTTCAAGGATGTGAAAATTTGAAATTAAAAACATTATTCAATAAAGCAAGTCTGCATTTTGCAAGAATTATCGGGTTCCGGATTGTACTTCGCATTGCTCACGCAAAGGTTAAAAGATATAAACCCAAGCACAAGAATTTTATTGTTATTTCTAACCATTCTGATGCTCTTGACCCCATATATATCATATGTTCATTAAAGAAATACGTAAGATTTGTTATGGGCGACCACGTAATATTTAATCCTTGGGTCAAATTTTTCCTTAAAACCATGCTGGGCTGGATTGTAAAGGGCAGGGATAATCACCCGTCAGTGCTGATTAATGATATGAAAGCAAGTGCCGCTGAGGGCGTGCCGTTGGGGCTTTATGCCGAGGGCACTATTACCCCAAATGGCGAAACGGGATTTTTCTCGCCGAGAACAGGTCAGCTTGTTAAGGATTTGGGCGTTGCGCTCATCACCTACCGTGTAAAAGGCGGATTTTTCCATACTCCAAGATGGGGCACGGGGCTTCGCAAGGGCAGAATTCACGGTAAAGTTGTAAATGAATATTCACCCGAACAATTGGCAGAAATGACCGCTGAAGAGGTTAATGAGATTATTAAGCGTGATATTTATGTGAACGCTTTCGAAGAGCAGAGAAAATGTCTTCGCTATTACAAGGGTAAAAATCTTGCCGAGCATATTGAGAGAATTCTCTTTATCTGCCCCCATTGTAAACAAGTGGGAACTCTTCATTCAAAAGGCAATTACCTGACCTGCGATTGCGGTTATCAGGTAGAATTCGGTCAGGACGGATTTTTCCACCAGAGCGAAAAAGAACTCTTGTTTGATAATGTTCTTGACTGGGATAAATGGCAGAAGCCTTTATGGAAAGAAAAGGTTCTTAATACTCCTGACGGCGAATTGATTTTTGAAGAAAAAGACCAGGTGATTTATACTTTGGTCAAGCGCAAAAAGGTTGAGCTTTCAAACGATGCCATTCTTCGTCTTTACAAGGACAGATTTGAGCTTGTGCTGAATGAAAACGAAACAATAACATTACCCATTGAAAAGCTTAAATTAGTTCTCAATGTTTCGGTTGAATCGGTAATGTTTGTTGACAGTGAGCATTTTTTATATGTAAAAAGCAAAACTCCCCGCGCCGCCTCAAAATATGTTGCCGCGTGGAGATATTTAATCGGAAAAGATTATAAATAATTCTAAAGCAGAAAAAGGATTTTCTTTTTTCTGCTTTTATGTTATCATTTTAAACAGGTGATTATATGATATATACTGTTACATTTAACCCTGCGCTTGATTATGTTCTGAATGTGAAAAAACTTTCGGATGATGATATTAACCGCGCAGAAAGTGAAAAGATTTATTATGGCGGTAAAGGTATAAATGTTTCTGCTGTTTTAAAGGAATTGGATATACCCTCAACTGCCTTGGGCTTTGTTGGCGGATTTTCGGGGAAAGAGCTTATTCGTCTTATGAATAAGGACGGAATTCAAAGTGATTTTATTGAACTTGAAAACGGATATACGCGAATAAACGTGAAAATCCAAAGTGAAAATGAGCTTGACATAAACGCAGACGGTCCTGAAATCCCCAAAGATAAAATTGATGAATTATTCCAAAAGCTTGATTACTTGTGTGACGGTGATTTTCTTGTACTCGCAGGGAGTATTCCCTCCTCTCTGCCGAGTGACATATACTCAAAAATCATGGAAAATTTGCAGAATAAAGATGTTAAGATTGCTGTTGATACAAGCGGGAAAGCACTTGTGAAATCACTCTCTTACAAGCCATTTCTGATTAAGCCAAATCATCACGAATTAGGTGAAATCTTCGGAGAAGAAATGAACACCGTTGAAAAGATTATTGAACACGGCAGAAGATTGCAGAGTATGGGTGCTCGGAATGTTCTTGTTTCACGGGGTGAAAATGGTGCGGTGCTCATAGACGAAAACGGCAAAATTCACATTGCAGACGCGATAAAGGGTCAGCTTGTGAATTCCGTTGGTTGTGGCGACAGTATGGTGGCAGGTTTTATCGCAGGCTACATTCAGAGCGGTAATTATGAATATGCGTTGAAATTGTCGGTTGCAACATCGGCTGCAACGGCATTTTCACCTGAATTGGCAAAGAAAAAGGAAATATTAAAAAATATATAAAAGCAAAAACACGGTCAGTGCCCAATACCATTAAGTTAAGAAAGTAGAAAAATAAGAAAAAGCACTTAACAAAGCCAAAGAAGCTGAGTTAGGTGCATTTTCATAATTAAGGCACGCCAAAAAGACAGACTAAAGTCTGCCAAGAAAAAACTTGTAAAAAATGAAAA
>CAYWFB010000113.1:0-3116 GCA_964457415.1 uncultured Eubacteriales bacterium | reverse complement strand
CCTATCTTGCAGATGTAGATTTTGTGTTTGAGGCGGTGGAAATATGAGCATCGAAAAAATGCTTAATAAATACGGTAACACAGTTCATATTTCGGGTGCGGATGGTTGGAAAACTCCCCTTTTCAACGCATTTATTCAACCGTTGCGATACAAAACCAAGCTTTATATGACGGGTGATATGACCCCAATCGGTATAAACCATAACAATGTTTATCTTTACATTGGACCCGCCCGTCACGACCTTACAAGGCTTGACAAAAATTACAGAATTCACGACGGTGAAAATAACACATATATAATTGACCGTGCAGAGAAAATTACGGTGAAAAATAACACGGTTTATATCTGGGCGGTTATAAGACAGACAACGGAGGTAGCTATATGACAGTAAACGGAAGCATAGCAGAGGGCATTGCAAAAACTCTTTCACTTACAACAGACTTCAATGACCTTACTTTTGTAGTCGCTTACAAAAACGAAATTAAACCCACACCGGTTTCAAAGCCCATTATTGCAATATCTGTAAAGGGTTGTGAAATTGGTGAAAGGCTCACCGAAACCCTTGATACAGGCGAAATAAAAGAAACTGAAGTCAGAAATTTACTCACAACATTAAGTGTGGATATTTATTTGCCATATTCAATGGGTGGAAACGCGGGACACAAAATTTTTGACAGAATTGCCACTCATTTTTTATTTGTAAAAGACCTTAACGTTACAAAAGCTGTATGTGGCAATGCAGATTACGACAAAAGCTGTGAAGCCTTGGTTATTCGTTCTTATTTTATTTTCAAACAAACAGTTTCGTCATAATGTAAAAAAGCCCACCGAGGAATCATCCACGGTGGGTGTTTTGTTATTTTAAATAAAATTAGTCAGCATTTTCTTCTTCGATTTTATCAACGATTTCCTGAGGAATAGCTTCGCCGTGTTTAACGAAAAGAATGCAGAAAATGCTCAAGATGAACATAATCGGGCTGTATACGAAGAGTGAAAGGTATGTGCCTGAAAGCATACGAACTACACCGTAAACGATGGGAGATGCAATCTGTGCTGAGAATGTTGCTGTGTAATAGTAGCCTGTGAAAGTACCAACCTTATCAACACCTCCGATTTCAAGAACAAGGGGCAATGTGTTAACTGTGATAAGCATATTTGCAAAACCACCGAGGATAAGTGCAAGCCAGATAATAGTCATACTACCTGTTACAACATAAAGAAGGAACACTGCCATGAATACTACAAGACCGATAAGGATTGTCTTTTTTCTGCCGAGCTTTTTACCCATTTTACCTGCGGGAATTGCAGCTGCTGCAGAGCAAACCGCAAATAATGTTGTCATAATTGTTGCTTCGCCTGTGCTCTTACCAAGAACTTCTGCTGCGAAAAGTGCAAAGAAAGTTGTGATTGCGTTTGTACCGCAGAAGAGGAAGAAAAGACCTGCAAGCATAAAGATAAGGCTCTTTCTTTCGCCCTTTGAAAGCTTTTCTGCTTTTCTTGCTTCTTTTTCAGCCTTCTTAGCTGCTTTTTCGTCAGCATACTGATTATTTGCTGCAACTTCTTCAAGGCTTGAAGGCTCTTTAACAAATATGCGAACAACAATCATACCGAGAATCATAACAATTGCGCCCAAAAGGAACACGTATGGGAAGCTTGTGAACTGCTCGTTTTCGGAGGTAACCTTAACACCTGTTACTGCTAAATAAATAGCACTTACAAGAGTACCTGCCACCATACCGATAACGGAGCCTACGCCACCCATAAGGTTGATAATCGCGTTACCCTCTGAACGAAGTGCAGGCGGTGTGAGAGCAGGCATAAGTGCAACTGCAGGAGCACGCCAAAGTGACATTGAGAATACGAAAAGGATAATACAAATCATTGTTGGAACAAGTGAAGCCTTTAATGCAACCCAAGGAATGAGTGCAAATAAGAATGCTGAAACAGGTGCACCGTAAACAATGAAAGGACGACGTTTGCCAAGCTTTGAACGGCAACGGTCTGAAAGCTTACCGAATGTGGGTTGGAAGATAACACCGAAAATGTTATCGAATGTCATAATAACACCGATGAACAAAGGTACAAGTGTAATTCCGCCACCTGCCGCATTAACGTCCTGACCCTGTGACTTAGCAAATTCTGCAAGTACGGGGAAAGCCTCGTTCAGCTTCTGGCTGAGTGATGTAATCCACTCCGACTCAGTAAGCAATCTGTTAAGAATTTTTGTAATGTATGGGTCATAAATTGCCCATGCGATTGATGTTGTGAGAAAAGCGAAGCCTGTGAGTATGGTATGCCATGTATGAAGCTTGCCGTTTTTCTCGCAAAACAGTTCTGTTTTGTTACTCATAATTTTTCCTCCCGGATAAAATTCAAAATTATACGAGATTATTATACATTATTTTTCCCAAAATGGATATGTGTATTTATTATAAATTTAAGAAAAATTTTTGTACACAGTGTCAAATAAATGCTGAATGCGGAGTGCTGAATGATTACAATTTCGTTTTGGGCGGATGAACAACACAAAGTTTTTCTTAGTTACAAAAAGCACAACGAGAGTTATACATTTCAATTTGACCTTCTTTGTACTCTGTTTTAAAAATAGTATTATAATGGTCAAGGCAGAGATTTCTTTCTATGTCACCAAATAGCTCTTCGCGGTATTTAATGCAAACATCTCTTAATTTTGACATAGTAACAACTCCCTTTATAAACATATCAGTTTCTATTATTTTATATCAGTTTGAAATATTTTACAATACTTTTTCATATAATAAATCATATCAATAAGGAGTGGTTTATTATGCGTCCATTGAAAGAACAAATAAGTGTTACAATCGATAGTGACTTGCTTGAAAAGGCAAGGGAATTGGCGGAACAGGATGACCGTTCACTTTCACAATTCATCAATATCGCTCTTAAAGAGTATGTTAAAAAGCTTGATAAGAAAGATTAACCGCAGGGATTTCGCCGAGTGCTAATAAGGAAGTATTTTTGAAAATGTGGGGGCTGTAAAAAAACAGCCTGAATAAGAAAGGACTACAAACTTACCGAAAGGTAGGCTTGTAGTCTTTTTTGTGATATAATTTACTTGCAATGAAAAAGAATATCAC
>CAYWFB010000112.1:0-3118 GCA_964457415.1 uncultured Eubacteriales bacterium | reverse complement strand
TGCAACATTTGCAAAAATCAACAAATACGGCTTCATTGAGGCTCCTTTCAGAAGAATTGATAAGGAAACAGGTACAGTTCTTAATGAGGTTGAGTATATGACCGCAGACGTTGAGGATAACTACATCGTAGCTCAGGCTAATGAGCCCCTTGACGAAAACGGCAAATTCATCAACGCAAAGCTTACAGCTCGTCACAGAGATAACTTCCTTGAGGTTGCCACAACAGAGGCAGACTATATGGACGTTTCTCCAAAGATGGTTGTTTCAGTTGCTACTGCAATGATTCCCTTCCTTGAAAACGATGACGCTAACCGTGCATTGATGGGTTCAAACATGCAGCGTCAGGCTGTTCCGCTTCTTAAAACAGATTCTCCCATCGTTGGTACAGGTATGGAATACAAGGCTGCTGTTGACTCAGGTACAGTAGTTCTTGCAAAGCGTGCAGGTACTGTTACTCAGGTTGATGCAAAGACAGTTACAATCAAAACTGCTGACGGTGAGATTGACACTTATGAGCTTATCAAGTTCATGCGTTCAAACCAGGGCACCTGCATCAATCAGCGTCCTATCGTTGAAATCGGTCAGGATGTTGAGGCTGGCGAGGTTATCGCTGACGGTCCTGCAACTTCAAACGGTGAAATCTCTCTTGGTAAGAATGCCCTTATCGGCTTCATGACCTGGGAAGGCTATAACTACGAAGACGCTGTTCTTATTAACGAAAAGCTTGTAAGAGATGACGTTTATACTTCAATTCATATTGAAGAGTATGAAATCGAGGCAAGAGATACAAAGCTCGGACCTGAAGATATCACACGTGACATTCCCAATGTTGGTGAAGATGCTCTTAAGGACCTTGACGAAAACGGTATTATCCGCGTAGGTGCAGAGGTTCATTCAGGCGACATCCTTGTTGGTAAGGTTACACCTAAGGGTGAAACTGATGTTGCAACTGCAGAAGAAAGAATTCTTCGCGCAATCTTCGGTGAAAAAGCTAAGGAAGTAAGAGATACTTCTCTTCGCGTTCCTCACGGTGAATATGGTATCGTTGTTGATGTTGAAGTGTTCACAAGAGAAAACAGCGACGAGTTAAGCCCCGGCGTTAACAAGATTGTTCGCTGCTATATCGCACAGAAGAGAAAGCTCTCAGTCGGCGATAAGATGGCCGGTCGTCACGGTAACAAGGGTGTTGTATCACGTATTCTTCCTCAGGAAGATATGCCTTTCCTTGATGACGGTACTCCACTTGACATCGTTCTTAACCCATTGGGTGTTCCTTCTCGTATGAACATCGGTCAGGTTCTTGAAGTTCATCTCGGCTTTGCTTACAGAAAGCTTGGTCAGAAGATTGCAACTCCCGTATTTGACGGTGCTCACGAGGTTGACATCCGTGAAGCTCTCAAAGAGGCAGGCTACCGCGAAGACGGTAAGTCAATACTTACTGACGGTCGTACAGGACAGAAGTTCGACAACCCCGTAACAGTAGGTGTTATGTACTACCTCAAGCTTCATCACCTTGTTGACGATAAAATGCACGCACGTAGCATCGGTCCATACGCTCTCGTTACACAGCAGCCACTCGGCGGTAAAGCACAGTTCGGTGGTCAGCGTTTCGGTGAAATGGAAGTTTGGGCACTTGAAGCTTACGGTGCAGCTTATACACTTCAGGAAATCCTCACAGTTAAGTCTGACGACCTTACAGGTAGAAGAAAGACTTATGAGGCAATCGTTAAGGGTCTTAATATCCCCAAACCCGGTGTTCCCGAGTCATTCAAGGTTCTTATCAAGGAGCTTCAGGCACTTGCTCTTGATGTTCGCGTTCTTGATGAGGACGGTGAAGAAATCGACATTAAAAATGGCTTTGACAATGACGATTTTGATTTCGTTCCTCCCGCAGATTCAGAATTGAATTTCGAAGAGGTTGGCAATGTGACAAGCGAAGACGGCTTCCTTCTTGAAGATGAAGAGGGAATCGTTGAAGACGAAGATGACGATTCAGGCTTCTATGATGAACACATTGTTCCTGACTTTGAAGATGTTATGGATGACGAATCAGACTATTGATTGACTTAATCTTGATTTTTAGATAAAGGAAGAAGGGCTATATTTAATGGAAAAGAAACCATTTGAAGCAATAAAAATCGGTCTTGCCTCTCCCGACCAGATAAGAGGATGGTCTTATGGTGAGGTTAAAAAGCCCGAAACTATAAATTATCGTACATTGAAGCCCGAAAAAGACGGACTTTACTGCGAAAGAATTTTCGGACCGCAGAAGGACCTTGAGTGCCATTGCGGTAAGTACAAGAAAATCCGTTACAAGGGCAAGGTGTGCGAGCGTTGCGGCGTTGAGGTTACAAGAAAAGAAGTGCGCCGTGAGAGAATGGGTCATATTGAGCTTGTAGCTCCCGTTTCTCACATCTGGTACTTTAAGGGAATTCCCTCAAGAATGGGTCTCATTCTTGACGTTTCTCCCCGTGACCTTGAAAAAGTACTTTACTTTGCAAAGTACATCGTTATCGACCCAGGCGACACAGAGCTCACAAAGCTCCAGATACTCAACGAAAAAGAGTATCTTGATATGGTTGAAAAGTATGATGACGAGTTTAAGGCAAGTATGGGTGCAGAGGCTATCAAAGAGCTTCTCGCTGAAATCGACATTCCTGAGCTTTGCAAAGAGCTCCGTGAGGAGCTTGCAGATGCAACCGGACAAAAGAGAACAAGAATTCTCAAGCGTCTTGAGGTTGCTGAGGCATTCAAGCAGTCAGGCAACCGTCCTGAGTGGATGATTATGGATGTAATTCCTGTTATCCCACCCGATATTCGTCCCATGGTACAGTTGGACGGCGGACGTTTTGCAACATCTGACCTTAATGACCTTTACAGACGTGTTATCAACAGAAACAACCGTCTTAAGAGACTTTTAGAGCTTAATGCTCCCGAAATTATTGTAAGAAACGAAAAGAGAATGCTTCAGGAAGCAGTTGACGCACTTATCGACAACGGCAGACGTGGCAGACCCGTTACAGGTCCTAATAACAGAGCTCTCAAATCTCTTTCCGATATGCTTAAAGGTAAGCAGGGACGTTTCCGTCAGAACCTTCTTGGTAAGCGTGTTGACTA
>CAYWFB010000111.1:0-3121 GCA_964457415.1 uncultured Eubacteriales bacterium | reverse complement strand
TTTCTATATCTTTGTTGTACAAATGAATATGAGTTTTGTGTTTTGCTATTGTTTCGATTCTCTCTATTAAAGATTCTTTATTATATCTAGCATCAATTAGATAATTACCAGTTTGATTATATCCTCCGATAGGTCCAGCAGCTAATATTCCGGAACGATTTGTTCTGTTGAGATAAAAGGTGGCAAATCCCAGTGCTAATGAATATTTTTTATTTTCATTTGTGTATATATCTTTTTGTTTTTTCCATTCAGCGACTGTCAATGGGGTGGTTCGCACAAGATTTATAAAGGCATCCGTTTCCGTAAGGATAGCTTTCCACATAGAATAAATGGCTTTATCATAATCGTTAATTACAATGTCAGTAACTGTTCCTTCAAATAGAAGTGCCAACGCCACGCCTGCCCCACCGGCGAATGGCTCAACATATGTACATTCATCGAGATTGCATTTTTCGATAAGTAAAGACACAAATGGTGCTATTTTACTTTTCCCGCCAGGATATCTTAGTGGCGAATAGTTCATGTCTTTTTCCCCTTTCCTGATTTCTTTCATATCAGCAACCCCATTTCTTTAATAAGCAATCGGTAAAATTTAATTGTACGGTTGAAAATGCGTTCTGATACACATGATTTAAAACATCATAAATTTTTATGGAAGATTTTATTGAAGTCGTATCTTTTTTGCATAAATTTAATGCGGCGGATTCAGATATTATAAAGAAAGCTGTTTTTTGTATGCAGTCCCCCGAAGAAAGCTGAATAGGAATATTCGATATGGAATCTGGGGCTTTATTAAAAACATTTTTATTATCATCTATAAAATCTATTTTATGTTCAATAAGATTGCTTCCACAATGGATATACACATTTATGCAATTAATTACTATGGTTTTGGGTGTATTGTTTTGCAATACAAATCTTACTTGCCCTGTTAACTGAGTATTGTTAATTATTCGGATATTGCTGATTATTATTTCAGGCGTATGAAAGCTAATATCTAAAGTACCTCTGTTGTTGTATATATCATCAAGATCTAATCTTTCGCAAATAAAATTACTTGCACCTTTTCGAATATAAACTTCTCCTTTTCTTAAGGAAGTCACTTTGTTTTTACTATACTCTTTCGAAATCACATAAGGTCTGTTTAATTCGTTGTGAGGAATTCTAATAAAACCAATTGTTACACCTTGGTACTCAATGTGTCCAACCTCAACATCAATAAAAGGCTCTACATACATATGTAATAAATCATTAATTTCTGATATATCAGGTAAAGATGATAGACTTATACCGGTAGGTATCCAAGAGGAGTTTTCAATACCAAAAACTATATACTTATCCCTTGGCTTTGTATTGTTTGCAAATGAAACAATGTCCTTAATAAGGTCGTATTTTTTCTCCTTGGAATAATATTCCTTTTTAAAATCTACTTGATCATTCTCATCTTGAGCAACAATTAGCGATATAATTTCTTTTTCAAATGTAGACATATGCCATCCTCATATTAATGTTTTGATTTGTTTCGCAATCCTCTTAATCATAGGATGCTATCAGGTATATGTATCTATAGTTCTCTATCCCCTCAACTTTTCCTAAAATATAAACATTATATTTTAGGAATTATAGAGTGGTAATCTATAGTACTTCTAGAAGTATCCCCATTTAGCAACTTTTATTTTCTTGATTCGTTTGCCAATCCCGAAATCTAATAAATCTTCTCTGCTCAAAACATTCAGCACTTTATCTAAACTGCCTAAACCTGCAGAGGATAATAGAAATGCTTCTTCAGGATGGCATAGCAGAGCATAACCCTTTGTTATAGATTTGTAAGCATATATTTTCCTCAAAATTATATTTTCAGGCATAGAATACATCTTTTTGTTAATAACGGTTTTACTTTCTTCTTGAACTCTTACAGTTGTTGCTTGTGCAGAAGGAATAATTACATTTAGCATTTTATCGACCTTAGCGTCAATATTATCAACCTTTACATTTGTTTGATTTGAAATATAGTATGCCGCAATATCCTCTGTGCGAATCTTTCCCTCATAAAAATCTTTAACATTAACAAACAGCTTATTTATAAATTCCTTTACTGCTAGTTGATCATCAACACCAAGAGCTTTTTTCTCTTTCAAATATGCGATGGCATCGTTATGACGATTATCAATAAAATCATTTTCAGTTACATCAATGGGTTGACGGATAAAGTCAATAATGCAACCTATTAAGTTAAAACGATCTATGTAATCATAAAAGCAGGAGGAAGCAACAATAGTGCACTCATTTTTATGAATAAATTCGTTACACTATGTTTCTATATCCTTTAGGAATTTCATGAACTCAAACTGTTCCTTCCATTGCGGTATTTTGTTTTCAAGGACTTTTTTAATCAAATCTATAAATATCGTAACAACAAACTCTTCCGATTATGTACACCTCTTAATATTATCCATCTGTCTTGTTCAAGATAAAATGATTCTAACCCTGTAGTTTTACTTCTAGTCAAATAAATACTTATTTATATTTTTCTCATGGATATATCACCCTATCACCTTAATCATAACTTCAACAAATGATGCCTCGTCTTCTGTTAAATGTTGAATATAATGATTCACTGTTTTGGTAACGATAATCGCACCTTGCATCTGCAAAAAATTTTCTGCATTGATATATGCCTATTCGTATGTATTCGGCATAACACTATTAACTGTGTTCCAAGTAATTGTTTCAAGTGGATACTTTAATGTTAGTTTGTGAATGTGCTCCTGCATTTCAGAAAATTGCTGAGTTTCGTAATAATGTCGAAGAAGTGTTACATCATCAATGTAATCTTTAACTTCTTTTACATCTTTGAATTTTTCGTATATCTTTAAGGAATCAGTCATTATATCTCCATAAACCTAATGTAATCTTGTTAAAAACTGTAGTCTTATTTCTGAATCAAATCATTATCATCCAAATACTTTATAAAGGCCTCCATCATAGTATTATAACGGAAGAGTATATCATTCTCTGTAAAATCAGTCGATGTTGAAGTAAGAGAAAGCAGTTCTAAAATAGCTGTGCCGTCTTTGGCTTGTCCTTTTGTATTTGTGAATCCTTGATAATACTTTTTCTT
>CAYWFB010000110.1:0-3158 GCA_964457415.1 uncultured Eubacteriales bacterium | reverse complement strand
GATTTCGAGTCAGCCCCGTTATGACCACTTCGATACGTCTCCATATTAAATTGTAAAGGCAAAGCCTTGATACCTAAATTGCGAGAAAACTGCGAGATACAAGTTTTCAAAAGTGCAAATGCACATAGCGTAAATGCCGATGAACAAAGGGTTTACGGAGATACAGTCGTGACAGACCCGACTATGTTTCGAGTGCGGACCCTTCAACCACTTGGGTACATCTCCATATATTTTAACTTTGATATTTTATCAAACAGTTTGCAGAATGTCAATATACATAAAAAACTTGAATTATATTTTTATAGTGGTATAATTTTATATTATTGAAAATATAGAGGGTGTAATTATGTCCGAAAACCGTAATCTTACTTATGCAAAAATTTTGTCACAGTTAATTCAGGCAGAAACTGTTTCTGCTATCGACCAGACAGATTTGACCAAATTCTATGAATTTCATAAATTGCTTGAAAAATTCTTTCCAAAGCTTTTCTCAACAGTCGAAAAAGAAGAATTTGAAGGTAGTTTGTTACTTAAATTAAAAGGTAAGGATTCAACTAAAAATCCTGTACTTTTTATGAGCCATCACGATGTTGTTGAAGCTCCGGGTGAGTGGAAATATCCCGCATTTTCAGGTGAAATTGCTGAGGGTAAAGTATGGGGCAGAGGTACTCTTGACACAAAGGGCAACCTCTGGGCTATAATGCAGGCTGCGGAAGAATTACTTGCAGACGGCTTTATGCCTGCAAGAGATATTTATTTTATGACAACACGTAACGAAGAAACAACAGGTAATGGAGCCAATGAAATAAGTAACACATTAAAAGAGCGCGGAATTCATTTTGATATGGTGCTTGATGAGGGCGGAATGATTGTTATTGACCCAATGGCAGGAGTTAACGGCAAATTTGCTATGATTGGACTTGGTGAAAAAGGTCAGGCAGATTTGAAGTTCATCGCACGTTCAAAGGGTGGTCACGCATCAACTCCCGGAAAAAACACACCTCTTGTTCGTCTCGGTAAATTTATGGCAGAGGTTGAAAAATCGGATATATTTGAGACAAAAATGCCCGATGCTATTTATGAAATGTTCAGACGAATGGCACCCCATATGACGGGCTATATGAAAACAATTTTCAGTAATATTTCAGTGCTTAAAAAGCCCGTTACAAAGCTTTTGCCTGCAATTTCGGGCACGGCAGGGGCTATGGTTAAAACAACGCTTGCTTTTACTATGGCGCAGGGCTCTGACGGAAGAAATGTACTTCCTCAAGAGGCGTGGGTTGTGGGTAATATGCGTTTTTCTCATCATCAGGGTAGAGAAGCAAGTATCGAGGCAGTAAAACAACTTGCTGCAAAATTCGATATTGAAACCGAAGTTTTAGAGCCGGGTTTTCCTTCTCCGATTACTGATTATAATGGCGAGGCGTTCAGACTTGTTGAAAAAGCAGTTAAAGAAGTGTTCCCCGATGTTGTTCCCGCACCTTATCTTATGACCGCCGCAAGTGATAGCAGATTTTTAAGCAGAGTCAGTGATAATTGCATACGGTTCGCACCATTTATTATAACTAATGAGCAGCTTGGCAGTGTTCACGGACTTAACGAAAATGTTGATGTTGATACTCTTGCACCTGCAGTTGATTTCTTTAAGTACATTATGAAAGAGGTTTAACTTGATGAAAAATAAAGAAAAGGGTGGACTTAACATAAATGTAAAATCATTTATTACCGCACTTGTTGTTGTGTTAGTGCTTATGATTTTAACTTATGCTATGACCTTTGCAATACCCGGCGGTGAATTTACCCGTATTCTTGACGCCGATGGTAATTCAATTATTGATGCGTCAGCAGAATTCACATATGTAGATGGCGGAATTCCGTTCTGGAAATGGCTTTTGTCACCCATATTGGTGTTGGGCGCTGACGGCGGCGGAATGATGCTCGCTATTATTGCCTTTTTACTTGTAATTGGCGGTGTTTTCACAAGTCTTGATAATTGCGGGCTTATGAAATATATGCTTAATAAAATCGTAAATAAGTTCGGTAATGCAAAATACAAGCTTATGGCGGTGCTCAGCTTCTTCTTTATGGCTATGGGCGCGCTTATTGGCTCATTTGAAGAGTGCGTGCCGTTGGTTCCAATTGTGGTTGCCTTGGCAATAAACTTGGGTTGGGACGCGGTAACGGGAATGGGTATGAGCCTTTTAGCCGTAGGCTGCGGCTTTGCCTCGGGCGTTTGTAATCCCTTTACCGTGGGCGTTGCTCAGAGTCTTGCAGATTTACCTATGTTTTCGGGTGTATGGCTTCGTCTTGTAAGCTTTGTGCTGATTTACATACTTTTATTGGTTTTTCTTATTCACCACGCTAAAAAGGTGGACCGCTTTGAAAAAAATCATATCTTTAACCAAGAGGATTTTACAGCTGACAAGAAAATGGATTCTGCCCTTAAAGCCTTTTTCGGTATAGTAGGGGCGGGGATTCTTCTTGTTCTCTGCTCAGGCTTTATTACCGCTTTGCAGGATTACACAATGATTATCGTTGCGGTTATGTTTCTTGTGGCAGGAATTACCGCTGTTCTGCTGGCAGGAATGAGCGGTAAAGAGCTTCTAAAAGGCTTCGGCAAGGGTGTTGTTGCAATTCTGCCCGCAGTATTGCTTATTTTAATGGCGGGTTCAATAAAATATACTCTTACAGAAGCACATATTCTTGACACTATTCTTCATTGGGCAGTTTCTGCAGTGAGCGGTTGGGAAAAATGGATGGTAGTATTATTCATTTATCTTTTAGTGCTTGTAATGAATTTCTTTATCAGCTCCGGCTCTGCAAAAGCGTTTCTTCTTATGCCGTTGATTGTTCCAATGGCACAGCTTTTTGGTATTGAACCTCAGCTTTGCGTGTTAGCTTTTGCCTTTGGTGACGGATTTTCAAATGTTTTCTATCCAACAAACGCCGCGTTGCTGATTTCTTTAGGGCTTGCCGATGTAAGCTATGGCAAATGGGTGCGTTATTCGTGGAAATTTCAAGCTTTAAACCTTACACTCACAAGCATCTTATTGCTCTTTGGCTTGGCAGTAGGCTATTGCTAATATAAAATATAACAATTATCTGGGGCTGTAAAAAAACAGCCTGAATAAAAAAGAACTACAAGTCTATCGAAAAGG
>CAYWFB010000109.1:0-3164 GCA_964457415.1 uncultured Eubacteriales bacterium | reverse complement strand
AGTGGTTCTGTTACACTGATAGTGCTGATCCTCATCATCATTATCGCATGGAACTGCGGTCACAGTTGAAATATAATCCGCGTGGCAATAACCGTATTTATTGTCGGCATATTCAACTCTCCACCAGTTGCCCGATTTCGACATAAGAGTTACATAACTACCCTTTGAAAGTGATGAAACAACTGTGCCTGAAGTACTTGCACTGCTTCGCACATTAAGCTTACCGCTTGTGACGGACACCACACCCGCCTTACTGCCAGTTGTGGCCGCGTTGGCACTCATAGGAATCGCCAATGCACCTAAAATCAGTACTAATGTTAAAATAAATGATGTAAATTTTCTCATTTTTTCACCTCTTTGATTTGAATCAATTTAGCATATATGCACGCATAATTTTAACAGAGGTGAGGTGATATGTTAATACTCCAAATAATGTAAAGGAATTTTATGTATTTCCTTATTGATTTTAACGCGGAAAAGTGTTTTAATATTACCATATTATTTTAGGAGATGAAAATATGGACTTCAAAACAGGCCCGCTTATGTACGGTCTTGCATTAGGCGTTGTGGCTTTTGTTATTATTCAATCTGTTTTCTTTATGCTAAAAGCCAACAAGCGCGCAAAAGAAATCGGAATGGACAGAGCAATAGTAAAGCAGACAATTATTTCAAGCGTGCTTTTCACAATTGCACCTGCAATTTCAATTCTTGCAACAGTTTTAGCTCTTGCCTCGGCACTTGGAATCGTTCTCCCGTGGATTCGACTTTCGGTTATTGGTAATCTTGCTTACGAAACTGTTGCGGCTGACACGGCGCTCGGTGTTCTCGGCTCATCACTTGCAAATGAGGTTACTGACCCCAAGGCATTCTCAACAATTGCATGGGCAATGACAATCGGCTCCTGTTTCCCGCTTGTTTTGCTTCCCTTCCTTTGCAAAAAAGTGCATAAGGCAATGAACAAGGTTATGGCAGGCAAAAAAGAAGGCGCAGAAGTTAAAGAAGAAAAGAAAAGTGGCGTAAATATCGGTGATGTAATCAGTGCAGCTGCATTTATCGGTATTGTTGCTGCCTTTATTTCACGTGCTGTGGCAGGTGTTGAAAAGGGTGGCGTTTCGGCAGGCTTTATGTCAATTTCTGTAATGCTTTCTGCTATGATTTTCACAGTTGCACTTGACCTTTTGTGCAAAAAGAAAAATCTTAAAAAGCTTGAAGCCTTTGTGCTCCCGATTGCAATGTTCGGTGCTATGGGTATCGCGGTGCTCTTTACACAGATACTTCCCGCAGAGCTTGTAAACTTTACTTGGAGATAAGGGGGACAATAATGAAAAAGAATAAAAACACAGAAAAAACTTATATTGACTCAATGCACACGCAGGGTAAAATATGGACAGTGCTCGCATTAATTGCACTTTTTTCAGTTCCGCTAATTTTCTCGATTTTCGGCGGTGACGAGCTTTTCTCCGCGTTCCCCGATATGAACGTTCTCGGTAAGGTTTTAGTTTCAATTATCCCTGTTTATTGGGTTACTGCAATCATTGAAGTTATTACATATACCCCAATGCTCGGCGCAGGCGGAACATACCTTTCATTTGTTACAGGTAACATTACAAATCTTAAGCTTCCCTGCGCTTTAAGTGCACTTGATAGAGCAAACGTTAAAGCAAACAGTGAAGAGGGCGAAATTGTTTCAACAATTGCAATTGGCGCATCTGCAATAACAACAACTGTAATTCTTGCGGTAGGCGTTCTTGCCTTTGCACCGTTCTTGGGCTACATTACTGACCCTGAGTCAATTCTCAAACCTGCTTTCCAGTATGTCGTTCCTGCGCTTTTCGGTGCTCTTGGCGCATCATATTTTGCAAAGCATTGGAGAATTTCGATTTTCCCGATTTTAGTGGGTATTATTGTTTATGCATTTGTTCCCACATTCGCAGTCGGCACAATGATTTTCGTAACAATTGTGGCATCAGTTGGTGGCGCACTCGCTATGTGGAAACTTAAACTTCTCAAATAATTATAGCTTATTCAGCAGTCCGTTGACCAAGTGGTTGACGGACTGCTTTTTATGTGAAAATATACAGAAAATAAGCGGTATTTTTTACCTATAAAACATTGATTTTAACGGTCTTTAGTGATACAATAAATTGAATAAACTAAAATGGATTGGAGTGGGTTGTTTTGGCGTTAGTTCCAATGAAAACTCTCCTTGAAAATGCCGAAAAACATAATATTGCAGTTGGTGCTTTCAGCGTAGGCAATATGGAAATGGTTATGGGTGCCGTTGCCGCCGCCGAAGAGCTGAATACACCTATAATTCTGCAGATTGCAGAGTGCAGACTTAAAAATTCACCTCTTGAGCTTATGGGACCAATGATGATTTCTGCGGCAAAGAATTCAAAGGTTGATATTGCGGTGCACCTTGACCACGGTCTTAAATTTGAAACCGTGCAAAAGGCTCTCGAAATGGGATTTACTTCCGTTATGTTTGACGGCTCACTTTTGCCCCTTGCCGATAATATTCAGGCAGTTAAAAAGGTAAGAGCAGAGGCGGAGGGCTACGGCGCAACCGTTGAGGCGGAGTTAGGTGTTGTCGGCGGTAACGAGGGTGAGGGCAAGGCTCACGAAATCCTCTGCACAAATCCTGATGATGCAAAGCTTTTCTGCGACGAAACAGGTGTTGATGCATTAGCAGTTGCAATCGGTAATGCTCACGGAAATTACCCCGTGCTCCCAAATCTTCGTTTTGATGTGCTTGATGACATCAACAAGATGGTTATTACTCCATTGGTGCTTCACGGTGGAACGGGAATTACCGACGAAATGTTCCAGCAGGCAATAATGCTTGGTGTCCGTAAAATCAACATTGCCACCGCAAGCTTCGATAATCTTGCAAAATATGCACTTGATTATTGCAAGCCAATTGAAAAAGCAAATTATTTTGAGTTAAGCAGTCAGATGGCTATGGGTGTTTATGAAAATGTAAAAAGGCATATTAAAGTATTCAGCTTTATGGAAAGATAAGGAGAAAAGACTATGAAATACATTGAATTTGATAACAGCAAAGAATTTGATTTAATCCTTTTAGGCAGAGTTGCAGTTGACCTTAACCCTGTTGATTATTACTGCCCCCTTAACGAGAGCACAACCTTTAAAAGATACCTCGG
>CAYWFB010000108.1:0-3230 GCA_964457415.1 uncultured Eubacteriales bacterium | reverse complement strand
ATTTCGATTCAACTTATTCTATTGAGCACAACAATAGATTGTTAATAAGTCCAAATGTGAATCCGGAATGTCCTTAACGAATTTTGAGAATTCGTTATTAGAAGAATTTGCCATGATATCATTCCTTTCTGTAGTAATATTTAGATTTGGAAACATATCCTACATTTATAATCGGCAAAAGACATGCAAATGTGACAACAATTCAAAAAATATTAATCCTCAAACAAGTATTTGTGTATGCGTTTGTGGTTGTTGAGAAATTGCTTTTAAGCCAATCCACCACGGGAAGATTGTTGATGTAATTCCCGCGTGGTATATCGCATTTTATACTTATTTCGCGTACAAATAAACCGTTCATAATTCTTCACCTAAATACTATATATCAAAAAATATTTAAATTTGCTTAATCGTAAATAATCCCTGTTTCTATCGATTTTTTTAATTTATCCATACTCATCTTAAAACTTGCCTGTGCTTCAGGTGGCGCTAATAAAGTTAAATATGGCTCATCGTTTTCATCGTAATCATACCAATCGGGATTGCTTTTCCAATAACATGTGAAAGCTCTACCGTATTTTTTCTTGCCTTCTTCAATTAATTTATTAAGTTCTTCACATGATAAATTTTTCATTTTCATCACCGATATGATTTTAACATATAATCAGTATTTTGTAACTATAATAATTTGATAAGTGTACATATAAACGTACATGAAACAGAAGAAATGTTTCATGTGGATAGTCCGTTTTTGTGGTATTAGCAAACAACAACACCCATGAGGTTAAATGATAACTTCATAGGCGTTGCTTTTTTTATTGTTGATTTATTAAATTTTAGATTACTTTTCCACAATCTCCACATTACCGATTTCGGTGTTTATGTAATTACCGTTTTGGTAATAAGTTTCTGAATTGATATTTACTGTAGCGTCGGTTGGCACATATAAAACAGCATTCGCATCTTGTGGGAGGGTAAGGTTGATAGTGTAATTATCTGAAACTTTTTCATAATCCAGAGTGATTAACCCTTTTACACTTGGAACGGTGCAAGTCATATTGCTCTGTAAAGTGTATTGAGGGTCGATTTTAACCGTTTCATAGCCTGGAGAAAGGGGAGTAATCCCTGCAAAATGCTTACTCATTATAACGAGTGGTCCGCCACTCCATGCGTGATTTTTAGTGCCACGCCAAGCGTCCCAGAATTCCCAAAGAGTAGAGTAATCTGCACTCACCATGCCCTCATATCTGTCCTTAATTCTGTCGCGTGCCGCTTCATATTCTCCCATTTTGCAAAGGGCTTCAAGAACATAATATTCCATATATGGACTTGAATTTTGAGTTGTTGTGAGCACATTTTTAATAGTTTCATACTGCTCTTTTTCTGCAAGTCCAGCCAAAACTGCAAGGGCGTTGGCTCTGTCGTCAGGCTCTTTCACATCTTCACTTTTGTAGCCATCTTCTGTCCAAAGAGTAGCATAGCCTTTTTCAATAGCAGATTTTCTTTCGGTAATAAATGCAATGTCATCATCTTTTTCTAAAATATTCGCCATTTCTTCTGTGGCAGAAAGAGCATAATAAACCCATGCATTTTCAATGGCTGTCATGTCTGCCTTGTTGCCCCAATCAGCCCAATCCCATGAGCCTTCACGATGAACAACAAGGTTATTTTCACCGATTTCCCAAAGCTTCAGGTAGTCAAGGGATGCATCATAAACCTTTTCGATAAAAGCCATGTCGCCGGTATATTCATAGTAGGTGAGGAAGCCGACAATTCCTGCAAGTTGCTGAACGGGAAGCTCAAAATAATCATCACTTATAGGTACAACAGTCTGCAATACTTTTGTGTCGTCAACGTGAGAAAGCATTGCCTGAACACCTTTTTGATACAGCAGGTAGGAGTTACTATCCATAGAGTACATTGTCATAATCATTTCATTTGTGACATCGCCCCACCATTGTGCTCGTTCTCTGTCGGGACAATCCATAAAATTGTCTCTCATTGTTACATAAAGAGTACGCAAGGATTTTTGCCACAAGGTATTCAGGAATTCATCATCGCAAGTGAAGTCACCACAGAATTCACTGTCATATCCCGTTTCACGGTATTGGAGAGAAACAACTGTAACGCCTTTTGGTATGTCATAAGTAATATGCTCACCATTGACCCAGCCTAAAGACTCAAACTCCTGCTCGCCCTCTTTGGTGATATAGGTAGTTGAAACTGCACCGATTGGAGTGTTTTCCGTTGTTATGCGAATCTTTTTGCCGGCAGGGGCTATGATTTTAAGATATGTAGTAACTTGTGCGTTATATGGAACATCAACGGTAATTTTTTCACCGAAAAGATTGCTTGCGGTATAGTTTTCATAAATATTTGAATTCTCATAATCTTTAAGACCGTAATCCTTTAACAAGGGTATTCCTCTCGGGTAAAGCTTGCCGTAAGCACCCTCACCACCATTCGCATATTCAGTTGCATTTTCCCAAGATGAAACATCAAAATCATCACCCAGCCAATCGCCCAATTCTTTTCTTGCATCATAATAAATACTGTATTCGGCAAGTCTGTAATTAGGCTGATGAAGAGCGCTGTCAATGTAAGCATCGTTTTTCTTAACTTTCCAACTGTTGTCAGAAATTATGGTGATGTCATCATTTACGGCTTCAAAAATGAAACCACCTTGACCACTACTGCTATATGAATAGTTTTTTTGGTCACCCCAGAACCACACCAAAGCACAAATTGAGTTTTCACCCTCTTTGAGATATGGCGCAATATCAATACTGTCATAATATCCACTGTTTTCATCGGAGCCTCGTTTCACGCTACCTTCAAAAACAACATTTTCTCCGTTTATGTAAAGCCAATATTTTGAGTCGGCTGAAATGTCAGCAATAAGCTCTTCGGGAATTTTATCAAGATTAACCTTTTTGTTAAAGCACATCCAGACATTTTTCTCTGTAAGGTTTTCTTTATCCCAAATCCATTTGGCCGTCCAATCATCCTTACTTTCTGTAGAAATTACTTGATATTCGGGGATACTGTCGGAAATCTCATAATCATTCTCAAAGGGCATTCCCGAATAACTCATCACTAAAAGTGGAGAAAAATGCGAAAAAACAAGAACTGCCACTATTAAAAGAGCAGGAATAATTAATAACAGTATTTTTTTCATAGGAAACACTCCTTTATCAAAACAATTATACCACCCACAAAACAAAAAGCAACAG
>CAYWFB010000107.1:0-3327 GCA_964457415.1 uncultured Eubacteriales bacterium | reverse complement strand
GAAGCTCGACGAGCAGTATGCCGAGGCCGGTGGTTTTGTGGTGGTCTTGTTGGCGTTATGGTTGTTGCTTGAGAGGGATTGTTGAAAATTGAATAGTTTCCGCCTGCATCAAGACCTTTCACAAGACCGTTTTCGTCAACTGATGCGATTGATGGATCTGCCGAAGTCCACACAACTGTATCAAGAAGTGCCGTGTCATAATCTTCGGGAGCAATCGAGGTTATTGAAAGCTGAGTTGTATTACCTTCAGAAATTGAGCTTGTTCCTGAAATTGAGAAGTCTGTGATGGCATTACCAACAGTAACCTCAAAGGTATCACTTACAACTGTTCCGTTGTATTCGGCATCTACAAAAATTATCGATTTACCGCTCGAAACACCTGTAAAATTACCGCTGTTGTCGATTTTGCCTATTTTGTCGGTTGCTTCGCCGCTTGTTGCATAGATTTTTTCGCTTGTTATGGGGTCAATAAGTCCCCAGCTTCTTACAACATCGGAATTTGTATTAAGACGAGCGGGTGCAACTGTTGCGGTATATGCTGAACTTGTGTCGATACCCACTGCTGTTTCACCGCTGATTTCAACACCTGAAATTGTTGAGCCTAAAATATTTCTTGAAACTGTTACTGTGACAGAGCGTGAAACCTCGCCGATTGTAGCAGTTATAGTTGCGGTTTTGGAATATGTAAGTCCGCTGCCACCGTCAAGACCTGTAACAACGCCATTCTGGTCAACAACTGCAACAGAAGTATCGGAAGATGACCACACAAGGTCGCCCGTGTATGCACCTGCGGGTTCAAGATTATCAATAGCAAGCTGAATGGTTTCACCCTCGTTGACCGTTGTTTCGCCTGAAATTGAGAAATCAGTTACGGGCAGGTCAGCAGGGTCAACAATGTTGAATGTGATTGTGGTGGTCTTTATACTTGCAGTTAATCTTACAGTTGCCGTACCAACTGCATTGAACGTAACAAGACCGTCATCAGTAATAGATGCATAATTTCTTGAAGATGTGTCAAGCACACTTGAACCCATAGCCCATGAATAGTCGAAAAGGCAACGAACGGGAGTAACTGCGCCGTAAAGCTGAACCTGTGTACCTACTGCAACAGTGGTGGGAACAACTCTTCTGTTGGTGATGTGAACTCCTGACGGGTAAATATATCCTGTTACACCGAGACTTGCCTCTTCAACAAGCACGCCTATGGTATCCGATGCCAGTTCATTGCCGTCTGCATCATAAAGAGTTGCAGTAACCTCAACAGTCATATTGTTAAGCATAGTTTCAAGACTGTCTGCAAGAGTATCGCCTGCAACAGTTCTTACGATTGTGACAATCATGTCTGTATCAGCGGCATTAATGTCGATTCCTGCCGTTTCAAGAGCGCTTTCAATAGCA
Organism: uncultured Eubacteriales bacterium; assembly: GCA_964457415.1. Taxonomy (GTDB): domain Bacteria; phylum Bacillota; class Clostridia; order Oscillospirales; family Acutalibacteraceae; genus Fimenecus. Next base: position 1,929 of record CAYWFB010000107.1, on the reverse strand, counting down.
TCAGCCATTGTGTCACCAACAATCGGAGTTGTGCGAACTTCTTCATCAAGCCAAAGCTGGAAGATGGCTCCTTTCGAATAGTCATAGCCCGTCAGCTCACCCACGGTTTCATCATCAAAGCCTGCAAGCAAGGGAAGCTTACTTTCCCAAATTACATAGGCTCCGTCAGGCATATCTGCTGACAAGGTGTAGTCCAACGTGACTGTGTCGTACTCCTGAACCGTAACGGTATCAGTTACAACCTCACCATCCGTTGTAATTTCCATTGTGATATCTGCCGAAAACGAGGTAAAACCCACCGCCATCATAGAACAGATAAGCACAATACAAAGTATAATGCTTAATACTTTTTTCATAGTTATTTTCATTACATCATCTCCCAATGATTAAAAACATTCACTAACACGCAAAGTATACCATAATTTAGAAAAAATTTCAATAAAATTACATATTTTCTACCTTTTGCAATAAAAAATTAAAAAAAATATGTGCATATTGCTTCTTGCTGATATAACTAAAGCAAATTACAGCAATTGAATGGGTAAATTTCTTTTTATTTTGCTAACTTTACAATATATTTACTTCCTTTTCCAAGTTCGCTGTCAACACTGATAGTACATTGGTCAAATCGGCTATAGTTTTTACAAGCGCAAGCCCATTTCTCTCGGCTATTCTGCTACGATTTTCGCAGTAAAACAACGATACCACTACTGGCACAAATTGTATCAATAGCGGTATCTGATTTGGTACGAGTGTTGATAACGGATTCAATTTTAATATCAAATAACCGACAGTCAAACACATATTCTTGCTTGTATCAGAGAATTTTATAGTTCCTTCAATAAATCAAATACAGATTGCGAGGAAACGATATGTCAAATTTTATTGAAGATTTATACTACGGCAATATAGAACCACAGGAATTAAGCACAGAATTTTCAGGCAAACTCAAAAAGAAGCTGAGCAAACTTACAGAAAAGGAAGAACAACTCACAGCAAAGCTGAACGGTGAAGATAAGGAACTGTTTCGCAACTATGCATGTGCTTATAATGAGTTTTAAAGTATAAGCAATTCTGACAGCTTTATATCAGGATTCAGACTTGGAGCAAAATTGATATACAATACATTTGTTGAAAGTATAAAAGGTTGAATGTTTTATTTTACAACATATTGAAAAATCTACATCGCACAATAAAGTTACAGAAATAACAGATATTAAGAAAATAAAAATCCGAGGTGTTATGGATGCCCCGGATTTTTATTGGTCGAAGTGAAAAGAATAAAAAATTGAATACCATTCAAGGCTCTCCCAATACACAAAAAACGCACACCATACAATCTAATATATGTTCTCGGTATCACACTATTTCCAAAGAACATATTATATCTTTGGGAGGTGATAATATTGAGTAGATGGAAATTTTATAATAATAACAATAATAACTATCATCATAATGATGACACAAATAACAGACAAAATAATTGTGACAGCGAGAATAGCAATTGTGACTGTAGTAATCAAAAACCATCTTGTAGCGATGAGTGTTCCTGTGACTGCGATTGTTTAAAATGTCCACCCGGTCCACAAGGTCCTGCTGGTCCAAGAGGACCTCAAGGCCCCGCAGGTGAAACAGGTCCTGTAGGTCCACAGGGTCCTGCCGGTGAAACAGGACCAATCGGTCCACAGGGTCCTGCCGGTGAAACAGGTCCTGTAGGTCCACAGGGTCCAGCCGGTGAAACAGGTCCTGTAGGTCCTCAGGGTCCAGCCGGCGAAACAGGTCCTGTAGGTCCTCAGGGTCCTGCCGGTGAAACAGGTCCAATCGGTCCACAGGGTCCAGCCGGTGAAACAGGTCCTGTAGGTCCTCAGGGTCCAGCCGGTGAAACAGGTCCAATCGGTCCACAGGGTCCTGCCGGTGAAACAGGTCCTG
>CAYWFB010000106.1:0-3332 GCA_964457415.1 uncultured Eubacteriales bacterium | reverse complement strand
TTCGATAGACTTGTAGTTCTTTTTTATTCAGACTGTTTTTTTACAGCCCCTTTTAATTTTGCGCTTTGCGTTTTACATTTTTAAAACTTCGCTGCGTCTTCTCGATATTCTTTCGGCGTTTTACCCTTGTGTTTCTTGAAAATCTTGGTGAAATAGTTTACGTCGAAAATTCCGCAATGCTGGGCAATATTCTGAATCTGCATATTTGTTGATGCAAGCAGGAATGCCGCGTGGTCAACACGCTTTTTGGCAACATATTCGGTAAGTGTCATTCCTGTTTCTTTCTTGAAGAGGGTTGAAAGATAGCTTGCGTTCACATTAAGCATTTCTGCCTGACGATGAAGGCTCAAGTCAGCGGTTAAATCAGAATCAATAATTGTGATTACCTTTTGCACAAGAAGAGAGTAGTTTTTCATTGAATGATTTTTAACAAGGGCACAATATTTGTAAATCATATCGTGCATCATATCGACGCCCTCTTGTACGGTTTTGATTTTTTCAACCTTTTTTGCAAAGTCAGAGGAAACTCCATCAATATAAAACGGGTGCACACCGCCCTGCTCAACCGCCTTGCGCAGAAGCACATTTGCTACAATTGTGTAGTTTTTCATATTGCGCACGGGGTCTTCAACACGCATTTCAAGCATAAGCTCTGAAGAATTGCTTATCATCTGCTCTGCCTTATGAGTTATTCCCTGACTGACCGCCTGCATAAGCTTGCGCTCACCCTCATAGCGACTTTCAAGCATTCTCATTGCAAGCAATGGGTCGTCAATTCGCTGGCTTAGGCGTTCAACAATTTCGGGGAAAGTCTTATCGGCAGAAACAAGGCTCAATGCTTTTACTGTAAAATTATCCATACTGCCCCAAAGAGATTCACCCAATGAGTTGAAAAGTGAGGATATAATATCTTTATCAGTATAAACGGGTACGGTTGTGTAGTATTTCTGAATTTGATTTTGTAATGCAACGGGCATATCATATTGGTTTGACGCGTCAATAAGCATTTTCTGTGTGAATTCGTGGTCAATATAGGGACCTGCAATAAAGGTCTCATGCTTTTTACTTTCAGGCAGAAGAATGAAAATGTAGTTGCAATAAAAACTGTCTGTAAGCTTGAAAATCATATTTTCGCCGAGTGTCTCGTGGCGGGTGCAGAAAAGCTGGTCATAATCTTTCGAAAGCCCCAGCGAATCACGAAGCCCGCGGTCTGCCAAGCGGTAAGATTTATCCCCCGCAGAAATAATGCAGGAATTTATTCTGTAATTTTCAAGTATTTTGCGGAAAAATTGAAGTTCTTTTATATAGTTCATAAAAACTTTCCTTTAAAACCAAGTTGTACCTATATTATCGTACAATTTTTGGTAAATTTCAAGATGTAGCAAAAAAAATACTGAAAAAAATGAAAAAAATACTCACTTATTATGCCCTATATGGTATAAAATATAGTCGTATGGTATAGGGTAGAGTTATACTCAGTCCAAAGATATTTAAAGGGGGAAATTCCACAATGGCAAAACAAGTTAAACTTGATGAAAACGGCTTCCGTAAGTTTGGCGTGCGTGACTCAGTGGCTTATATGATGGGCGATTTGGGTTGTAACATGTCTTTTGCGCTTAAAGGTACAATGGCACTTTTCTGGACACAGGTTATGGGACTCAGTACATGGTACTCACTTCTTTTAATCGTAGTTCAGGTATGGGACGCAATCAACGACCCGCTTATCGGCTCAATTATTGATGCTGATAAACACAAGTACAAGAGGAATAAATTTTTACAGTACATATTAGTAGGTTCAATCGGACTTATTATTGGTGGTGCTTGTTGCTTTATTCCTGCAACAAAAGCTCCGCTCGTTGCAAAGATTGCAATTTTCATCGGCGGTTATGTGCTTTGGGATGCGTTCTACACAATAGCAAATGTTCCCTATGGTTCACTTTTATCACTCATTTCTTCTGACGATGCTGACAGAGCTTCTCTTTCTGCATGGCGTTCAATCGGCGGTATGATTGGTAATATGGTGCCGATGGCAGTTTTCCCGTTCATTATTTACAACGAAGACGAATCACTTAACGGAACACGAGTATTCATAATGGCTTTAGTTATGGGCATTATCGGATTTGTCTGCTTCCAGTTTATGGTTAGAAATACTGAAATCCGTGTTAATACAGAAGTGCAGTGTAATGAAGACCAGCCTAAATTCAATGTTTTCAAGGCTATGGGCAACTTTGTTAAAAACAGACCTGCAGTTGGTGCTACACTTGCTGCTATGGGTATGTTTATCGGTATGCAGGGTGCTGCAACAGCTGTTACGGTTACATTCCAGATTTATTTTGACAACACAAAAATTTCAGGTCTTGTTTCAATGTTCTCAATGATTCCTATTGTGCTTTTCACACCTCTTGCTCGTAAGATGGTTAAAAAGTACGGTAAGAAAGAGCTTTCAGCAATCGGTTCAATCTGCTATATTGTAGGTGCAGCAGTTCTTTTACTTGCACCGCTGGGAATTATTCCTGTTACAGAAGAAAACACAAAACTTGACTTAATTATTTATATTGTTGGTCAACTTATCTGTGCATTGGGTCTTGGTATTTACTCAACAGTTTCTTGGGCTATGATGGGCGACGCTATTGACTACAATGAGTGGAAAACAGGTACTCGTGAAGAAGGTACAGTTTATTCACTTCACTCATTCTTCAGAAAGCTTGCACAAGGCTTAGGACCTGCTGTTGCAATTGCAATTATGGGTACTATGGGCTATGTAAATAACAGTGCTCCCGATGCAAATGGCAACTTCACAGCTATTGATGTTAATTTGCTCAGCTGGGAAGTAGCTTGCGATATTCGTATGCTTGTTGCTATCCTTTACCTTGTTGCAGGTATCTTCCAATTCGTTGGTCTTGGTATTGTATATAACCTCGACAAGAAAACACTTGCAACAATGCAAGCAGAACTTGCAGAAAGACGCTTAGCAGAAAAGGCTGAAATTGCTGAATGATTCAGTTCAATATTTGAAAGCGGGGGTGGTAACATCACCGTTTTTTAAAACAATACTTGAAAATAAAAACTGATTAGTTTAGAATAATATCAAGTAAATTACTAATACAAAAAGAAAGAATGTGTTAAAGTGAAAGAACAAAATATCCGACCATTTGGTTGGCGTGACAAATTAGGCTACGCTATGGGTGATATGGGCTGTGGCTTCTCATTTCAGCTTATTTCAACCTTTATGCAGCTTTTCTATTTGCAGTACATAGGTATTAAAGCAGCAGACTATGCAGTTATTATTATTATTTCCAAAGTTTTTGATGCAATCAACGATGTTGTAATCG
>CAYWFB010000105.1:0-3365 GCA_964457415.1 uncultured Eubacteriales bacterium | reverse complement strand
ATTCAAAAAAATGGAGCTGGTGGACGGACTCGAACCCCCGACCTGCTGATTACAAATCAGCTGCTCTACCAACTGAGCTACACCAGCGTTTCAACGCTTGAACATAATACCACACGATTTTGATTAAGTCAAGCCTTTTTTTAAACTTTTTTTATTTTTTTGACAATTTTTTTCTTAACCTTGCTTCTTATTGTTTTATATAGTAAAATAATTTTGAAAGCGGTGAGTAAAATGCTTGATACACAAAAAGAAATATTAAAAAAGTTGAATAGTGATTATTTAAGCGTAGGAATTACCCGAAGCGGTGAGCCTTACGGAGCCATCGCTGTGCCTTGGGAGCACACCGCCAGCGCGTTTAATATGAAAACGCCCAATGTTTATTTAACGGAGCAGGACCTGAAAGACCCCGAAATCCGTGAAATTCTCAAAGAATATCATATTATCGGTTGCTATATTTTCAACGCGTTGCAGGATTACTCTTTTCTTGCCGATTTCAAAGAACTTCACGATGTTTTTATCCTTGACGGTGGTAACATTACCGACCTTTCGTTTGTGAAAGAGCTCAACGAGTGGTTTATGCTTTATATTGAAGACGCCCATATCCCTAATCTCGACCCTCTTTTCCCTAAAGAGAAAAAGATAGGCTTTTGGCCTTATTGCATAGGCTTTGGCGGATGCGAAATTGACGATATAACCGCACTCGAAAATAGCGGAATCTATCTATCTATCAGAATTGATTGTTCTGTGCCTCAAGGGCACAAACCACCGCGAACGATGGCAGAATATCCGTTGCGGAACTTACGGTTATTATGAATATGAGCTTAAATAATAACAAAAACGACCCTGCAACAGCAAGGTCGTTTTTTCTATTCTTAATCTTCTTTCAAAACATCTCCCACACCGTTGAGAATATATTTGGGACGATAGGGGAATAAATCAATGTCGCTCATTGATGTAACACCTGAAAGCACAAGCACCGTGTCAACGTTTGATTCAATACCTGCAATAATGTCAGTGTCCATTCTATCACCGACAAACGCAATCTCTTCACTGTGGCAACCTAATTTGCGAAGTCCGTGGCGAAGCATTAGGGGGTTGGGCTTGCCAACAAAATATGCCTTTTTGCCCGTTGCAATCTCAATGGGAGCAATGAGTGAACCCGTAGCAGGCATAAGTCCTCTTTCAGTAGGACCTGTAATGTCAGGATTTGTGCCAATGAGTTTTGCACCCTTAAGGACTAATTCAATGGCCTTTTCAATCTTTTCAAAACTATATGTTCTTGTTTCACCCACAACCACATAATCGGGGTTAACATCATTCATATAAATCCCTTGGTCATAGAGAGCCTTTGTAAGTGCCGCCTCACCAATTACATAAGCTGTGCAGGCGGGCTTCTGACTACTCAAAAATGCTGCCGTAGCCATAGCACTTGTGTAGAAATGGTCAGCTGATACTTTAAGACCCATTCTTTCAAGCTTCATACTTAATTCGTGTGGAGTCTTTTCAGGACTGTTTGTCAAAAATACAAATTTTTTATCATTATCAAGCATCCAGTTTACAAAGTCGGCAACACCTGGCAAAATCTTATTACCGTGGTAGATAACACCGTCCATATCACTGATAAAGCCTTTTTTATTTAAAAGATTATTCATTTATTTATACCTCCATCAAGGCGAACAAAGTCCAACCTTATCTTCAATTCTAAAATAAATTCCACAAAAAGTCAACTTTGAACTATTACAAATTATTGTTCTCAAAGATTTCTTTTTTATATAAGTTTACATATTGATTATCTCACTTTACTGTGTTAAAATAAATTATTATTTTTCAAGGAATGACCAAAATGATAGCAATAATCGACTATGGCGCAGGAAATCTGCAGAGCGTAAAAAAAGCTCTCGATTTCATAGGTGCCGAAAGTGTAATAACCGATGACCCCGAAGCCATCAACTCCTGCGATAAAATTTTACTTCCCGGCGTCGGCTCGTTTGGTGATGCAATGGCTTCAATGAGGGCTAAAAACCTTGTTGAAACCGTCAAGCAGAATGCTTTAAGCGGTAAAGCCTTTTTGGGTATCTGTCTTGGACTTCAATTACTTTTTGAAGAATCCGAGGAATCCCCCGGAGTTAAGGGCTTGGGTATTTTTAAGGGTAAAATAAGAAAATTCCCTGCGGATATGGGTCTTAAAATTCCGCATATCGGCTGGAATTCGCTTGAAATCAAGCAGAATGACACAATCTTTAAAGGTATCCCCGAAAATTCCTATGTCTATTTTGTCCATTCCTATTATCTTGAAGCTGAAGAGCCTGACACCGTTGCCACCGTTACAAATTACGGCATTGATTTTCACTCTGCAGTTGGCAGAAATAATATCTTTGCAACCCAATTCCACCCCGAAAAAAGTGGTGACGTAGGTTTGCAAATCCTCAAAAATTTCGCATCAATGGAGGTAAAATAATGTACGCAAAAAGAATTGTTCCCTGTCTTGATGTGAAAAACGGTCGAGTAGTAAAGGGCGTCAGCTTTGTCAATATCCGTGACGCAGGCGACCCCGTAGAATGTGCAATCGAATATAATAAAAAAGGAGCCGATGAGCTCGTACTCCTTGATATAACCGCAACCCACGAGGGCAGGGGAACAATGCTCGAAATTGTCCGTCAGGTTGCCGACAATATTTTCATTCCCTTTACCGTAGGCGGTGGTATCCGTACCGTTGAGGATTTCAAAGAATTACTCCGTGCAGGTGCTGATAAAATTTCTGTGAATTCAGCGGCAGTACGAAATCCCGACCTTATCAACGAGGCGGCTTATAAATTCGGCAGTCAGTGTGTTGTGTGCGCAATTGATGCCAAACGCAATAATAAAGGTTGGGAGGTCTATCTCAACGGCGGTCGAATTCCAACAGGCATCGACGCAGTAAAATGGGCAGAAGAAGCAGTAAAAAGGGGAGCAGGCGAAATTCTTTTAACAAGTATGGACTGCGACGGACAAAAGCAAGGTTATGACAATGCCCTTAACCGTGCAGTTTCCGAATGCGTAGGCGTGCCCGTAATCGCATCGGGCGGTGCAGGTGCAAAATCTCATTTTCTTGATGCATTCAATGAAGGTAAAGCAGACGCAGTCCTCGCCGCATCACTCTTCCACTTCAACGAAATTCCCATAATGGATTTAAAACACTATCTCCGCGACAACGGAGTATCTGTAAGATTATAATTCGTAGGGGTCGGCGTCTCGACGACCCGTAATATCGCGTAGGGACAGACATCCTTGTCTGTCCGTTAAATATGATATTAGTTGAATGATACAAAAATGTAGTATATTGTAACAACTTAAACTTTACTTTTGTAAAATAATGTGATATACTA
>CAYWFB010000104.1:0-3561 GCA_964457415.1 uncultured Eubacteriales bacterium | reverse complement strand
GATTTTGGGAAAACGGTAATCTTTTGGGAAGCCCTGTAATGCAAGACATTCATAAGGGGTAATCTTTCGAATCCCATAACTGTCTTTTATATACGGAATCCGTTCTCTCCAAGTTCCCATATTTGCTTTTAACGTGAAAGATATTCCGTCTTTGCTTGACTGAATACCATAATCCGAAAAACGATATATTTGTCCATCATCCCTAATGAATTCAGACAATTTTCTATATTGATAAGAATCAGGCTTCACATAAAATGAATCATCAACTTTAGCAGCTTTATCGATAACATCAAATATCCGTTTTTTTAGATTAACCTTATCGGGAAATTTAAAGTTAACGCAAGCTTCTTGTGATTTAAAAGCAACTATATACGTTCTTGTTCTGTGTTGAGGAATACCATAATCGCAGGCATCAGCTATAATGTATCTGATGTAATAATCTCTGAATGCCAACTCATTATGAATAATATTGAAAGTTCTTCCGTTATCGTGCTCCGTAAGGTTAGCAACATTTTCCAAAAAGATAACTGCTGGGTTGAGTACATCAACTATCCTTATTATTTCAAAGAATAAATTTCCTCGGTTATCATTAAATCCTTTTTGATTTCCACAAACGGAAAATGATTGGCATGGAAATCCTGCGGTTATCACATCAACTGATTCTAATGAGTGGGGGTTAATGTCTTTTATGTCTCCCTCAATCAAACGAGTCAACGGGAAGTTGTGTCTGTAGGTTTTGCAAGCATCAGTATCTATTTCATTTGCCCAAACGATTTCAAAACCTGCCTGTTCAAATGCCAAATCAATTCCACCAATACCGGCAAAAAGGCTTCCTATACGTAATGATTTATCTTTCATCAGCTTGTGAATCTGATTTGGAAATTTAAATCAAAGTAATATTCATCATTTACTTTGTATACATGCGCATACGGATAACCTTTTCTTTCAGAGGCATCCGGGCGATCAATTTTAGTGGAATTAAACAAGAATGTTTTGAAAGATTCGCCATCCCGAGTATGGAAAACCAACACCTCACCATTTTCTTTAGCAACAATATACCCACCGTTTACAACTTCTCTTCCATCCCAAGGAGAGCCAGCTGTCATTCCTGCAAAAGATGCGTATAGAAAATCCTTAAGTGCTTTGGTGTAAAATGCTTCTGCATTTCTTTTATTAAGAGGATTTTTGTTGATAAGAACACCGCAAATGTCAGAGAGTTTTGTACTATCTCCATCATATGTATAGTGAATCAATATGGCTTGATTCATTATTTCCTGCATATCTCCTCTTACCATATCTAAATTATCGGCGAAGACAGAATGTTCTTTACCTTCAGGAATTTTGTTCCCCATAAATTCCATATTTATATCGTGGTCTACGATATATTTTAACCGAGCGTTCTTGTCTTTGCCTCCTGCTGTGGTAAACAAATTATTTATGTTATTCATATCCGTATCGTTAAGATTGGTTAATCTATAAACAAATGCAGATGCAGGGGCAGTATTAAATAAAGTTGCAGGGCTTTTGCCTTTAGCTTTTATAGAAAAACCAGCAACTGATATGAGGGCGGTAGAGTGATCACGAATTTCCATCACTATATCATTTTTGCCGCCCAAATCTCCATAACTGCTTACACTTTTTGCTTTAACTTGAGTAATGTGAGCACGATTCATAAATGCTTCTGTTGCAGGAGGCACATCAAATGAACGACCAGTAGCATGATTGATAGTATCCAGCAATAAATTGGCATTGGTTAAAAAATCAACCGAGGGGATGGAAACTACGTGATTTCCTGAAACAAATACTTCTACTGAAGTGCCCGTGTGATATTCACTGATCACATTACGCACTTCTTCACGAATAATCTTAATTATTTCTAAATATGAATTGGCATTCCTATTTAAATTTTCATCAGCTGAATAGATTTTTCCTTCTGCCAAGAGCTTAAAAAGCACATATAATTCAGCCCACTCACCTCTATTTGCAGCCATTATTTTAGTACCTCCTTGATTTTATTTGCAATCGCTTCAATAACATTGACAGTAACACTGTTTCCAAACTGCTTGTACAGGTGTGTATCGGCAAGAGGAAGAATAAAACTGTCTGGAAATCCTTGTAAACGAGCCCATTCACGAGGAGTCATTTTACGAACACCTTCTTTATTGATGTTTCCTTTAATGTGTGTAGTAGGAACAAGATTCTTTTGGCGCTTATCAACAACAAGATTTCTTTCTCTGCCCATACCGCCACAAACAATAGCTCCTGCGATGTCGCTCCAATCACGAATCTCATAACCGAAACCGTTTCCTTTAGATTCGTGGCGAGCTTTGTGTTTTCTTAATGTATCAAGATACACATCACTTAGATAGTATTTTGCCGGTACGGGTTTTTCTTCTCGTATATCCCATAATCTTTTGCTGTCATCTACAATATCGGGAAAGACAAAATTATCGGGAGCAATATCATTTCTAAAAGCAACGATATAGATTCTTTCTCTGTTTTGTGGTACGCCGTAATTTTTACTGTTTAGAACTTTATAAAAGACCTTGTACCCCAAATCTTCAAATGTTTTACAAATGATTTTGAAAGTTCTTCCTTTGTCGTGGATGACTAAACCTTTAACATTTTCGCAGAAAATAACTTTCGGTTTGTGATATTCACAAATACGGGCAACATCCATGAACAGAGTTCCTCTGCATAACCCTTTATAATTGTCATCAAATCCCATTCTGTGTCCAGCGAGACTAAATGCCTGACACGGGAAACCCGCCAGACAAATATCGAATGCAGGTATTTCTTTTTCGTCGATTTTGGTAATGTCTCCTGCGATTTCGAAACTGTCTTCAAAATTTGCTTTGTATGTTTTTTGAGCAAATTCATCCCACTCACTAACGAAAACCGTTTCAATATCTTCTTTAAATGCGTTATCAAAACCAAGCCGAATACCGCCGATACCGGCAAATAAGTCAATTGATTTCAGTTTAGACATTTTCTTTTACCGCCTTTTCAATTTTATCAGCACAAACAATCAAATTTTTCTTTATATCGTTTCCCCAAAACCTTAAAACAATCCAGCCCTCGGCTTTAAGTCTCTCGTTTACCTCTATATCTCGTTGTATGTTTCGTTCGATTTTGGGTATCCAAAATTCTCGTCGAGACTTTATTTCTTGCTTTTTGTTGTCCCAATCATATCCATGCCAAAACTCACTATCGCAAAAAACAGCAACTTTTCTACCAATAAACACAATATCGGGCTTGCCAAAAACTTTTTTGCTGTTCTTTTGGTATCGTAGTCCTCGTTTCCATAATTCTTTACGTAACATAACTTCGATTTTAGAATCTCTATTCTTCACGGCTTGCATGTTTTTACGCCGCTGTTCTTCGGTATGATTATCCATATGGAATTCTCCTATATTGACTATTTCTTTCAGGTATCTACAAATTTTGCACTAAAGAGTACAATTGATGCGATTTATAAGTAATGAAGAATTATCAATTTATTTGTAAATCGAAAATATGTTAGCTATGTAGCAGTATCTCCATAATGTTCATCACTTTATT
>CAYWFB010000103.1:0-3565 GCA_964457415.1 uncultured Eubacteriales bacterium | reverse complement strand
AAAACTGTATACCATCATCTTGCACTACTTGTATACTATCATACTACACTGTACATCTCCGTGCCCGCCCGTAAATGAATGTGCAAAGAACGGCAAAAGTAAGTTCCCTGCCCTACACTCTCATTAAATTTGTAGGGGACGACGACCTCGGCGTCCCGAGATAAGTCATAATTTTACTTTCGGGCGGGCACGGAGACCCGCCTCTACAAAGTGAGAGCACAACATAAAAAGAGTACGGATTTTTATTCCGTACTCTCTTTTTATTTTTTCTAATATCCACTTGTTCTATGACTATAATTTTCAAATAATTTGAATAGTTAAGCTTTCCGTAGGACCAAAATGTTCCCAAATAGAGTGCTTAATTTTCAAGTTATTAAAATTCCAATAGGCAGATGACCCATTACCATATTTATCAGTCTTTTTTATATGCTGAAAAGTAGGTTTTCCGTAGGTTTCTTTCATGCATTCATGAATTTCTAAAAAAGACGCATCAATATCATAGTTTTCGTTATAATAATCTTTTGGACGAAATAACTCAATGTGTTCCAATAAGTTTAGTTTGTAATGTAATCCGATTACCATATCCAACTTATCGTCGAACACTTTTCCGTTAAAACATATATATCCTGTTGTTACTTTTTCGTAAGGTATATTATGTTCTCTCAATTGTTTGAAGTTTTCGGTCATGGATTTTGTAATTACTATTTTTGGTGAGCTTATTTCAAAAGATGCAGGATGCTTGTGAAAAAAACGAGATAAAAACATATAAATACCTCTCTTTTTATTTATCCAATATCTGTTTCCCCAATGCTTTGAGGCTATCCTCACGGATTTTCTTTGTGTATTTTGTGTCGGCTAAAACCCAATCCCATTCGTGCTTAAACCAATCAATTTCTTGGGGCTTTCCGCCGTCCATTTCGATTTTCACCTGTTCAATAAGCTTTTCCCATCTCATTTTATAAAAAGAGCTCATCAAATCACCTAACTGTCGGTGAGCATAATCATGAAGATTACCCTTATCCGCAAGTAATCGGCAATACCAAGTGGTAATAAGTGCCTTTGCGTTAATTCTGTAAAGCTGTTTTGTGAAATCGTCAAGCTTGTCGGTGTATTCCACCACGGGCTCATAATATGAACTGAATGTGAAATATTTACTGTTGAGCAATACTCTGTCAAGGGTATCAAAAAGATTTAAAAGCTTTTCACTGTAATCCGTAAATGCGAAATAATCCTTGGATTTATATGCGGACACCATATTTTTAACGGTGCTTGTCATCTTGTTGGATATTGACTGTCTTAACAAATCAACCGCGTCATAAATATAACATTCATTGTCCTTGAATTTGTCGTAATCCTTTAAGAAAAGCTTAACCGCCTCGTCAAATTCACTTTTTGAATATGAGATTTTAACCGAACCGCGTGCCGTAAACATCTTAGTTTCGGGGTCAAGAGGACGTCTGCAAGCCATGCTTTCGGGTGCACCGAACATGCTTGAGCAGTTCTCTTCCGCATAAACGGTTTTAAGAAGAATATCCATAGCCTTGTTGATATTCTCGTTTTCCTTACCGTAACGGCGGAGTGCATATTTCTGCACCCATTCATCAACATTTTCAACATCTTCCCAAACGCAAGAGAAGAAAATATCTGTAAGAATAGGGTTAACATTTATACTTTCAGCAGTGAGTGCAATTCCTTTGAAATTGGGCCTTTCCGATGCCTCTTTCAACTTATTGGGCAAGGTGTCAACGGGTCCGTAAAGCCCCTGTCTGCCACCGAAATTGTTGAGAAGTCCCGAAAGGACATTGCCATATTTTGCAAGTCTGCTGAATTTGTTGGCATTGTGATTAATCTTTTCAAAGTGCAAATCAAGCATCATTATATGGTTGCTTCTGTATTGCTTGACCGCATTTGTAAAGGTCTTGTTGGGGTTAAGTGACCAGCATTGAATAACCCACATTGCCTCTTTGTCAAAGCTGAGCATACTTTCCATAACATTGGTGTAGGCATCCTTTGCTTTCTTGCCGAGCTTTCCGCCCTCGTGACAGATGTCGCCCGCGTAAAAATGGGTAATGTCACCGAAAACCTCTTTCTGACATTCATAGAAAAGCTTTGCGTATTTGATATATGAAACACTGTCAGGGTCAACAATCAAAGGTCTTTCAATGCCCTTCCATTTGCCTTGCTCAATAACGGGCACATCGCGGTCTTTTTTCTGTATATCGCGGGGCACAATTCCCGTGTATGCCTGTAAAACAACATTCATACCAAGCACTTGCATTCTGCGGTGATTTTTGCGTGCCATTTCACATTTTTCATAGAAGAAATCATCGTGAATAGGTCCGCCAATGCCACAGATGTTACTCATATAAAACCAAGCGTAATATGCAGGACCTACGAGAAAATTCTTAATCTCGCGGTGACGATAGCCGAGCTTTGTCAAAAATCTGCGGTAAACCTCTTCCATGCCGAGAATGTCAAGCACAAGATTTACACCATTCAATGCAAGAAAATCAATCTCTTTCTGCCAATCCTCTGCAGTCCAGAATGCCATCGAGTAAGAATGGGTACAATAATTATAGGCATATCTGTATTTGCAGTCGGTTTTGCGGTCGATTTTACCGTTAACCTGTGGCAGATTATGCGGCAGATTTACCTGCTTGCCGAAACGGGAAACATGACAGTTGCAAACCTCTTTAAGATAGCAGTTAAATGCACTCGCAAGACCTAAACCGCTGTTTGAAATAAGTATAATCTTACCGCGGAGTGACTCAACTGTGAAATATTCCTCTTTTAGTCTGCGGTCAAGACGTAATTCGAATTGCTCAACATATTTCTCACCGATTGTTCGGGCTATAATTCCGTTAACCTCGTCAAAAATCTCTTCGTCGGTAATCTTTTTTGCGTATTCGGTTTCATAAAAGGGGAGGGGCTCTTTAAAAACTGTCTTTTTTGCAGGGAAAGAGCAGTCCTCACCAATAATCTCAACATTGTTGATTGTGGGGCGCGCACCGCTGTAATATTTTATGAAAATGCGAATATATCGGGCAATTTTTCCGCTTTTGCCAAGACGGTAAAAGTTAACTCCGTCAAGGCTTGAAAGAATTTCAAAATTAACTTGGGCGTTTTCGGGGAATACCGCAATAACATCGCGGACGCTCATATTTTTATTGAAAGCCAAATCAAGAAAACAGGGGTAAGTGTCGCACGAAAACATCGGCAAAGCGTTTTTATCCGCCTCACCGCTTGCATTTAATATTTCATAATTGAGAAGCTCCAAACTAATCACCTGAACATTTAAACTATTTCTAAATATACCATAAAAATCACTAAAAGTCTATGAGTTAAATAACTAATTTTGTAAATAAGCAAACAATTTAAAAACTCAAGAAAAAAATGGGTAAAAACTATTGAAAAGAAGATTCTTTTTTGTTACAATCTACAAGGTTAAGTGTGTCATTGCGTTTTGGCACATTTAAGTGAATTTGTTAATAATTTTTTGGAGGTATAAATAATGAGCAAAAAGTTTGTTTACCTTTTCAAAGAGGGTAACGCTTCAATGCGTGAA
>CAYWFB010000102.1:0-3741 GCA_964457415.1 uncultured Eubacteriales bacterium | reverse complement strand
TATGCCGACAATAAATACGGTTATTGCCACGCGGATTATATTTCAACTGTGACCGGCACTCCTGCAACCGTAAAGCTTACATCGGGCAGTCTTAATGTGCGAAGCGGTGCGGGCACATCTTATTCTAAGGTTGCAAGTCTTTATAACGGTGAGGTAGTAATTGTGCTTTCAAAGTCGGGCAACTGGAGCAGAATTCTCTATAACGGCACTAAAACAGGCTATGTGAGTTCGCAATATTTATCTACATCAACATCTTCAACCTATTCAAAGATTTCTTTGAGTGTGCCAAGCTTTAAGCAGACAGATAGCCGTTGGGCAAGCGTAAAAATCGGCTCATCGGGCAAAACGATTGCACAAATAGGTTGTGCTACAACTGCGATTGCTATGATGGAATCATACCGCACGGGCACAACAATTTACCCCGACGCAATGTCGAAGAAATTAAGCTATTCTTCATCAGGTAATGTTTACTGGCCATCGAACTACACGGCAGTTACAAGCAGTTCAAACTATTTAAGCGGTATTTATTCAAAGCTCAAGGAGGGCAAGCCCGTGCTTTTCGGTGCAAAAAAGTCTTCAGGCACACAGCATTGGGTTGTAATTACGGGCTACACGGGTGGCAACTCGCTTGCCGCATCGGGCTTTACAATAAATGACCCGGGCTCAAACTCAAGAACAACTCTTCAGCATCTTCTCAACGAATACCCAACATTCTATAAATATTTCTATTATTAAAAACTTTTTTGAAAAAACATTAAAAAACTTGCACAAAGTTTTTATGGGAAAACTTAAAAAACAACTGATTTTCAAGTTAATTCGACGAAAAACTTGAGTTTTATTTGTAAGATGTGCACAAAACCTTACTTTGCGCAAAAATAGTTTTTTGCAAACCGTCAACAAATGTAGTTCAAGTGTCTTTGTGCACATTGCACAAACATAATATTATTTTGTTGTGCAAAAATACTTGACTTTTTTGTTTTGTGGTGGTATTATATAGCCACAACAGAAGAGAAAGCGAAATTAGTTGTCCATAATTTCTGTGCGGTAGGTTTTTCCAATCCCCAACAAATTTTCCCTTTCCTTTTTCATAAAGTATAACACCAATCCCTATTTTTCCTGCTGCACAGAAGTTATTTATATATAGACTTGATTTTCAAGTCACTAACTTTAGGTTCATAATAATTTTTCTCATAAATAAAAGCTCCGCTACATGATATGTGGCGGTTCTTTTTTTGTTGCAATATTTAATTCATGATGTTAAAATACAAATTGAAAGGACTGAGTTTATGAGTTTTGATTTCAGTTTTTGTATGCCGGTTAATATTATCGGTGGTAAAAATGCAGTTTTGAATAATACACAATTTTTTTCATCTTTAGGTGAAAAGTGCTTGATTGTATGCGGAAAGAATTCTGCTAAAAAAAGTGGTGCACTCGACGATGTGATTTCTGTTTTAGCAAAAGAAAATATTGAATACAGAATTTTTGATGAGATTACCGAAAACCCATTGACCGTCGATTGTTGCCGTGGAGGTGAGCTTGCAAGAGCTTTTGGTGCGGATTTTGTAATCGGTATCGGCGGTGGCTCACCCCTTGACGCATCAAAGGCGGTTTGCGTATATGCAACTAACGAGCATATTATTGATGACGGAATTTATACGGAAGCAGTTGAAAACGCTCCCCTGCCCTTAGTTGTAATCGGCACAACCTCGGGTACGGGCAGTGAGGTTTCAGGCGTTTCAGTTCTCACCCGTAAAGACGGCAGAAAGCAAAGCGTGGGCGGTAAGAATTATTATGCCCGTTATGCGCTTGCCGACCCCAAATACACATATTCAGTTCCTTTCAGAACAACGGTTTCAACTGCACTTGACGCTTTAGCACACGCGGTAGAGTCAATGTTTTCACCAAGGGCAGATTTCTTATCAAAACAGTTTTCTTTAATGTCGGTGAAAATGATTTATCCTTTGCTCGAAAAGATGAAGAATTCGGGTAAATTACCTGACGAAGCTGACCGCGACACACTTTATTATGCGTCACTTTATGCAGGGTTTGCTCTCAACAAGGGTGGTACCGGCTTCCCACACGGTATGGGATATGCCCTCACCGAAGATTACGGAGTTCCTCATGGTCTTGCCTGCGCAGTATTCCTGCCCCAATACATTAAAGAGGCTCAAAAGGCAGACCCCGAGCTTTGTGACGAATTATTTAATGCTATGGGAACCGATTTCAATTCTCTTGAAAAGCTCTTTAACAAATTCTGTACCTTTGATTTTAAAATCCCCGAAGAAAGCATTAAAGAATATGAAAAGCGATGGGAAAATCTTAAGAATTTCAAGAATTCTCCCACCGATTTCAACAATTACGATGCGGGAAATCTTGTAAGAAAACTCTTTAAATAGCTCATTTAGATGGTTTTTATCTACAATCTTTTGAAAGCCGAAAATTCTATATTTTAGTGAAAAAACCGCCTTTCTGCTTGTATGAAATTTACAAAAAAGGCGGTTGATTTTTTTATAAAACTAAATATGAAATTTATCGAATAGATGTTTTTTGTCTAAAAACATCTTGATTTTACGCGGTTTTACAGTTTTAAGTTATTTTTTAACTAACTCAAAATATGAAAATATTAAAAATTATTTGACACTGAGGAAAATAGTGGTATAATTAGTATGAATTATAATTCACCTAAAATGAAGAAGTAGGTGAAATTCAAACTTCAAATATTTTATAAACGGAGGTTTACTAAGATGGCAGACACAAGATTTGCAATTGCAAATTATCATGATGCAGCAGCTATCAACAGACAGCTTGACGACCTTATCAGCAAGCCTATTTACACAATCAAGGCCGAAAAGCTTAAGGAGTATGAGGAAGAGTACTACGGCAAAAAGTGCACAAAGTCAAAGGCAATGGTTGACGAAGCTCGTGAAATCATTCCCGGCGGCGTTCAGCACAACCTTGCTTTCAACTACCCATTCCCTCTTGCATTCGCAAAGGCTGAAGGTGCTTACCTTTATGACGTTGACGGCAACAAGTATTTTGACTTCCTTCAGGCAGGTGGCCCCACCGTTCTCGGCTCAAACCCCAAGGTAGTTCGTGACCAGGTTATCGACCTTCTTAACACTTGTGGTCCTTCAACAGGTCTTTTCCACGAGTTCGAGTATAAGCTCGCTAAAAAGATTTCTGACAGCGTTGAAACAGTTCAGATGTTCCGTATGCAGGGTTCAGGTACTGAAGCTTGTATGACTGCAGTTCGTGTTGCTCGTCTTGCAACAGGCAAGAAGAACATTCTTAAAATGGGTGGTGCATACCACGGTTGGTCAGACCAGCTCGGTTATGGTATCCGCGTTCCCGGTTCAAAGTTCACACAGGCAAGCGGTGTTCCGCTTTACCTCTTCAAGCACACTCAGGAATTCTTCCCCGGTGACCTTGATGACCTTGAAAGAAAGCTTCGCGCTAACCTCCTTCGTGGCGGTACAGCAGCAGTATTTATTGAGCCCATCGGTCCTGAAAGCGGTACAACACCCGTTAGCTACGACTTCAACAAGGGCGTTGAAAGACTTTGCCGTAAGTATGGCGCACTTCTTATATTTGATGAAGTTGTTACAGGCTTCCGTATCGGTATGGCAGGTGCTCAGGGTTACTATGGTGTTTCTCCTGACCTTACAATCTTCGGTAAGGTAATCGCTGGCGGATATCCCGGTGCAGGCGGTGTCGGCGGTAAGAGAGAATATATGAAGTATC
>CAYWFB010000101.1:0-4028 GCA_964457415.1 uncultured Eubacteriales bacterium | reverse complement strand
CTGAAAATGTTACAAGTTTTATTGAATTGGCAGAAAATATTAAAGGCAATGCTACTTTGATTTATGAGAATCTTAAGGATTTAGATTCCGAAACAAGAAATCTTGTACTTAAAGGCTTTGGTAATCTTTTCTCAAGTATGAATAAAAATGCAAAATCCACCCCGAAAAAGCTCTGGGCGGATACATTGAAAAAAATTAAGGAAAAAGCAAAGCAGGAAGAGTAATCTTCTACTTTGTTAAAATAAAAAATGTCAGTTCGAAACCATCCTGACAGAAATCAAAACTATGGAGTGATAAAAAATGAATAACAAAAAGACAGGTTTCATCGTGAAAGCCGCAGTTATTGCGGCATTGTATGCAGGGCTTACCTATGCGGCAGGTCTTCTTAATTTGGCCTATGGCGGAATTCAGTTCAGATTTTCAGAGGCTTTGACGATTTTAGCTACACTCTCCCCTGCAGCTATACCGGGACTTACAATCGGTTGCTTTTTGGGTAACATTGCAAGTCCTTACGGCTTGGTGGACATTATCTGCGGAACACTTGCAACGCTTATTGCGGCGGTGCTCTCATACTGGACACGAAACGTGAAATTCAAGGATTTGCCCTTGCTTTCGGCGATTTTTCCCGTGCTTACAAATGCGATTATAATCGGGCTTGAAATCACATTATTTATGCCCGAAGGATTTAAATTTGAGGCATTTTTGATTACTGCGGGACAGGTAGGTTTGGGCGAATTGGTAATCTGCTACGGACTTGGAATACCATTATATAAAGTTATTAAAAAGACAAAATTGGATAAGAAATTATAAAAACAGCGTGATAGCCGAAGTGGTTATCACGCTTTTATTCGTTTATTCAGTTTTTTCATCCTTGCTTTCAGGAGGACTTTTTTCGTTATTTTTGTTTTCTTCAAAAAGTTTTTGAATAGAATTAAGTTTTGACATAATAATTGTCGTGGCAGCAATAACAACAGCAGTTAAGCCAGCCACCATACAAAGAGTTAATTCTATCGAATCATGTTCAGAAAGTGGGAATTGCAAAAATATCCAACCTACAAACAAAAATACTACTATTAATGCTATTGCTATCATAAACACACTCCCTTATTATATTGATAACTAACAGTCTATCTTTATATTTTTAATGTATCATTTTTATCTAATTTGTCAATATTGAGATTCTTGGCTTAACACAGAATGAAACAGAAATAGTTCCCTCTAATGAAGGCGCAAGGTAAAAGTTATACAAATACATATAAATATAGTCCAAAAAAGTGGCAGACTGAGCCGAGGATTACGAAAAAGTGGAAGATTGCGTGGAAGTATTTTTTCTTTGCGCCGATGCCATAGATTATAGCGCCGAGGGTATAGGCAATACCGCCTGCGAGCATAAGAAAAATTGCATTATGGTCGAAATTTTTCCAAAGAACTACGAATGTGACCAAAACTGACCAGCCCAAAGCGAGATACAGAACCATTTGTAAAACCTTTGTTTTATTAAAAAGCGCAAAGGTAATTGCCATTCCCACCGCAACGGTGAGCCAGATTGCGATAAAAAGTCCCCAACCGAGAAAGGCATTGAGAGGAACTACAACCACAACTGCAAATGGGGTAATTGTGCCTGCAATCATGGGGTAAATCATTGCGTGGTCAACAATTCGCATTGCCCTTTTGCCTTTATTGGGGCGAAGTGCGTGATAAACCGCCGAGCAGGAATAAACTGCTATCATTGTAACACCATAGACAATACTTAAAATTAAGTAGTCCCAACGCGAAAGTACAATTGAACGAGCGACACAGAGTATTGTGGCGATTATGGCAAACCCGCCGCCGACCATATGGGAAATGGAATTAAGCCACTCCTCACCTCTTGAATAATTTATCAAATCAATTTTATCTAAACGGCTCATAAAAAGACCTCCGACAATATATCCATAGATATATTATTGGAGGTTTTGATGAATTTTACTATATATTTTGGTTTACAAATAAAAAAAATCCCGCAACTTTAGGTTGCGGGTTAGCAAACGGCGGGAGCGAGCCCCCGCCCTACATTATAAATTATTTCCTTTTCTTGCCGAAGAAGCCTTTTTTGCTGTCGTCAAGGTTATCGGCGGCACCGAATTCGAATGCCAACTGACGAAGAAGCTCTTCTTGTTTATCGGTCAATTTCTTGGGAACATCAACGATAATACGCACCAGCTGGTCACCCTTGCCCATACCGCTACGGTTCTGAATACCACGACCGCGAAGCTTGAACACATCGCCGGGTTGTGTACCTGCGGGTACGGGATATTCAACCTTACCGTCGAGGGTAGGAACCTGAATTGTGCAACCCAAAGCCACCTGCATAAAGGTAAGATGTACATCACACCATACATTGTAGCCATCACGCTCAAAAATGGGGTGAGGACGAACATTTACAACGATATTAAGGTCACCTGCGGGTCCGCCGTTAGCACCCTTATTACCCTGACCGCGAACGGTAAGCACCTGACGGTCATCAATACCTGCGGGAATGTTGATGTCAAGCTTTGCGCTCTTACGAACTCTGCCTGCACCATTACACTTTTTACAGGGATTTTCAATGATTGTGCCCCTACCGTTACAACGTGAGCATGCCTTTGAGGACTGAATTACGCCGAAAGGTGTTCTTTGCTGAACTGTTACCTGACCGCGACCGTTACATTCAGGGCAGGTTTTTGGTGAATGACCGCTCTGACAACCACTACCGTGACATTCGTCACAGGTATCAATTCGCATTGTGTCAACACTTCGTTTACAGCCCTTTGCAGCCTCTTCAAATGAAATTGTAACGCTCGCCTGAGTATCGCTACCACGTTGCGGTGCGTTTGGATTTGCACGACCTCCGCCAAAGCCACCGCCAAAGCCGTTGCCGAAGATTGAGCCGAAAATGTCGCCCAAATCGAAATCCATTCCGCCAAAGCCACCGCCATAAGCTCCACCGCCTGCACCGTAGTTGGGGTCAACACCTGCGTGGCCGAACTGGTCATAACGGGCTTTTTTCTCGCTGTCAGAAAGAACTTCGTAGGCTTCGTTTGCCTCTTTGAACTTTTCTTCTGCTTCTTTATTATTGGGATTTAAATCGGGGTGATATTTTTTTGCGGCTTTTCGGTAAGCCTTTTTAATCTCGTCATCTGACGCAGATTTATCAACACCGAGCACCTCATAATAATCTCTTTTTTCTGCCATAAGTATCTCCAAATAATAGGGATTTACGGGCAGATGTCTGCCCGTAAATTATAGGTTTAATTATTCAACGTCTTTGAAATCGGCATCGTAATAGCCGTCGTTGTTGGGAGCAGCACCTGCGTTAGGGTCATAGCCTGCACCCTGTGCATCGCCCTGAGCTGCCTGAGCCTGCTTATAGAGTTCTTCTGAAATCTTGTAGAACTGCTGTGTGAGCTCTTCCTGCTTTGCCTTGATAGCGTCAACGTCTTCGCCCTTGAGAGCTTCTTTGAGAGCGTCAATCTTTGTCTGGAGCTCTGCTTTGTCGCTTTCTGAGAACTTGTCGCCGTCATCAGCGAGGATTTTTTCGCACTGATATACCATCTGGTCTGCGGCATTTCTTGTGTCAACTGCGTCCTTGCGCTTCTTATCTTCTTCTGCGAATTTTTCAGCTTCTTGAACTGCCTTTTCAATATCTTCCTTTGACATATTTGTTGAAGATGTGATTGAAATTGACTGCTCTTTGTTTGTGCCAAGGTCTTTAGCAGAAACGTTTACGATACCGTTAGCGTCAATATTGAAAGTAACCTCAATCTGAGGAGTACCGCGACGTGCGGGAAGAATACCGTCAAGGTGGAAGATACCAAGAGTTTTGTTATCTCTTGCGAATTCTCTTTCGCCCTGAAGAACGTGAACCTCAACTGATGTCTGATTGTCAGCTGCAGTTGAGAAAATCTGGCTCTTCTTTACGGGGATTGTTGTATTTCTTTCAATAATTCTTGTGTTTACGCCACCCATTGTTTCGATACCAAGTGAAAGTGGAGTAACGTCAAGAAGAA
>CAYWFB010000100.1:0-4119 GCA_964457415.1 uncultured Eubacteriales bacterium | reverse complement strand
CTTTTCGATAGACTTGTAGTTCTTTTTTATTCAGGCTGTTTTTTTACAGCCCCTAAATTTTTTATAATTTGTCGATTTCTCCACTCTTATATTTGAATATTCTCAATGCGTCTGCTAATTCGACTTTTTCGTTTTTATCAGTATCGGCGGCTTTAAGCTGAGTATCTGAGAGCTTTATTTCGCCTGATTTATACTTAAAAATCATAAGTGCGTCAGCAATAGTAATTGAGCCATCCGCATCAATATCACCGATAACATATTTAGTACTACTTGTTACCGTTACCTTGCAGGTTGCTGTGAATGCGCCAACCTTTGCGGTTATTGTTGCTGTACCAACACCGATTGCTGTTATTGTACCATTTGAAACTGTTGCGACAGATTTATCAGAGCTTGACCAGGTTACATTTTTACTGTCAGTGGTATTAGATGGTTTATATGTAACTGTCAATTTCATAGTATCACCCGTAAACATTGAAGCAGTTGTACTACTTAAAGAAATACCGGTCAACGGAACAATATTTTCAGCATTTCTTATAACATTTACAGTATATGTACGCTTGTCACCATTTTCAGCAGTTACAACAATGTCAATTGCATTACTGCCGGGATTTAAAGAAACTGTACCCGCACCACTTACAGATGCTTTTGAATTTATAGTTGTTGCAGTAATTTTTACAGAAGAAACTGATGAAGGCACTTCTAATGAATATCCGCTTGTTTTACCTGCATCAAAGCCAATATCATAATCATCAATCTTCAAAGAAGAAAGCCAGTTGTTTGGGCTATAATTATTTTTTTCAGGCAGTTCACAAGCCTTTTCGGGCATATTTCTGTAATACGGTATTAAAAATGTAAAACTATCGTCAATAATTCCTAAATTTGAATAAGTCTTTCTAATATTGATTGACTCTGAAGCAGGTGCCATTATATTGGTCATATACTGATGTGTCCAAACCTTATTCATAACATTGAATTTCTGAAAATACAATGTATCCTGCTTATTATTGATATAACCATCAGCTATCCATTCGGCACCACCAACAATTGATTTGTATTGAGTATTCCAAGGCAACAAATATTTTGAGGAAGAGCCCGAAGCGTATTTTAAACCGTTTGCAATTGGGTCGTTACCTGCAGAAGCACCTATATTATAAAAATTATAATATCCTGAATAATCTGTTCCGTCTTTTGCTATATACTTACCGCTTGTTGAACCACTGCCGTCTTTGCCTACTTCTTGAACGGTACGCGACGCGAGATGATAGGGGCTTACATTGGCTTTGGTTGCTGCATCAATATATGCCTGTGCATAAGTTATTTCAATATTGTCAGAATTTTTAATTTTTACGCCATCCATAAATGAGCCGTTTAAAATTTTCTGTACACCATCAATGGTCTGAGTTTTGCTATCATATGAAAGTGCCTCAAACATAAAAACATTTGATTCATTCAAGAAATTTCTTGGGTCCATATAATAAGCAATGGTCTGGGTATTAGCCTGATACCAACCGGATTCATTTTTATATAATAACCATTTATCATTACGCCAATCGTAAGCACCTGAAGCTGTAGAACGATAAGACAATGGCTGATTATACTGTATCATACTTCTGCCAAAATAGCCTTGTGCCGAAGTAGTGAACAAATCATCCCAATTTATGCCTGTATCATAAAAGACAAAATTCCAATTAGGATGCAAGCTCAAAAGATTTTCTATGTATTCTTTATATATTTCGGGCACACCCTCTGGCATTTCGTAATCATCGGTGGTTGTTCTGATTTCAATATATTTCGCAGAAACATAACCTGATAGTGTGGTGTCTGAATATGAAAACTGTATCTTGTACCAAGTCGGGTTTGAAGTATCATTATTTTCTGAATTGAATGTACCAAGAACTGTAACTGAATTTCCATCATACAGTTTTACCTCGTTACCATTATGTTGTAATTTACTGTTATTTGTTCCCGGACCAGTTCTTACATAAAGGGCATAGCTCCCAAGTCCATTAACTATACCCGTCTGTGTAGCCGCACTTACAGCAAAATACGAAGCAAATGAAAATAATATAGAAAAGCATAAAACAACAGAAATTATACTCTTGAAAACCTTGTTCTGCATTATTTTCACATCCTTCGCCATAATCTAACTTTATTTTACCAAAAAACCGTATAATCGTCAAGTTAGATAATCTTTCCAGCTACTATAAAGATAATCTTTCCAGCTACTATAGATTTTAATACAAATATGATGCCGAAAAATATGACCATCCAAAGGCATTAGCGTTATTTATGTATTCTATTTGCTCTGCGATAATATTATCATCTTCAATCCACTCGTTTCTTCCCTCTTGGGCATAGATATCTTCATTTCCAGTTTTATAAACGGCAAGACCTATTACTATTTTTGTATTTTCATTCTGTAAAGTTACCCATTCATTGAGCAAATCGTTAAAAGGCATTGTGGAATGGTTAAATCCGTAATACAACTGCGGAATAAGTATGTCCGCATAGCCATCATTTTCCGCCCATAATTTTACATCAGCATAAGAATTATTGTAGTTTTTCTCAATATCAGCAGATGGGCTCACAGAAACTAAAAGATTATCATCATAGCTTTTAACAAGTGAGTAAATTGAAGAAACTAACGAATTTACTGCATTTCTTCTGAAATCAGCAAGATTTAATTCTCCGCCATTTTTAATGTAATTATTATATATATTTTTGTCTATCTCTTCATCGGTGGTTGGATAAAAGTAATCGTCAATATGAATCCCGCTAACCTCATAATTTTCAAGAATTTCTCTTATTCCCTTTAATACATAATTTTGAACTTCGGGATACGCAGGATTATAATAAATTGAATTCTCAGTTGTTATAATCCTCTCATCTTCACTGTTTTCGGCAAGTATTTTTCCTGCAAAAGAGGTTAAAGGAATTTTATCGGTCTGATTATCATTTCTTATTCTATATGGATTAAGCCAAGCGTGAATTGAAATTTTATGTTCTTCAGCTACATCAATAAAACATCGAAGAATATCAAAATTCAATTTATCATTGTCATTTTTACAATAATCACTCAAATTATAAATTGACGAAGAATAAAAGCAATCGTCAAATGCTCTTACATGTAAAAAGAGATTATTTACCTTATAAGTTTTTAATGTCTTAAATATCAAATTTATATTACTTTTTAACTCCTCTTCGCTTTTTACGCCATTACACAAATCTTCTATTTCCTTATATGTGAACCAAACACCTACGAACCTTTGATTTTCTACGGACTTGTCCTCTTGTTTTTCAGGCAAATAAACACATGAAGAAAACAGAAAAATAACCAATAAATTCAATATAAATATTTTTTTCAAAAAATCTCCACCTTTTTATAAAAAAGACTTGACATTAATAAATATTATGATATACTAATAACAGTAATCATTACTGTTAAGGCGGTGCAGGGAATGGCTCTTGAAAGAAAAAGCAAGCAAAGAGATGCTATTGTGAATGAACTTAAATCCAGATATGACCATCCAACAGCTATGGAGCTTTATCTTTCGGTAAGAGAAAAAATACCGAATTTAAGTCTTGGAACTCTTTACAGAAATCTTTCACAGCTTGAACAATGCGGTCAGATTATCAAAATCCCCGACGGCACTCAGGACCGCTTTGATGGTAACCCTGCCCCCCATGCACATTTTAAATGCAATTGTTGCGGTAAAGTATATGACGTAATGTCAATTAAAAATTATAGTTTTGATTGCGAAGATGAAAATATTGGTCAAATTTACGGTTACAGTTTAATGCTTTTTGGCATATGCAAAAGCTGCGACGAATACCGTTTAAATAATTAAAAATTGAATTTTGGAGGAAATTTACTATGAAAAAATTTGTATGTTCAGTTTGCGGTTATGTTCATGAAGGAGATTCAGCTCCCGAGAGATGCCCACAGTGCAAGGTTACTGCTGACAAGTTCAACGAAATCAAAGAAGACGAGAGAACTTGGGCTGCAGAGCACGTTGTAGGCGTTGCAAAAGGTGTTCGCGAAGACATTATCATGGACCTTCGCGCAAACTTTGAGGGTGAATGCTCAGAGGTTGGTATGTATCTTGCAATGGCAAGAGT
>CAYWFB010000099.1:0-4141 GCA_964457415.1 uncultured Eubacteriales bacterium | reverse complement strand
TTAAAGGTAAGCAGGGACGTTTCCGTCAGAACCTTCTTGGTAAGCGTGTTGACTATTCAGGACGTTCAGTTATCGTTGTTGGTCCTGAACTCAAGCTTTACCAGTGCGGTCTTCCTAAGGAAATGGCACTTGAGCTCTTCAAGCCGTTCGTAATGAAGAACCTTGTTGAGAATGGCCTTGCAAGCAATATGAAATCTGCAAAGAAAAAGGTAGAGCGTGCAAGCACAGAGGTTTGGGATTCACTTGAAACAGTTATTAAAGACCATCCCGTAATGCTCAACCGTGCTCCCACTCTTCACCGCCTTGGTATTCAGGCATTTGAGCCCGTACTCGTAGAAGGCAGAGCTATCAAGCTTCATCCCCTTGTATGTACAGCTTTCAACGCCGACTTTGACGGTGACCAGATGGCTGTTCACGTGCCTCTTTCAGCAGAAGCACAGGCAGAAGCAAGACTTCTTATGCTTGCTGCAAACAACCTTCTTAAGCCTTCAGACGGTAAGCCCGTTGCAGTTCCTACACAGGATATGATTCTCGGTTCTTACTATCTTACAATGCGTAAGGATGATGAGCCCGGTAACGGCAAGGTATTCCGTGACGTTAATGAGGCTACAATGGCTTATGAAGAGGGCGACATCGGTCTTCATTCACAAATCAAGATTAGAATGACCAAAGAAGTTAACGGCGAAATGGTTACAAAGCTTGTTCCCACAACTCTCGGTTGTGTAATTTTCAACAACCCCATTCCTCAGGATTTAGGCTTTGTTGACAGAACAAATCCTGAAAATGCCTTTAAGTTTGAGGTTGAGTTCCTTGTAAACAAAAAGACACTCGGTCAGATTATCGACAAGTGCATTAAGGTTCACGGTGTAACAGTCGCGGCTGAAATGCTTGATAAGATTAAGACACAGGGTCTTAAATATTCAACAAAGAGCGGTATTACAGTTGCTGTTTGCGATGCAAAAATCCCCGAAACAAAGAAAGACCTTCTTGCACAGGCGGAAGAAAGAGTTGACGTTATCAACGATTACTTCAATATGGGTCTTTATAGTGCAGAGGAGCGTTCAAGAGCAGTTATCAAGGTCTGGGAAGAAACAACAAACGAAGTTTCTTCAGGTATCCTTGAAAACCTCGGTCCGACAAACCCCATCTATATGATGGTTGATTCAGGTGCCCGTGGTTCTAAAGCTCAGCTTCGTCAGCTTGCCGGTATGCGTGGTCTTATCGCAAATACAGCAGGTAAAACAATCGAAGTTCCCATTCGTGCTAACTACCGTGAAGGTCTTAACGTTCTTGAATACTTCATTTCTTCTCGTGGTGCTCGTAAAGGTCTTGCCGATACAGCTCTTCGTACTGCTGACTCAGGTTACCTTACACGTCGTCTTGTTGACGTTTCACAGGATGTTATTATCCGTGAAGAAGATTGCCATTGCCACGACGGTATCGAGGTTTACGACATTACCGAAGGTAAGGAAATGATTGAAACCTTAAGCGAAAGACTTACAGGTCGTTATCTTCTTGAAGACTTCTTTGATGCAGAGGGCAACCTTGTAGCATCAAAGGATGAAATGATTACAGAAGAAAAAGCAAAGATTGTTGCTGATATGGTTAATGCAAGAGAAAATCCTGCAGACCGCAGAATCAAGATTCGCTCACTTCTTACTTGTGATTCAGAACACGGTGTATGTATCAAGTGCTATGGTGCAAACCTTGCAACAGGTAATCCCGTAACAGTTGGTGAAGCAGTTGGTATCATTGCTGCACAGTCTATCGGTGAACCCGGTACTCAGCTTACAATGAGAACCTTCCATACCGGTGGTGTTGCTTCAAGCCAGGATATCACACAGGGTCTTCCCCGTGTTGAAGAATTGTTTGAGGCAAGAAAGCCCAAGGTTCTTGCAATCCTTTCAGAAATCGACGGTCAGCTTTCATTCCGTGAAATCAAGGGTAATGAGCATATCGTTATTACTGACCATGAAAACGGCGATGAGCGTGCATATATGATTCCTTATGGCTTCCATAAGAGTTTCAATTCAGAAACTGACGAAAATGGTAATCCTATCTTTGTTAAGAAGGGTACAGCCCTCACAGACGGTTCACCCAACCCACACGATATTCTTGCAATCAACGGTGTTGACGCAGTTCATGACTATCTTATTAAAGAAGTTCAGAGAACATATCGTAATCAGGGTGTTGACATCAACGATAAGCATATCGAGGTTATCGTACGTCAGATGATGAGAAAGCTCAAGGTAGTAGAAGCTGGTACAACAGACCTTCTTCCCGGTGCTACAACAGATAAGCGTGAGTTTGCTCTTGCAAATGAAAAGGCTCGTCTTGCATCAGAGGAAACAGGAGAGGCATTTGTTCCTGCAACTTGTGCTCCTTTACTTCTCGGTATCACAAAGGCTTCACTTGCAACAGATTCATTCTTGTCAGCAGCATCATTCCAGGAAACAACAAGAGTTCTTACAGATGCAGCTATCAAGGGCAAGATTGACCCGCTTATGGGACTTAAAGAAAATGTTATCATCGGTAAGCTTCTTCCCTCGGGTACAGGTATGAAGTGCTATTCAGAGGTTGAACTCGAAAAGTCAATCGCAGATGTAGTTGCCGTAGATGCATAAATAATAAAAAATGAGGACTGAGAAAGGCTACTTCTCATAAGGATGTTTTCAATATCCTATGAAATCAGCCGATTGACGAGTGCGAAAAGAACGACAGTATAGCTATAACGCTATGCTGTTTTTCTTTTTTGCGTAAAAATACAACATCTTAACAGTATATTTTCAGTATATAAAAGCTAATTCAACCTTAAGTCGTTTGCTTTTAACTACTCAATAGACTATAATAAGAGCAACCGAAAGGAGTGATTTAATTTGGATACACATTACACTGGAAATAAAATCACGGAATTGCGAAAAGCAAAAGGATGGACTCAAAAAGATATTGCGGAAAAACTTCATATTTCAGTTGCGGCAGTAAGCAAATGGGAACGAGGTTTGAACTACCCCGATTTATCTCTCTTAGAACCTCTGGCAGGGGTTTTAGAAATAACGGTCTCTGAATTGTTAGGGTTGGAAAACGAACCCACTGAGCAGATAATTAAAAATATCACAGAAATATCTGTTAATGAGAAGAAAGAATCAGAGAAACGATTTTTCAAAAAACTCTGTGCGATAGCAATAACAACCGTCATTTTTATTGCAGCTTCTTGCTTTGTATACTTGTCCGTAAGCAATAATGATATAATGAAAAATCTGTTCGAAATTAGCGGTGGCACAGGAACGCTGAATCTATTGGCGGTACTTCTTGGTTTAACAGCTTGGAGTCTGGCAGTGATAAGTATATTTTCACGCAAGAAAGAATATCGTTGGAAATACTATTCAATATTCAGTTTAATAAGCTGTTCTATATCGCTTCATATACCATCCCTCGTAACATATCTTACAATGCGTTTTGAATATTACTCTACTGTTGAAGATGTCATCGGTGCATATTATTTTGGTTCTGCTGTATTACTGCTCGGTACGATATTGTTTAATATATGCTCTGTTATAATTCACAGAGATAAATCAGAAAAGCAAAAATAACTTTACTACAAAAGTGAGTTCTCTTATCACTCATTACGGGCTGCCGGGGTCGTCAGCCCCTACAATTTTGGTGCGAACATAATTTTGCACTTTGTGCTTTGCATTTTGCATTTCAATAAAAATTTCGTTATTTTGCAAAAAATGTATTGACAAATCTTGTTTATTTGTGATAAACTATTCGAGCATGCGGACTTGGGTCCGCCAGTTTGTTATGCAATAAATATGTATGGGGGTGAATCAAAGAATGCCAACCTTTAACCAGCTCGTTCGCAACGGAAGAGAAACTCTCGTTAAGAAGTCTAAGGCTCCCGCTCTCGGTAAGGGTCTCAACTCAAAGAAGAATGTTATGACAAATAACAATTCTCCACAAAAGAGAGGTGTTTGTACTGTTGTTAAAACAGATACACCTAAAAAGCCTAACTCAGCTCTTAGAAAGCTCGCCAGAGTTCGTCTTACAAACGGAATTGAAGTTTCAGCTTACATTCCCGGCGTAGGTCACAATCTTCAGGAACACTCTGTTGTTCTTATCAGAGGCGGCCGTGTTAAGGACC
>CAYWFB010000098.1:0-4270 GCA_964457415.1 uncultured Eubacteriales bacterium | reverse complement strand
GACTCGCTTTTACACGAACCTCGGATTTTTTCAGGGCGTTTTTTTACAGCCCCTTATTTTTTTATTTCTTTTTAATTAATCTTATGTAAAGATACGCCGGTATTGCAAGGAAAACAACCCACGCGATACTCCAGAGAGAGAGCAACATACCGAGCAACACATAAAGCACTACTGCACCCAAGGCAACCGCCAAGGTCATAAATATACTTGACTTTACTTTCTTGTTTTCACACATGAATGAGGCAGAAGCGAGGGCATAAGCCAAAACCAACGGGAATAAAATCCACATTACCGCCCACCATTTGCCACCGAGAATAATTCCTCCAACCACATACACGGCAACCGCAACGAGCAAAAGAATTGGTGCTTTTGTCAGATTAGCTTTTCCCTTGATTTGAGTGTCTGTGAGAGGAGCTTCCTCTGCGAGCTCTTCTTTTTCTTCTTTTACAGACGCATTGCCAAGCAATTCATCAAGGCTTATACCGTAAAGAGTGGCAAGGGCAATAAGATTATCAGTATCGGGTGATGCCTCGGCACGCTCCCATTTAGAGATTGCCTGACGGCTGAGTCCCAATTTTTCTGCAAGTGCCTCTTGGGATAGCTTATTTTCTTTTCTTAGCTCCACAAGTCTATCTGCAAGTTTTATGTTCATAATGAATCCCTCCACCGCTTACGCGGTCCCCCTCCCTTTGACAAGGGAGGCTTATATCAGTTTCCCGTTAATCTGTCTTTGTTTTCGTTCCAGAATTTTTCGTGCTCTGCATAGGTTTCAGAATACTTTGCCTCATAGGGTGGCACAGTTCCAATTATAAAATAGAGATAATCTGTATTTGCAGGGCTTAATGCCGCCTCAATTGATTCCCAACCTGGATTACAGATGGGACCTGCCATAAGTCCTTTACAACGATAAGTATTATAATAGTATTTAAAATAGTCAATTTTTTCGGGATAAATCAATTGAATAACACCCGTGCAGTATTTCACGGTAGGGTCACATTGAAATTGCATTCCTGCGTCAAGACGATTATGAAGAACTGACGAAATCATTGTTCTGTGTTCGGGGAGCTTTGCCTCTTTTTCAATAAGCGAAGCAAGAGTTAAAATCTGGTGAACACTAAAGCCCGACTGCTGCACAGCCATCATAAATGTATCATCAAGCTTCTGCTTTGTGCCATTCAAGAACATTTTTATAATATCCTGTGCGGTTGCATTTTCAGGAATATCATAAGTCAACGGGAAAATATAGCCTTCAAGGTAAAAGCACACATTTTCTGCACTTTGCAAGCTATTCAAGAACGGATACTGTGTTAAATCAAGCCATTCTGTATAATTTTGTGCAGCTTTCAGGAATTCATCTGATGTGCAGAAGCCTTTTTCCTCTAAAAGCCAAGAAATTCGCACAAGAGTATAGCCCTCAGGAATTGTTACCTTGACTGTAGGAACCTGAGTTGTGGACTCCGTGGATGACACATCACTGTTTTGGGGTGTATCAGATGTATTTTCAATCTTATTTTCAGTAGTATTTTCAGTTGTTGGCTCTGTTGTAGATGTATTTTCTTCAAAATCTTCTTCGTTTTTGCAAGCTACAAGGCTTATCATGAAAGAAAAAACAAGCAACAATGAAATAATCTTTTTAAGCATTTAAAGTCCTTTTCCTTAATACATTATCTATCATATATGATACACCAAATTTACAGAAAATACAAGACGGGAAGTGCACCCAAATGCACTCCCCGTCCGCATTTAATTTTTTTAAATTAATATTTCTTTCTTGCAACGTATGTTGTATGAAGAATTTCGTGAGCCTTGTGGCTACCGGGCTTACCGAGATACTCTGTATAGAGTGCCTTAACTGCTGCGTTTTCGTGTGACTTTCTTACTGCATTGTTTCTGTCTGCGGAGTAAAGAGCCTCTGCACGACGAGCTTTAAGGTCAACGAAGTTACGAACAACTGCGTGCTGAATGGGCTGACCGCCACCGTTGATACAACCGCCGGGGCATCCCATAATCTCAATAAAGAGATACTCGCTTGTGCCGTTCTTAATCTGGTCCATAAGAACTTTTGCATTCTTTGTACCTGATGCTACTGCAACCTTAATCTTCTTGCCTGCAACATCGTATTCAGCTTCTTTAACACCCTGCATGCCACGAACTTCAGTGAAGTCAACGTCTTCAAGTGTTTCGCCTGTAAGCTTTTCAACGGCTGTACGAAGAGCAGCTTCCATAACACCACCTGATGCACCGAAGATTGTTGAAGCACCTGTGCTCTCGCCGAAGGGATTATCAAACTTTTCATCGGGAAGATGTTTGAAGAAGATACCTGCTGTTTCAATCATTCTTGCAAGCTCTCTTGTTGTGATGGCAATATCAACATCAGGATAACCTGAAGCTGACTGACCGTCACGCTTTGTCTCAAACTTCTTAGCAGTACATGGCATAACGCCTACAACTACCATATTCTTGGGGTCGATGCCCATCTTTTCAGCGTAGTATGTCTTCATAACTGCACCGAACATCTGCTGAGGTGACTTGCAGGTTGAAAGATGAGAAATCTGTTCCGGATAATAATGCTCACAGTATTTAATCCAACCGGGTGAGCAAGATGTAATCATAGGAAGAGTTCCACCGTTCTGAACACGGTCAAGAAGCTCGTGTGCTTCTTCTCTGATTGTAAGGTCAGCCGCGAAATCAGTATCGAATACCTTATCGAAGCCAAGTCTGCGAAGAGCTGCAACCATTTTGCCCTCAACATTTGCACCGATATGCATACCGAATGCCTCACCGAGTGTTGCTCGGATTGAAGGAGCAGCCTGAACAATAACAAACTTTTCAGGGTCGTTGATTGCGGCGAATACCTTTGCTGTGTCATCCTTTTCAACGATAGCACCTGTGGGGCAGTTTACGATACACTGACCGCAAGAGATACAAGAAACGTCTGCAAGGTCTTTATCAAATGCAGAGCTAACGTGAGTATCAAAGCCACGAGCATTTGCACCGATAACTGAAATACCTTGCTGGTCGCAAGCCGCTATACAACGACGGCAAACGATACACTTGTTGTTATCTCTTACCATATGTGCTGCTGAATCATCGAAATCATACTTAATGATTTCACCATCGAAACGACCTTCGTCCTCAACGCCGAATTCCTTGCAAAGCTTCTGAAGCTCGCAAGTTCCACTACGTACGCAAGAAAGGCACTTTCTGTCGTGAGTTGAAAGGATAAGCTCAAGAGTCATTTTTCTTGAATGTCTTACCTTTTCAGTGTTTGTGTAAATTTCCATTCCCTCTGCTACGGGGAATACGCAAGCAGTAACAAGACTTCTTGCACCCTTAACCTCTACCATACAGATACGGCAAGCGCCGATTTCGTTTATATCCTTAAGGTAGCAGAGTGTGGGGATTTCTATACCTGCATAACGTGCAGCTTCAAGGATAGTGCTACCCTTGGGTACAGAATATGATTTGTCGTTAATCTTAATGTTTACCATAATTTAGCACTCTCCTTACTTTTTAATAATTGCGCCGAACTTACAAGACTCAATACAAACGCCACATTTGATACACTTGTTAGCATCGATTGTGTGTGGGTTCTTAACTGTTCCGCTGATAGCACCAACAGGGCACTTTCTTGAGCAAAGTGTACAACCCTTACATTTATCTTCAACGATTTCGTACTTAACAAGCTTCTTACAAACGCCTGCGGGACAAGTCTTATCAACGATATGAGCAATATACTCTTCGCGGAAGAACTTGAGTGTTGCAAGAACGGGGTTGGGAGCAGTCTGACCGAGACCGCAAAGTGAGTTTTCTTTGATGTAATAGCAAAGCTCTTCAAGCTTATCAAGGTCTTCGAGAGTTGCCTTACCGTCTGTAATCTTTTCGAGCATTTCACGAAGTCTCTTTGTACCTACACGGCAGGGAGTACACTTACCGCAGGACTCATCAACTGTGAACTCAAGGAAGAACTTAGCAATGTCAACCATACAGTTGTCTTCGTCCATTACGATAAGTCCGCCTGAACCCATCATACAGCCAATTGCTGTAAGGTTGTCGTAGTCGATTGGTGTGTCCATGAGAGAAGCCGGAATACATCCGCCTGAAGGACCACCTGTCTGTGCAGCCTTGAATTTTTTGCCGTTGGGGATACCGCCACCGATTTCATCGATAACCTCACGGAGTGTTGTTCCCATAGGAACCTCAACAAGACCTGTGTTATTGATTTTACCGCCGAGAGCGAATACCTTTGTACCCTTTGATTTCTCTGTAC
>CAYWFB010000097.1:0-4281 GCA_964457415.1 uncultured Eubacteriales bacterium | reverse complement strand
TTCACTTATATTTTGTCTTGTTGCAACGGATTTTATTGATATATAGCCGTCTTCTCTATGGATTGCAAGGTCTGTCATAAGACGGAGCGCATATCTGCCTTTTGTTGAGATTTTCATAATATCTACACCCTTTTAGAGTATTGTTTTTCCTTTCGCAAATAATATACTACAAAACTACTAGGAATTCAATAGTTAATTCATATAAATTTGGTGGGAATTGAGAATTCCAAGTGCAGAATGTAAATAAAAAAGAAAAATTGGCTCCCTCTGACGAGGGAGCTGTCGAGCGTATGCGAGACTGAGGGAGAGATTTAGCAAGCATTATTATCTCTCCCTCCACCGCAAGCGGTCCCCCTCCCTCGTCAGAGGGAGGAGCAAAGGAATTAGTATTTTATTTAGTTTCTGCTTTTTCTTTATCTTTTTCAGCAAGGTTATTTGTATTCATTGAGTTGCGATAGACTACAAATCTGCAATAAAGATATTCAGTAATAAGATTACAAGCCATTGTTACGGCTTCAATTATGTAGTTATTAACTTCTGCTTGTTCTGCCAAATGGCCAAGATATGCCGAAACAGGAGTGAATACACAATAAAACAGTGCTACTTTAAGCATTGCAATCGGAACATTATTTGCCGATTTAAAGGTGAATTTTCTGTTCACAGTGAAATTATAGAGAACTGACAAAATGAGTGATGGCAAATATGCCTTCCAATGTGCACAATCGGTCAATTCGTGAATGATTGTGTAAGAAACAATCTGAATAATACCTGCACCCATTGAAAATGCGACAAATTTTAAAATCTGTATTATAGTTTGCTTCTTAGTGAGTTTTTGTTCCGCCATAATGACATCCCCTTTTTGATTTTATGATTTATCTATTAACTCACAAAATTTATTGCTTAATTTATCCATTAATTTATCAAAGCGCACAAGCTTTTTTAATGGTTCGATAATTAAAACTGAAATTGCAAGAGAAATTCCGAAAAGCACTGCTGCAATAAGCAAGAAGTGTTTGAAGCCAAAAATGAAATCCATAAAGAAAACGCTCTGTATAAATGTATGGATTAAAAATATGTTCATTGAGTGTTTTCCAAAAAATATAAGAATTTTAGAGATAACAGGTATTCTTACAACATATTTCTTGAAGAAGCAAATGAAAATCGCCGCATAAATCCCATAGTTGTACTCCCAGAGCTTCTTAAAGGGAATGCGGAAAAATATATAAGTTGCCGCAACAAAAATAATTCCAAGTAAAAAGAATACCAAAACACCGTTTATATATTTGTTCCTTATAATTTTAATACGGTCGATTTTACTAAATAAATCATATCTTGCAAAAATCGACACACATATTTTAAACATTCCCGAAAACTCCACAATCGTAGATACTTCAAAGGGCCAGGTTACAATACTGTATTTATCCATTCTGCTTTGCAATCTGAAACAGTGATGAAAAATCATTAAAATAATAGCAACGCCCTTTAATGCAGTTGAATCATTTATGCTAAAAGAACTTTTCGGTTTTTCTGATATTAGAGTTTTTCATAATATCCCCCAAAAATTAAATTTTTTTAATAATATAGCATATAAATTGTCAAAATTCAACCTTAACTGTATCAACGATTACTCTGCTGCGTTATTGCATAAAAATAAACCACCGAAAAAACGGCGGTTTATTAATTTTATGCCTCAAGCATTGTTTCAAATTCTTCAAGAGCTTTGTTGTTAAAGCCTTCTGCATCAAAAGGAATAAGCTCTGTAATATTATTGTTTTTATAATCGTACAAGCCTTTAAGCAATCCCTCTTGTGAATCTTCAACAAGGTAGCCATAGCCCTGACTTAAGAATTCTGCAGGACCAGATATTTTTGTACTGATAATTGTTTTACCCAGTACAAGAGCCTCCATAATTGTCATAGGCAAGCCCTCATAGAACGATGACAAAATGAACATATCACAAGCATTGAGAATAGGATACGGATTACTGATATGACGAACAATAATAATTTTGTCAGTTCCGCTTTCTTCAATAAGCTGCATAGTGTCATTAAATGAATTACCGTGGCCGCCAACAATAAGCAGATACGCATTTGGGTCATCCTTAGAATATTCAAGGAAAGCTTTAATTAAACGCTCGTGACCCTTTTCTGGTGAAAATCTGCCGATATTGATATACTTTTTGCAGGATTTATCAGCAAGAATTTCTTCAAGTTTTTCTTGGGTTACATTGCAATAAGTGTTGTAATCAAAAGTGAGAGGCTGAAGAGCACGTTCTTTGATTGCTTGAATATTATTGATGTTGTGTGCAACATAAACCTTATCAGCATCAATCTTATTATTAAAATTGATAATTTCAGGCTTTGAAGTTTCTCTGATACACACAATTTTATCATAACACAACAAATTGTCTTTGTAAGCCTTTGGATTCACAATACGCTTTGCCTTCGCCTCTTTATTCATATCATTATGAATATAGAGAATTCTGTCAGAATCCATTACCTTGAACATATCAATAATTCTGCTTTCGTAACCTGAATAATGGATTACGTGAGCAAACTCAACACGAGGATAAACACGGTCAATTTCACGCTTATAAATCTTATCAATAATTTTCTTTATAAAGCCAAATTTCAAACCGCATCTGTAATACAAAAACTGAATAATAGCTTCTTCAAACAAAAGATTTTTAGGACCCTGAATCGGAATATAGTCAACTCCTACAAAATCATTGATAGTAGCCTTATTACCCTCAACTCTGTTCTTATAGAAAGTCATAAAATAGTTATAATTCTCTTTGCTGACGTTATTGATAAGTCCTTTTGCAGCAGTAGTAATACCGTTTTGGAACAAGGAGCCAACAAATACAAGAACATTTTCTTTGCCGTTGTTGTAACTGAGTCCATCAATTACCTTCATTGTATCGCACTGCTTACCTTTAAATACAAGGTTAACAAGTCTTTCTGCCGCGTCTTTGCCGTCGTAATTATTGAACTTTGCATTGAATTCGGGATAAGGTGTATATTCCTTAACATTGTTCACTTCATTGATAAGCTGTTCAGCATTATATGTAAAAGTAAACGGAAGAGCATTGTAATCAATATACATACCTCTTGTTGCAAGATATTCGTCCTTATCATAGGCATAAAGAATAATTTTTTTGCCTGTGTTTGCAAAATCAAAAAATACAGATGAATAGTCTGTAATCAAGCAATCTGCAGCATTGAGAAATTCATAAGTTTCATAGCCATCAGGAATTGTTCTGATATGCTTGAAGTTATTGAAATTGATTTTTGAACTTGTGTAATTGTGGAGCTTAACATAGATTATAACATCATCGTTAACCTTTTTATCAAGTTCATAGAGAGTGTACATAATGTATACAGTCTGTTCATTGGTGCTTTTATTTATGATACCCTCACCACGCCAAGTAGGCATATAAACAGAAACCTGCTTGTCCTCAATTTCAAGCTCAGCACGTATCTCTGCGGCACGCTCCTTATCAAAAAATGCGGAGTTTCTGGGGTAGCCTGAGATTACATACTTATTCTTGAAAAGATTATCAAGCATATAATCTTCTTTCATGTGCTCAAATGTGAAATCATTGGGGTTGAGCATATAGTCACACATAAGGAAATTGCGCTGGGTATTGCCCAACTCATTTGGTGAGCTTTTAATTTTTCTGCCCATATTTTTAAGAGGAGTGCCGTGCCAAGTGTTGAGATAAATCTGACCCTCTTTTTTTACAAAATATGAAACAAAGGTCGCGTTGTTAAACAAGTATTTTGCTGAGGCTAATGCCTTGCAATATTCCTTTGAATGAACCTGCACAACAGTAACATTTTTATCAAGTTCTTTGTCTGTGAGATACTTTTCAATCTGTTCGGGATTTTTTGCAACAACTATTTTTTCATAATCATCATATTCGGGATTATTGTAAATAGCCTTGAAAATATAAAACACATTACCTGTAAAGCTACTGCCGTCATAAGATTGAAAAACTATCTGTTTTTCGTTGAGAGCAAGAGTTTCATAAAATTTAGTGTAATAAAATCTGGCTCTGAAATAGCTTGATTTTTCAAATCGCTTTATATTCTTTTTGATAATCTTATAATGTTGTTTCATATAGCCTTCTCTTTCAAAAATAAACAAAAATATATTTTAATTAATCTAACGGTTTCATTGTGGGGAACAACAAAACGTCGCGGATTGCGGGGCTGTCGGTAAGAAGCATTACCAAACGGTCGATGCCATAGCCGATACCGCCCGTGGGGGGCATACCGA
>CAYWFB010000096.1:0-4407 GCA_964457415.1 uncultured Eubacteriales bacterium | reverse complement strand
TAGTATATCACATTATTTTACAAAAGTAAAGTTTAAGTTGTTACAATATACTACAATTATATTTTATTATTTTAATAATGATACTACAAGGTCGCCCATTTCAGAGGTGGTTACCTTCTTGAAGCCGTCCTCATAAATGTCAGGTGTACGGGCAATTTTGAGTGCCTCGTTAACTGCATCTTCAATTGATTGTGCTGCCTTTTTTTCGTCAAATGAATACTGAAGCATCATCGCAGCTGAAAGAATTGTTGCCAAGGGGTTAGCCTTCTGCTGACCTGCAATATCGGGTGCAGAGCCGTGAATTGGCTCGTAAAGTCCCATCTTGCCCGTTGCAAGACTTGCACTTGCAAGCATACCGATTGAACCACTAATCATTGATGCCTCGTCTGAAAGAATGTCACCAAAAATATTTGATGTAACAATAACGTCAAACTGACCGGGGTTGCGAACCAACTGCATTGCGCAGTTATCAACATACATATGTGAAAGCTCAACTTCGGGGTATTCCGCTGACATTTTAATAACAGTTTCTCTCCAAAGGCGAGAACTTTCAAGCACGTTAGCCTTGTCAACGCTTGTGAGCTTTTTATTTCTCTTCATTGCCATTTCATAGGCTGTTCTTGCAATTCTCTCGATTTCGGGAACAGAATACATCTCTGTATCATAAGCCGCGGGGTTGCCGTCAACCTCTTTGCGACCTCTTTCACCAAAATAGATACCGCCCGTAAGCTCGCGGACAATCATAATGTCAAGTCCGTCCCCGATAATACTATCCTTGATAGGTGAAGCGGATTTTAAAGGCTCGAAAATCTTTGCAGGACGAAGATTTGCATAAAGTCCAAGTGCACCGCGAATACCTAAAAGACCTTTTTCAGGACGCTGATTGCCGGGAAGTGTGTCCCATTTAGGACCACCGACTGCACCAAGGAATACACAATCTGCCTTTTTGCAAGCGTCGATTGTTGTCTGTGGAAGCGGCTCACCTGTTTCGTCAATAGCCACACCGCCGATTAACTGGTAGTCATAGCTGAATTTAAAACCATACTTCTCGCCTGTCGCATCAAGCACTTTTAATGCCTCGTCAACTATTTCGGGACCGATACCGTCACCCTTTAAAACTACAATATTATATTCTTTCATATTATTTTTTCCTCTCTTACTACGTTTGGAAGACAGCGGTTAACTGCACAAAGAATACCCTTGATAGATGCATAGTTGATATTGTGTGAAATACCAATACCAAAAACATCCTTGCCCTGTGGGTTTGTGATGTGAATATAGCTGACAGCCTTTGAGTCTGAACCAACAGAAACGGCGTGTTCTGAATAGTCAATGAAGTGATAATCACCAAGACCGATTGTATTCATAGCCTGACAGAACGCGCCGATAGGACCTGCTGAGATACCCTCAATCTGCTGAGGCTCGTTGCCGTTGTACTGAATTGTACCAACAAAATGAACTCTTGACTGTTCTTCGCCATGTTCTCTTTCTTCGTAGAATTTGTAGCTAAGCAATTTGTAAGGACCTGTAACATTGAGATATTCTTGCTGGAAGAGTGCATATACTTCTTCTTTTTGAAGCTCCTTGCCCTTTTCGTCGCAAACCTTCTGAACAATTTTTGAGAATTCGGGGTGCATTGCCTTTGGCATATTGTAGCCGTATTCCGCCATAATGTAAGCAACACCACCCTTGCCGGATTGACTGTTGATACGGATAATCGGCTCGTATTCTCTACCCACATCAGCGGGGTCAATGGGAAGATAAGGAACTTCCCAATACTCTGTACCGCTTGTACGCATATATTCCTTGCCCTTGTTGATAGCATCTTGGTGAGAGCCTGAGAATGCAGTGAAAACAAGCTCACCGCCGTATGGCTTTCTGGGGTCAACGGGCATTTTGGTTGTGCGTTCAAACATTTCTTTGATTTCATTCATTTTTGAGAAATCAAGCTCGGGGTCAATACCCTGTGTGTACATATTAAGAGCAAGAGTAACAATATCAACATTACCTGTACGCTCACCGTTACCGAAAAGAGTACCCTCAATTCTGTCGGCACCTGCCAAAAGACCAAGTTCAGCAGCTGCAACTGCAGTTCCGCGGTCATTATGAGGATGCAAGCTGATGATTGCATTTTCACGATTTTTAAGCTTACGGCAGAAATATTCAATCTGGTCTGCGTATCCGTTGGGTGTACTGCCCTCAACTGTTGCGGGAAGATTAAGAATAATCTTGTTGTCTGCGTTGATGTCAAGCTCTTCCATAACCTTTTCACAGATAAGCACCGCATTATCCATCTCTGTACCCGAGAAGCTTTCAGGTGAATATTCATAGCGGATATTAACATCTTTTTCGGCTTTGAGCTCATCAGTAAGCTGTTTAATAAGCTTTGCGCCCTGAACTGCGATGTCAATAACGCCCTGCATATCCTTTTTGAAAACAACTTTTCTTTGTAAAGTTGAGGTTGAATTATAAAAATGAATAATTACATTTTTAGCACCGTCAATAGCCTCAAAGGTCTTTCTGATAAGATGCTCACGGCTTTGAACGAGAACCTGAATTGTAACATCATCGGGAATGAGATTTTTCTCAATAAGAGTTCTCAAAATCTCATATTCTGTTTCAGAAGCTGACGGAAAACCAACTTCAATTTCTTTAAAGCCAATATTAATAAGTGTTTTGAAATATTCAATTTTTTCCTGCAAATTCATTGGGTCAATAAGAGCCTGATTACCGTCACGCAAATCTACCGAGCACCACACGGGTGGTGCAGTAATGGTCTTTGACGGCCATTGTCTGTCAGGAATGTTAATGGGTGTGAAAGGAATATATTTTTCGCAACCTTTCTTCATAATCTTGTCCTCCAACTTAATAAAATCGTTTTAGCGGTATTGAATAAATCGTTGTGTATAAATTGGCGAGCAGATTTTTTGTCAGAGAAAATAGACAACTGTGGCAATACTTTGTGTATTGCCAAAGGCGTCTGTGAACTATGACAGGAAAATTGCCGTCAAGTTATGCACATAAGATTTATGAGATACTGCCTCAAAATAAAAATCGCCCACTATCAAATATAGTTGATAGGGACGATGGAAAAATCTACCGTGGTACCACCCTAATTCATCGGCAAAACCGACCTTAGCGACCTCTAACAAGGTCCGACTTTGTAACGGGGTCAACCGTCATAAGCTATGATTTCACTTATGCAACTCCGAAATGAGCTATGCACATAAACACTGTGTTGCCTTGCACCGAACGGCAACTCTCTGAAAGCGAGTGATTTATGTCTTATTTTCTTCACTGTTTTTGATAGGGGTTATTTAATTTGATTTGTATTACATTTTATAGTATTTTTTTAAGTTTGTCAATATGTAAATAATATTATAGTTTACACAAAAATAGCCTTCCCCCACCGAGGGGAAGGTGCCGAGGAACGAGGCGGAAGGGGGGATTTTGATTTTATCCCCCTTCAAGTGTGGAGCCTATTAATATTCTCACTGTTTTTCCTGCCCCGTATACGCGGCTACAAGAACTTTAAGCTGTTCAACGGTATCAAATTTTGCGCCCGATTCAAC
The DNA here is from genome assembly GCA_964457415.1 of uncultured Eubacteriales bacterium. GTDB lineage: Bacteria > Bacillota > Clostridia > Oscillospirales > Acutalibacteraceae > Fimenecus. Next base: position 835 of record CAYWFB010000096.1, on the reverse strand, counting down.
AATTGCCGTTCTCACCGACACAGGAAGAGAATCGAGATATGCCTGAACATCTAAATTATTATTCATAAAAAATCACCTCGGTAATATTTTACCAAGGTAATAATTTTTTATACATTATAAAACCTTTGACAAGAAATCTTTAAGTCTTGGGTTCTGCGGATTTGTGAAGAATTCTTCAGGAGTATTCTCTTCAATAATCTTACCCTCATCCATAAAGATAACTCGGGTTCCTACTTCTCTTGCAAATCCCATTTCGTGAGTAACAACAACCATTGTCATACCCTCACGTGCAAGGTCTTTCATAACATCAAGCACTTCGCCAACCATTTCGGGGTCAAGCGCAGAAGTGGGCTCGTCAAAGAGCATAACCTCGGGCTCCATACAAAGAGCACGCACAATTGCAACACGCTGTTTCTGACCACCCGAAAGCTGTGAGGGGTAAGCGTCTGCTCTGTCTTTAAGACCTACGCGGTCAAGTAATTCAAGAGCCTGCTTTTCAGCCTCATCTTTATTCTTTTTAAGAAGTGTTGTGGGTGCTTTTGTCATATTCTTAAGCACATTCATATTGGGGAAAAGGTTAAAATGCTGGAACACCATTCCCATTCGCTGACGGTGAGTGTTGATATTTGTCTTTTTATCTGTAATATCAACATCGTCAAAATAGATTTTGCCCGATGTGGGAATTTCAAGCAGATTAAGTGAACGCAAGAGCGTTGATTTACCTGAGCCCGAGGGGCCGACAATAACAACAACCTCGCCTTTTTTAATTTCACAGTCAATGCCGTCAAGCGCCTTCACTACACCGCCGTTGTAATGCTTCTTGAGATTTTCAACC
>CAYWFB010000095.1:0-4468 GCA_964457415.1 uncultured Eubacteriales bacterium | reverse complement strand
TTTGCGAAACTGTAATCAAGGAAAATGCAAATGCATATCCAAACCTTGTTGAAAAGCAAGATTACATCAAGAAAGTTATCGCAATGGAAGAAGAAAGCTTCTATAAGACAATCGACAGCGGTCTTGGTCTTCTTAACGAAATGATGGCTAATTCAAAAGACGGCGTACTTTCAGGCGAAGATGCGTTTAAGCTTCAGGATACATTCGGTTTCCCAATTGATTTGACAAAGGAAATCGTTGCTGAAAACAATATGACCGTTGATGAAGATAAGTTCAGAGCCCTTGTTGAAGAAGCAAGAATGAAAGCTAAATCAGTTAAGCGTGACGGTGCAGAAACTGACTGGAGAAACACAGGCGTTTCATTCAAGGATATTGCAAAAACCGAATTCACAGGCTACACAGAAAATAACACAGATGCTACTGTTGTGGCTCTCGTTGCAGACGGCGAAAGAAAGGATTTTGTGGAGTCAGGTGACGCAATTCTCGTACTTGATAAAACTTCTTTCTATGCTGAAAGTGGCGGACAGGTAGGCGACACAGGTGTTATCACAATCGGTGAGAGCACATTTGAGGTTTCAAATACAACCAAAGATGCTGACGGTGTAGTTCTTCATCACGGTACACTTAATGGTGACGCAATCAAGGTTGGCGACGCGGTTGTTACCGTTTATGATGACGAGAAGAGAAAGGCAACTATGAGAAACCATACTGCCGCTCATCTTCTTCAGGCAGTACTTCGTTCAGTTCTCGGCACTCACGTTGAGCAGGCAGGTCAGCTTGTTGACTCAAACGAGGTTCGTTTTGACTTCACTCACTTTACAGCAATGACAAGCGATGAACTCAAGGCGGTTGAGGCTCTTGTTAACGAAGAAATTCTCAATGCTACTGAAATGTTAATCCGTGAAATGCCAATTGACGAGGCAAAGGCTATGGGTGCTATGGCTCTCTTCGGAGAGAAGTATGGCGACGTAGTTCGCGTAGTTAAGGCCGGGGAATTCTCAACCGAGCTTTGCGGTGGTACTCACGTTGACAATACAGGTAAAATCGGTCTGTTCAAGCTTGTTTCAGAATCTTCAGTTGCAGCAGGTGTAAGAAGAATTCAGGCTGTAACAGGTAAGAATGTTCTTAAATATATCGAAGAGAAAAACAATCTTCTTTATTCAGTTGCAGACGCACTCAAGGTTGGTAATGTTTCTGCACTTCCCCCAAAAGCAGTTGCAGTGGCAAACGACCTCAAGGCAAAGGATAAGGAAATCGCAAATCTCAAGGCAGAAATCAACTCGTTCAAAACTGCGGGCATTATGGCAGGTGCAGTTGATGTGAATGGCGTTCAGCTTGTTGTTTACTATGCAGGTGAAGAAGATGCTAACGGACTTCGCTCCATGGCAGAAACTGTAAGAGATGCACTTTCAAATGGCGTTGCAGTTATTGCAGGCACAAACGCAGAAAAGGGCACTTGCTCATTTGCTTGCGCTTGTGGTAAGGCTGCAATAGCACGTGGAGCCCACGCAGGTAACATTGTTCGAGAGGTTGCAAAGATTGCAGGCGGTAGCGGTGGCGGTAAGCCCGATATGGCTATGGCAGGCGGTAAGGACCCATCTAAAGTTGACGATGCCTTGATGTCAGCTAACGAAATTCTTAAGTCAATGCTTAAATAAGAGGTGCTAATTATGGATTGTCTTTTTTGTAAAATAGCAAACGGTGAAATCCCATCAAATAAAGTTTACGAAGATGATAAAATCTTTGCATTTCACGATATTGCTCCTCAGGCTGAAACTCACGTTTTGGTTATTCCAAAAGAGCACGTTGCAAGCTCTGCCAACGATATAAACAGTGAAAACTGCGAAATCGTGGGATATATCTTCGCAAAAATCCCTGAAATTGCTCGTCTGGCAGGAGTTGATAGCTACAGAATTATCAACAACTGTGGTGACAAAGCAGGGCAGACCGTTAAGCACATTCATTTCCACCTTTTAAGTGGCGACAATCTTTCTGAAAGATTGGTATAAAAATCAGCGGTACTCTTTATTGAGTACCGTTTTTTTTGTTGCCATAATTTACTATGTGTGCTATACTGTAGTTGGTGATATTTATGAAAAAAGGATTGGTCTTAATTATGGCATTGAGTATTTTATTATCTCTTTTCGGATGTGCAAAGAATGATAAATTACCTGAGGCACAACCTCTCGAAAATGCCTTAAATGATTTTTCAATGGGTGATGTTGAGCTTCTTGACCCATACACACAAAACGCATTCTCGCTTGAGGTGAAATATTTAAAATCCCTTGATGCTGAAAAGCTTTTAAAGGGATTTTGTGAGATTGCGGGTGTAGAGAGTGACGCCACAAAATACGGCGGATGGGAAACCTCTGCAATTCAGGGGCATACTTTAGGTCATTATCTCACAGCGGTGTCGCAAGCTTATGCAACCTCGGGTGATGAGGAGTTAAAGAAAATTGCAGACCGCATTGTTGAAGTCCTCTCAGAGTGTCAGAATAAAGAAACCGGCTATCTTGCGGCAATTCCCGAAAGCCATTATGAGCAGATTGAGGCGGGCAACACCGCAGGTACGTGGGTTCCGTGGTACACTATGCACAAAATCCTTGCAGGACTTGTTGACACTTATGAATTGACGGGAAATGAGCAGGCACTCGCCGTTGCGTCAAATCTCGGTGATTGGGTATATAGCCGTACTTCAAAATGGGATGACGCGATGCAGACCGCCGTGCTCAATGTGGAATACGGCGGAATGAACGATTGCCTTTATCAGTTATATAAAAATACAAAATCCGAAAAGCATTTGTCAGCGGCGCACAGCTTTGACGAAATTACACTTTTCGACGCACTTTATAATGGTGAAGATATATTAAACGGCAAGCATGCCAATACAACAATCCCCAAGATTGTGGGGGCACTTAACCGTTACACCGTGACAGGTGAGGAGTATTACTTGCAGACCGCCACAAACTTCTGGGAAATCGTAATAAAAAACCATACATATATTACGGGCGGTAACAGTGAATGGGAGCATTTCGGCGAATCGGGAATTCTCGATGCGGAGCGTACAAACTGTAACTGTGAAACCTGCAACACATATAATATGCTCAAGCTCACCCGCGAGCTTTATAAAATTACGGGCGAGAGCAAATATGCTGATTATTATGAAAACACATTTATAAACGCAATTCTTTCATCACAAAATCCTGAAACAGGTATGACCACGTATTTTCAGCCTATGGCTACGGGATTTTTCAAGGTTTATAGCTCTGCAACCGAGCATTTCTGGTGCTGTACGGGCTCGGGAATGGAAAATTTCTCAAAGCTTGATGACAGTATCTATTACAAGGATGAAAACAACATTTACGTTACACAGTTTACATCTTCAAAGGTTAATTGGGCGGAAAAAGGGCTTGTAATTACTCAAAATGCAGAGTTGCCCAATGTGACATTCACAATAAACGGCTCTGGAAAGGCTGACATTGCTCTTCGTGTGCCCGATTGGTGTGCCGATGACCCGACAGTTACAATCAATGGCGAAAAAATCAAGGTAAGGACAAAAGACGGATTTATTACCCTTTCACGCGAGTGGAATGACGGCGATATTGTTGAATATAATCTGCCAATGCAGGTTGTGGCTTATTCATTACCTGACAATGAAAACACGGTTGCATTCAAATATGGCCCTTGGGTATTGAGTGCCAATATGGGTGACAACGAAATGAACACCACAACAACGGGTGTGAATGTTACAATTCCGTTGCTTGATGCGAATTTAAGTGATGTTCTTATAATCAAAGACGGCACAATTAAAAACTGGCTTAAAAATATTAACGAAAACCTTGTGCAAGAGGGGAATGCACTCAAATTCACCCTCAAGGGAACAAATCAGAATTTGGTATTCTCACCCCACTATAAGCAACACGAAAATCGCTATGGAATTTACTTCACCCTTGTCGGTAAAAACACCGAAATCAAAGAAAATGAGGCGGATAAATACATAGTAATCGACAGTCTTCCCGTTGCTAATGACCAATATGAATTTTCGCACAATCTTAAAGCAGAGAATTCAAATACTGGCAATTTCAAGGGACTTATGTTCCGCGATGCCACACCAAACGGTCAGTTCAGCTATGAAATGGCGGTTGACAATACCACTACAAATTATCTTGCGGTGAAATATTACAGCGGAGACGTGGGCAGACATTTCACAATACTTGTTGACGGCACTCTGCTTGCCGATGTAACCCTTGAAGACCCAAATCCCAACGGATTTTACGATGTTTATTACAAAATCCCCGCAGAACTCATCAATGATAAAGAGAAAATTACCGTCACATTCCAAGCAATGCCCGACAGCTACGCAGGCGGAATATTCGATAAATTAAGCGTAGTTAAAGAAAAGTAAAAATTAAGGGGGCTGTAAAAAAACAGCCTGAATAAAAAAGAACTACAAGTCTATCGAAAAGGA
>CAYWFB010000094.1:0-4557 GCA_964457415.1 uncultured Eubacteriales bacterium | reverse complement strand
TAGATTGCACCATCAAATCAAATTCTATTTCACAATAGTTTATATTTCGTTTGACCTCAAGAGTTCTATTGGCATTTGTCATATAGTACAGTTCAATAGAATTTCTCTCATCTTTATTATATTCGGTTTTAAGTGAAATATACTTTAATAATGAGGTGCTATGCGTTGTAAACACAATTTGATAGCCGATTGCTTTAGATTCCTTAATCATAAAATCTAACAATCGATTTTGTGCTGACGGATGTAGTGTAGAGTCGACTTCATCAATCAACAAAAGGCCTTGGAATTTTTCTAAAGCACCAGTCTCCTTGAGATGTCTAAATGAAAGCATAGACAACAAAATTTGTCCTAAATTGTCCTGTCCCGCCGAATTTGTAAGGTAATCATATTTTTCGGTATTTATACCTACGCCATGTTTTTTGTTAGACTCACTAATTGTGTAATTAGCAACAGCAGTTATGTTGTCGAAAGGCAGGGATAGAATCTCTTTATAGGCATCTAGAAACCAATCACGGTGTTTGTCGGATTTGAATTTGGTTGTGTTCTTTTTAATTCCTTCTCCTTTAGCTTCACCAATCGGGAAAAGGCGAGATAATCCAAGATAGATGATAGGCAATTCGAGTTTTGCGTTTGTTTTTTGTTCATCATCATTACGATAAGGAATAATACGAAAACGTTTACCCTCTTTAACAGTTTGCCAAGTCGTTCTGAAATGACGATAATCACTTTGCTCTGAGCCATTTTCAGTTAAGTATATCGAAAATCTATCAGATCCTGAATAATCAAATTTTTCAGAGCCTTTAAATATTTCAGAAAATTCTGATCTAAATTGAGTTCCCCAATATGTAGTAGCGACACCTTTTTTAAGCTCGCCTGAATTTCCAAGCATACCTAATATTGTAGACTTACCCGTTGAATTTCTACCTGATATTACGGTTATATTGCTACCTAATATAATGGATTGGTTTTGTAAAGATCTGAAATCTTTAATATCAATTCTATCGTACATTTTATACCTCTTTTAATTTAATGCGTTCTTGGCAAGCAAATCAAGAACTTTTCCTCCGGGCTCTAAAGTGATCGTCGTATACTTCTTTGCAAGCGCAATTGGAACAAGAGAAGTACTGTCAAGATCACATTCAAATTCTTCAATCAATTTTGCATACGTTCCTATATTGCTGTAATTAAGCAAATTAGCTTTTTCTTTTTTGAAGACAAGCTTATTATGCTTGTCCCGATACGGTAACAATGCATTAAAAACAAACATTTTGCCGTTTTCAGTTTTAAGCAAAAAATCCTGACCATAATATGTTTCAGCACCAAAGGTTGTAGATGAAGGTTGTCGATCAAAATTAATATATTTGTCTCGAAACTCATCTGAAACTGAAAAAATGGAGTTTTTAGCAACAGAGGAACCTATCATTTTAAAATAATCACATATTGCACCAGTTTTTAAAACCCCCATAACTATAATTGGAGGTCTACCACTATCTGTTAGTTCTTTGTTAACATCATACAAGTATTTTAAAATAGATGAGTGTAACCAGGCTGGGTTGCCGAATATAGCTAAAGGTCCATTGATTATAAAGCATAAATCAGATAATGAATTAAGATATGAATCAGGACTCTTTTCTTTAAGCAGTCTAATATAATGAACAACTAACAAATGCATAATTGCGTTTGTAAATCTTGTTAATGCAGACTGATTTGATCCTGAATCGCCAACATCTTCCCATATACGCAAACAATCTGAAGGATAAATAACATTGCCGCAATGGGGGCATCGTTGTACTTCCGGTATATCCCATAATTCGAGATTTTCAGCGCCACATGTAGGACATTTAAAAAGAACTAGTTTTTCCATATCAGCGCTTGGATCGTCTGAACGCAACGTCGCCATACGAAATAACGTCGTTCTTAAGCTAGTTGATGCATCGGATTCTGAGAATCTGCAATTATATAATGCTTCATCCATTGTTTTTCTAAAACTATTACGAACATTATCCTCGCCTTTATAACACATATTTGTACTAGGAAGTGCAAAAGAAAGAGAGGAATTGTTCTTGCTTAATTTCGCAACTTCAAACGGATTAACAAAATTACCTTCAGATAACTTTTTAAAATCATTCCGCTTTATCAACAAATTACTTATTTTTACAAAACCTATTCTTGTAAACGGTAATTCCTTCCGAACACTTGCTTCGTAATTGCTACCATCGATAGATATTACTTTTTGGGGCAAAACGAATTCCATATCAGGAATGGACACAAAATGACTGATAATATCATTAATTTCATTCCCTGTAGGTTCTCTCATATAATCACAGTTATCCAAAAACTCTTTTACATCAGGATTTTCTACAATATCAATATGAGAAGTTCTATCGATGCTATAATTCGACATTTCTATTATCCTTTCTGAGTTATTATTTTCTGCGGATCAAATTTGTTAATTTGAATAGGAACGACAAAAGGACTTGATAAAGTTTTTACTCTTGCGAAACCGACATCTTGTGACCGAAGTAATGATTGCTTGAAATCAGCGAAATCATAAAATTTTGCAAGCTCAGAAATTTCTTTTTCGCTGTTCAAATGAGAAATAAACCAATTTTCTGTATTGGCAAGAATATTAGGATGTACGGAAGATACTTCTTGTGTTGCATACACGAGGGCAATTTTATACTTTGCTCCTTCCTTTGCTAAACGAGGCCAAGTTTCTGACAAATCCATATTTCTTCCAATCAAGTTATGTGCTTCTTCGATATATATCACAATATTTTGCGGATTATCACCATTGGTAAAACAATTCATTGAATTATCGAAAACATATTTAGCAATTCTTTTACTAATGCGTTCTCTTAATTGGGCTTGTCCAACAGATAGATCCAAAATTACTATTTTACCATCAATAAGGTGTTGATAAATTTCTTTGCACACATCTTGTGTTCTATATGGAGTATGATATGGACGAGCGCACTCCAGCGTTCGAAAACCTCTGATATAAGCGTCATTGTTATTAAGACCGGCCAATAAATTTAACATTGCGACGCACTCTTCATCAAACCAGTTGGCACCGCTATTTGATTTTAACTTCCCGGTCTCTTTTTTGTTTTTATTTGCACTTCTCGCTGCAATAAACCACTTTACAGCTTCTTCATAAGAGAGAGAATCGTTAGGATTAAGGTATAGTTCCTGTCCGGGCTCAACATTTGCATTAATTATTGAATCCACGGCGACTCTAACCTTTTCGTTTGCTTCAAACTTTACAGAGAAGGTTCCGGCATAAGGGTAATCTGCTCTCTTAAGCAATGTTTTATAGAGAGCTGTTTTTACTTGCCAGCGTTTATATTCTCCCTTTTCTTCGATGGGATCAGGACGTTCTAACGACATGCCTAAGAAAGTGTCAATATCGACCGAGCCATCCTTTTTAGCTTCTCTAATTAAGTCACCAAGAATGGATAATCCTTCTTGTAATTCGGAATAAAAATTGTTTAACAAATGTGAAAAGCCTTCCGTAGGGATCATGCGATATCTTTCGCAACCATCAGAATAAATATCGGAAATAGAGCCGTTATCCTGTTTGTTTGCGTTTGCATATTCGCCATTAATATCAAAGACCAATTGTCCAATAGGCAACTCACAACTATCTGCAATATTTTTAACGACAGATATGGTTTGCTTAATCATATTAGATTTACCAGTTCTAGTCATACCTAAAACAGCTGTTCTACGAGCCAAAAAATCAGAAGGCTGAATGTGAAAAGCTATTTTATCTGTTTCATTTGCACGATGCAACCTATCTGTTGATGTATACCTAACAGTTCCAATTTCGAAAGGCATCAAATCTTTGTTAATACCTAATGCTGATAACTCTTCTTTAAAGCGATTTTTTCTTATCGGATCAACATAATTAACGATAAGTGACAAGGCCTCTGCCTTTGGCATATATACACCCATGCGCATTGAAACAGAAAAAGACTCAATATCACTGCCCATATTAAGTTCGCTATTTCTCATATAGAAAGTTCCTAATACACGGCATTTTAATCCGCCAAACTGCAATCTGTTTTGCGTTATAGGATCATAACCTTTATCGTCATCACTCAAATATAGATCCGTTTGGTTTTGATAATTATCAATTTTTGTGCGAATCATATCATCATCTTGGGGTAATTTACAGGTGCCGATTACTCTTAATAAAATAACTTCTTTTTCCATTTGAGTCGCACTAGCATAGTTTGCCGGGTTGAAAGGCGATGCTATTAAAAAGCTATTGTGGGGGACTCCATTAACTTTGGCTTTCCAAGCATCGTTTGTTACAACTAATGCAGAATCATAATCCATTGAGTATATCCAGCCTATAAAATTATCAGGTTGAACTAGTTTTAGTAGCAGATCTTGATCGATTAAGTTATTAATTACTATTTTATTCATCTGCGCACCGCTTTCTGATATTAATCCGTATTTTTTTCTGTTTCAATTCGTTGTCTTGTGGCCAAAGATTTTTGTCGCTTAAAAACATTATCTCTGATTTTTTTCCAGAATTGGCTACACTAT
>CAYWFB010000093.1:0-4702 GCA_964457415.1 uncultured Eubacteriales bacterium | reverse complement strand
TTTGTCTTGCCCATATATTTTGCCAAAAGTGCCTCGCCCATACAGTGATTGAGCTTGTGTGCACCGGAATGGTTTAAGTCCTCGCGCTTTGCATAAAGCTGAACTCTGCCACCCATAGCATCTGAAAGTCTTTCAAGATGTGAAACGGGGGTGGGTCTGCCCTGAAATTCTTTTCTTATTCTGCGAAGCTCTGCAATGAATTTTCTTGATTGGCAAATTGTGAAATATGCTTGAGTAATTTCAGCCATAGCTGCCTTTAATTTGTCATCAACATAAACTCCGCCGTATTTGCCGAAGTAACCGTTTTTGTCGGGATAATTGTTAAAATATGTGTCAAAATTTACGCTGTTTAAAATCATAATTATATCTCCTAATTTTACAAATCATTTTGCATTTTGCGCTTTACACTTTGCATTTTAAAATTCGCCATCGTTTAGTTAAAAGCTTCATAAAATCAATCCTTATAAAAATATAAAAGTCTATCCCAAAATTATGGGACAGACTGAAAATCTGCGGTACCACCCAAATTCGTAGCAAAGCTACGCCCTCACCGTGTACTAACATACACTCAGCACTGTAACGGTTGCCCTCCGTCGTGTCTACTCGCAGTTGCTTTCGATTTGCCCTCAAAAGTCCATTCATTGAAGCTTTCGTTGCCGCATTCACACCGTCGGCGGCTCTCTTGAAACGAAATAAATCAGTTACTACTCTTTATCATCGGTTTGTTGGTTAAATATTAACTTAATATGCATTTTAGCACTATAAAAAGCTAATGTCAATAGTAAGTTTTAGATTATAGTTATACAAATTTGAATTTGTAGGGATAAAAATCCCCCCTTCCGTCACTCGCTTTGCTCGTGCCACCTTCCCCTCGTAGGGGGAAGGCTAATCTTAGGCTCCACCCTTGAGGGGGAGCTGTCAAATGCGTAGCATTTGACTGAGGGGGGGATCAATAAAATCATCCCAACAACCCCAATTTGTCCAATTGATTTTTATATTTTATATGGTATTTATTTCTTAATTATGTTATACTAATTATGATTTTGATATTTGGAGCGTCGTTATGAAAATTTTAGCAATTGACGGCAACAGCATAGTAAACCGTGCCTTTTACGGCATAAAGCAATTAACCACAAAGGACGGTCGTTTTACCAACGGAATTTACGGGTTTATGAGCATTTTCTATAAGCTTTTTGAAGAGGTTCATCCCGACGGTGTGGCAGTAGCTTTTGACCTTAAAACGCCCACCTTCCGTCATAAAATGTATGAGGGCTATAAAGCAAACCGTCACGGAATGCCCCCCGAGCTTGCTCAGCAGATTCCCGTACTCAAAGAACTTTTAGGTGCTTTGGGATATAAAATTATTCAGCTTGAAGGCTTTGAGGCGGACGATATTCTCGGTACAATTGCAGGTATGTGCGGTGAGGGTGACGAGTGCTATATCGCCACGGGTGACCGCGACTCTTTTCAGCTTATTCGTAAGAATGTAACCGTGCTTTTGCCCCACACTAAAATGGGTAGAACACAGACCGAGGTTTATGACGAAGCCCGACTTCGTACAGAATACGGCGTAACTCCAGTACAGATGATTGACATTAAAGCGCTTCAGGGTGATAGCTCTGACTGTATTCCCGGTGTTGCAGGGGTTGGCCCCAAAACTGCAGGGGATTTAATTCAAAAATACGGCTCCGTACAGTATATATATGATAATATCGACACTCTTGACATTAAAGAAAATCTCAAAAATAAGCTTATTACCGATAAAGAAAAGGCATTTTTAAGCTATACTCTCGGCACAATTATCAACAATGTGCCTATTGAATATACTCTTGCAGATTTAACTCCGAAGCAGGCGGATGAGGCACACGCCCGCGCAATGCTTGCCGACCTTGAAATGTTCAAGCTTATTGAAAAACTCAATTTTGCAGTACCCACTGTGGCGGAAAAGGCAGAGGAAAAGGTTAAAGAATTGGGCTTTACTGCTGATTTTGATACAAGTGAATTGTTGAATAAAATCAAGGCAGAAAAAGAGGCATATTTCACTGGGGATTACAAGGATTTGGACAATCCCGAATTCTGCATTCTCTGCGACAATACAGTTTATCATCTTGAGTCCATGCACTTAGGCTATTTTGACTTTGTAAAGGCTCTTTTAGAAGACGAAAATATTGCGAAATACACTGATAATTCAAAATTTTTATACCGCTTTGGATTTTTAAATAAGATAGATATTAAAAATGTGGCGCTTGACACCTCACTTGCAGGGTATATTCTCAATCCGTCAGCTAACGGTTATGCGCCCTTACGTCTTTGCGAGGAATACAAGGCTCCAATCCCAAAGGTAAGCTCCGAAATGCCTTTAGCGATAGATTGCGCCGTTATGCGTTCAGTGTCAACACGACTTAAAACTGAAATCGAGTGCAACAGCCAAGAATATCTGCTCTATGAGGTTGAAATGCCCCTTGCTCTTGTTTTAGCATCTATGGAGCATTTGGGCTTTATGGTGGATAAAAAGGGTATTGCCGAATTCTCTGAAAAAATCAGCGCAGAGCTCCGTCAAATTCAAGCAGAAATCTACGAATTGGCAGGGGAGGAGTTCAATATTAACTCTCCCAAACAGTTGGGCGTAATTCTTTTTGAGAAAATGGGACTCCCCGTCAAGAAAAAGACGAAAAGCGGATATTCCACCAATGCAGATGTGCTTGAAAGTCTGCAGGATGAAAGCCCCATTATCGAAAAAATTCTGTGGTTCAGAACTCTCTCAAAATTGTACTCAACCTATTGTGAGGGACTTTTAAAGGTAATCGGTGCTGACGGCAGAATTCACTCTTCATTTATCCAAACCGAAACTCGAACAGGCAGAATTTCATCAACCGAGCCTAATCTTCAAAATATTCCTGTCCGTAAAGAAATCGGTCGCGAAATGCGAAAATTCTTTATGGCAAAAGAGGGCTGTCTGCTTGCAGATGCCGACTACTCACAGATTGAACTGCGAGTTCTCGCCCACATTGCCGACGACGAAGAAATGCTCAAAGCCTTTAATAACGAAGTTGACATTCATACCGTCACCGCTTCGCAGGTGTTCAATATGCCACTTCAAATGGTTACACCTTTGATGCGTAGCAGGGCTAAAGCCGTTAACTTCGGCATTGTTTACGGTATCGGTGCATTCTCACTTGCAAAAGACATCGGCGTTACCCGTAAAGAAGCCGACGAGTATATCAAGGGTTATCTTCGCCTTTATTCAGGCGTTGATAAATATATGGAAACCGTTGTTAGCGACGCCAAGGAAAAGGGCTATGTTGCAACTCTCTGGGGCAGACGCAGATATTTGCCCGAGCTTACCGCATCAAACGGAATGCTCCGTGCCTTCGGCGAGCGCGTTGCAAGAAATATGCCAATTCAGGGCACCGCAGCTGATATTATCAAGATTGCAATGGTGCGTGTTTATAACCGTCTTAAAGCCGAGAATATGCAGGCAAAACTCATTTTGCAGGTTCACGATGAACTGATTGTTGAAGCTCCCGAAAGTGAAATCGAAAAAGCGGCAAAAATTCTCAGCGAAGAAATGGAAAATGCTTGTCAGATGAAAGTACGTCTTCGTGCAGATGTAAATACAGGTCGCACTTGGTATGATGCAAAAGGATAATTATGAAAAAAATAATGTTTATATGCAGTGGTAACACCTGCAGAAGTCCTTTAGCAGAGGGCTTATTCAAGAAATATTTAACAGAAAATAACATAACCGATATTGAAGTGGGCAGTGCGGGCTTGAGTGTATTTCCCGGTGATGAGGTCAGCATAAACTCCGCTCTTGTTGCAATGAACAGGGGAGTTAATATTTCACTCCACCGTGCAAGAAGAGTTAATCTTGAACACTTTGCCGAAACAGACTTATTCGTCTGTATGACACCTGCTCACGCTAATGCTCTTTCAAGGTATTACAAAGATTCGCAAATGATGGTGCTGAATATTCCCGACCCATATTGCCAACCAATTGAGGCTTATGAGGATTGTGCTGACAGCATTGAAAAAGAATTTCCCGAAATTCTCAAAAGAATTGAAGAAATACCTACGGTTTCACCAATGAGTGAAAAGGACATTCCCGAAATTGCAGAGCTCGAAAAAGATTGTTTTTCAGAGCCTTGGAGCGAAAATTCTTTAAGAGAAGAGCTCGCAAACGATACTGCAAGATTTTATGTCTTGCGTGATAATAAGAAACTCCTCGGCTATATAGGTGCAAATAATATTTGCGGTGAGGTTTATATCACCAATGTGGCTGTGAATAAAAATTATCGCGGAAAAGGCTACGGAAAAATGCTTGTTAATTATTTGGCCAAGCAGTGCGAAGCCGAAGATGCGCTTTTCGTCACTCTTGAGGTGCGAAAATCCAATGAAAATGCAATCGCACTTTATAAAAAATGCGGATTTCAAAGGGTGGGCGAGCGTAAAAACTTTTACTCTGACCCAACAGAAGATGCTCTAATTTACACATTATATCTAAAGGAAATATAGTTTATGAAAATTTTAGCTATTGAAAGCTCATGCGACGAAACTGCCGTCGCCGTTGTTGAAAATGGTCGCGAAATTTTGTCGAATGTGGTGTCAACCCAGATTGAAAAGCATAAAATATTTGGTGGCGTTGTACCCGAAATCGCATCTCGCTTACATACAGAAAATATCTCTTGGGTAGTGGAAAAAG
>CAYWFB010000092.1:0-4775 GCA_964457415.1 uncultured Eubacteriales bacterium | reverse complement strand
GCTTGCCTGAATATTCGCTGTAATAAAGCACATTGCCCTCAACAAACAAATCCTGTGGCATTGCAAACACTGCGCCCGTTTTTTCGGCAAGGTATGAGTGCTCGAAGAATGCAGAATTAAATCTACCGGGAGTTAGCACCACATTAATTCCACCCGTGTTTACATAATCAAGAGCATTGCGGAGCAAATCGCCGTAATTACGGTTATCAACAACTGTATTTGCACGGAATGTGTCGGGGCTGGCGCGACGGCATAATTCCCTTGCAATCATAGGATAAGACGCACCCGAGGGTACGCGGAGATTATCCTCAAGCACATACCAGCGCATATCGTTACCCTGCACAAGGTCTATACCTGAAATGTGAGCAAAGACATCTTTTGGTGGAACTGCGCCCTCGCACTCCATCATATAGCCTGCCGCACCGTAAACAAATTCTTCGGGAATGATTTTATCTTTGATAATCTGCTTTTTAGTATAAATATCTTTTAAGAAAATATTGAGAGCCTTAACGCGTTGCTTAAGACCGCGTTCAAGATAGTCAAACTCATCCTTTGAAATAATTCGCGGAACTGCGTCGAACGGGAAAAGGCGCTCGTTGAACACATTATTCTTGTAAATACCGAATTTAACTCCGTAACGGGCTAAAAGTCGGTTTATTTCATCAGTATGCTCTATAAGTCCGTACAATTTTTTCACTCCCGATAATGCATTATTATAATAATTATAGACTTTTTTGTTTGCGGTGTAAATGCGAGATTTTAACAAATATATTGTACAATTTTTGGTAATCTGGATATTAGTTTTGGTGATTTCTTTTTTTATATTGTGAAAAGCAAAAATTCGATGTATAATTTTAGCAGGTGATATGAATGAGAAAATTTGACACTAAAGTACAATTCTTAAAATATAAAGTTCTTCGTGAGGTTTCGCGTCACGCATGGGCAGACACTTTGATTGAAAATCTTTGGGATATACCCAAAACAATTGCCCCAGGCACAAAACCCACTATGAGATGCTGTGTTTACAAGGAACGCGCTATTCTTGGTCAGCGTGTAAAAATGGCAATGGGCGGTGACAAAACAAACCCGAATGTTATTGAGGTTATTGACATTGCCTGCGACGAATGTCCTGTGGGCGGATATGAAATTACCGATGCCTGTCGCGGTTGTCTTGCTCATCATTGTGAGGATGTGTGCAAGCGCGGTGCAATATATTTTGACCACAACCAAAAAGCACATATTGACAAATCAAAATGTGTTGAATGTGGTCAATGCGCAAAGGTTTGCCCGTACAGTGCGGTTATAAATCATCGTCGCCCCTGCGAAAAAGCCTGCAAGGTAAAGGCGATTTCAATGAGTGAAACAAAGGCCGCATATATTGACAACAATAAATGTGTTTTCTGTGGTGCGTGTATTTATCAATGTCCCTTTGGTGCTATTACGGAAAAATCATTTATTCTTGATGTTATTGACCTTATTAAAAATAGTGAAAACAACGAGAAATATAAGGTTTATGCAGTGGTTGCCCCTGCAATTGCAAGCCAGTTTACATATGTAAAGCTTGGCCAGGTTATAAAAGGAATAAAAGAATTGGGCTTTGCAGAGGTTGTTGAGGCGGCTCTCGGTGCAGATATGGTTGCCGTTGACGAATGCAAGGAATTGGTTGAAAAAGGATTTCTTACAAGCTCGTGTTGTCCCGCATTTGTGGACTATGTGAAAAAAGAATTCCCCAAAATGACCGAGCATATCTCGCGCAACCCCTCGCCTGCCGCGACAATCGGAAAATATATTAAGAGCAAGGATGAAAATTCTAAGGTTGTATTCATTGGCCCTTGCACCGCAAAGAAAATGGAATTCCAAAAAGAAGAGGTTAAGCCATATATTGACAGTGTAATTACCTTTGAGGAATTACAGGCTTTGTTTGACAGTAAGGATATTGATTTGGCATCACTTATAGAAGAAAAAATTGATGACGCCTCTTATTTCGGCAGAATTTTCGCCCGAAGCGGAGGACTTTCAGACGCGGTAAGGCAAGGTCTTTATGAGCACGGAATTGAAGATTTTGTCTATAAGCCTGTAATCTGCAACGGTATTGAAGAATGCAAAATTGCACTTCTCAAGGCATCAAAAGGCAAGCCCGACGGCAATTTCATTGAGGGTATGGCTTGCATGGGCGGTTGCATCGGCGGTGCGGGTTGTCTGACCCACGGCGGAAAGAACAAAGAAGATGTTGACAAATACGGACTTGGTGCCAGTGCCAAAACCATAATGAGTTCAGTTAAAAAATTGTAATATTAAAAGTAAAACTCCCGAGCACAAAGCTTGGGAGTTATTTTTTATCGGTTAAACCTAAAATATAATCTGTTGTTGTGTTATAGTATTTTGCAAGAGCTATAAGAATTGCGGTGGGAATATCCCTCTGCCCTAATTCATAGTTACTGTAAACCTGCTGAGAACAGTGAAGCACCTCTGCCATTTGTTTCTGTGTTAAATCGCTGTCTTCACGCAAATCGCGAATTCGTCTGTACATTATTATCACCGATAATAGTATATGCTACAACAAAATGCGGTATTGACTTTTACTGCATTTTGCGGTAGAATTACCATAAGATAACAATTTTTGACAAGGGATTTTTACTTTGAGAAAAAAGCACATATTTTTACTGATAAATATTGTTTTCCCTCTTATAATAGGTCTCGCAATTTATCTTATCTGTTACAAAAGCACTTATATCAACACTACTTTCAATGAAATCTTTGGCTTTACTCCGCCTTATTTCTATTCCGACAACACTTTTTATCGTTTTATTAGTTGTTGGGCTTGCGATATTCTGTGGGCATATTCACTGACCTTTGGGCTCTATTTATGCTTCAAGGATTTCAAAAATCCATTAGTGATTTCGAGTGTTTTGGCTGTTTCGCTTGCAGTAATTATGGAGATTTTGCAAGCTTATGATTTAATAAGCGGAACTTTTGATATCTGGGATATTATTTTAGAAATTACGGCAATTATGCTTGCCGTTATAATAATAAAAAGGAGTTTTTCAAAATGAAAAAAATTTTATCAATTATTTTAGCAGTTTGTGTTCTTGCTACATTTGCATTTTTTGCAGTTGGTAGCAGTGATGACAATTCAGCAAGCGTTTCTCAAGGAGATGGAGTAACTGACAATAACTCTTCAACAGAGAATGAAACTCTTACTGTGAATGTTGGTGATGTTCTTACAACAGACTCTCTTAAAATCACATATTTGGCTTGTGAAGATTATACAGATTACAATGAATATCTTGGTCCAAAAGCTGGATACAAGGTTGTAGCACTTAAATTGGAAGCTGAAAACATAAGCAGTACAGATACTTACCTTTCAATGTTTGATTTTTCTTGCTATGCCGATGATGTAACAATGGAGGAATACCTTTATGGTGAGGAGTTATTCTCCACTGACATTATTTCTTCGGGAAGAAAAATGAGCGGTTACATCTATTTTGAAGTTCCCAAGGATGCTGAAAGCATCGAAGTTGAATATGAGACAGATTATTGGAATAATCAAAAGGCAATTTTTGTTGTAAAATGATTTAATAAAAAAGCAAAGCTTTAAGGAGGATAAAAATGGAAACAGAAAACAGCACTGTTCAGGCGGAAATGAAATTCTGCAAGCACTGCGGTCAAAAAATTGAAAAAGATGTAGTAGTTTGCACACATTGCGGTAAACAGGTTGAGGTATTAGAACAAGCCACCTCACAGCCACAGGTTGTTATCAACAACTCAAATATGAACACTAACACCAACACCAATGTAAATGGTGTAATTGGTGCAAAGCCAAAAAATAAGTGGGTTGCATTTTGTCTTTGCTTCTTTTTGGGCTTTTTTGGTGCACACAAATTTTATGAAGGTAAGACAGGTATGGGAATATTATACCTCTTTACTTGCGGATTGTGCGGTATTGGTGTTATCATCGACTTGATTGTAATTCTTACAAAACCCAACCCCTATTTCCCTAAATAAACAAAATGAGCAGAGTATAACTCCTCTCAAAAGCTAACTCTGTCAAAACCGTGTTTTTGCCCCTCGTTTGAGGGGCTTTTTTATTGATAAAAAATTGGCGGGAAATGGGTTTCCCGCCATGATTTATAAAATTTTTACGGACAGACGAGGACGTCTGTCCCTACGCGATTGCATTATGCGTTTAGCATTTTGGATACATCAATCCACTCTTTGTAGTTTGAGTATTTTTCGAGCTCGGGGATTGTCAGCTCAATTGCACTGTTTGAGCTTCCAACGGCGGGAAAAACTGTTTCAAAGCGTTTTAAGGACTCGTCAAGATAAACCAGAACGCCGTCTTTGATACCAAAGGGGCAAACTCCGCCGATTTGGTGACCTACAAATTCTTCGAGCCGGTCGGGTGACATCATCTTGGCTTTTGTGTGGAACTGCGCCTTATATTTAGGGTTATCCACCTTGACATCGCCCGCCATAAGAATAAGAATTGGCTGTTCACCAACCATAAAAGAGAGAGTTTTTGCAATTCTTGCACCCTCAACGCCCAGAGCTTGTGTGGCAAGTTCAACTGTTGCACTTGAAACTTCAAACTCCTGAACTCTGTCTTCCATTCCGAATTGGCGGAAATATTCTCTGCCTTTTTCAATGGACATTTTAAATCATTCCTTTGATTTGATAATAAATGTAGGGGACGGTGCCTACACCGTCCCGCTATTTTTTTACGGGTCGATGTGGGCATCGACCCCTACAAATCATAAAAATTTACTGAATTTCTG
>CAYWFB010000091.1:0-4801 GCA_964457415.1 uncultured Eubacteriales bacterium | reverse complement strand
CCCCTATTACAATTTTACGCTCACTTACAATTTTTGCACGGCGCAACAATGCGTGAATACGCAAAATCATTTCGTTTAGATTAACAGGTTTTACCATATAGTCATCAATTCCTGCCATAAATCCGTAACGCTTATCTTCAAACCCCGCTTTTGCTGAAATCATCAGAACAGGGATTTCAGGATAATATTCACGAATTTGACGAGTAAGCTCATAACCATCAACACAAGGCATCATAATATCGGATATTACTAAATCGAAGTTCTGCTTTTCCATAAGTTCCAACGCTTCTTCACCATTAAAAGCAGCAACGGGATTGAACGAATTGTCTATAAGAACAGAGCAATATATGTTATTCAATTTTATATCGTCTTCCACAACAAGAATACTAAACACAACATCACCCCGATTTCATATGTTAAATTTAGTATAACATAGAAATATAAACTTTTTGTTAATACTATAAAATTTATTTTTCCTTAAGAAAGTTTATAAAAAGTTTAAAAACAAAAGCTAAATTAAAATTGGGTGATAAAGATGAAGACAACAAAGTCCGAAAAGAAAGAGGCTCTCATTATGGAACTTATTGGCAAATTTTTTGAGCCGGAAATTATTTTCGAAAATGAAGCCCTGCAAGGCAGAGATTTGACGGAGCCTTTCGTCATTATTTGCAATCATACAAAACGTTCAAAAGCAAGTTTTTTAAGTTGTGCCGACGGGCCTGTTTTGCGTTATGTTTTTAATAATCATAACGTTTGTTCACTTATGGCTCAAGATTTGATGGAAAATCCTTTGATGAATGCGGTTGTGAAAGACCTTGATTGCATACCCGTTTGTAGAGATTCGGCTTCTACCGATTGGATACATAAATGCAGAAAAAAACTCAAAAATGGTACTTCGGTTATTATTTTTCCCGAAGGTACTACGCTTAAGGAAAAGGTTATTGATGAATTTAAGCCGGGATTTGTTCTGCTGGCAAAAACATCCAACGTACGGGTTTTGCCCGTTGCCATAAATGGTAATTACAAACTTTTCTCAAAAAAGAAACTTAAAATAAAAATAGGTGTACCTACTGAATTTAAGTCAAAAAAATTTGTACCTGACGAAATGAAAAACGAAGCTGAAAGATTTCAACATATTATTGAAAATATGTATTATGAAATGATAAATGATTGCGAAGAAAAGCCAACAAATAAAGAAATTACAGCATAAGGAGTGATTTTTATGATATACAACACAATGGAAAAGCAAAGAGAATATTATTACAGTATGCTCACCGACGATGAAAGGGCTTTACTTAAATATATTCCCACAGTAAATGGACTTATGGACTTTGCAACTACTCAATACGCAAATTTGCCTGCAATTTCAGATGGCGAAATCTCTTACACATACAGTCAGCTCAACGACAGAGTTGCTGTTAGAAGAGGTTATCTTAAAGCATTGAACTTAAACCCCGGTGACAGAGTTGCCGTGTTCTCGCCAAACACTCTTGATGCTATGGAACTTTATCTTGCTATTGTTACAAGTGGTTTGGTAAGCGTTATGTTGCCGTCACAGCTTGACAGCATGAAGCTTACAGGTCTTTGCAGAAAATTCGGTGTAAGTGTCGTATTTCACGATAAATCTCTTGAAAAAATCATCAGGGATACAGATGTAAAAGCATATGAAACTGCTTTTGTGGAATGTGAGCCGGCTCCTGCTACAGAAGTTACCAAAGACACTATTTGTTCAATTTGTCTTACAGGCGGAACAACGGGTGTTCCAAAGGGTGCAGTTATGACCCACGGTGCAATGATGCGTGGTGCTTTTAACGGTTGCTTTATTTCCGGTGGCGTACTTTATCAAAAATATATTGCAACACTTCCCCTCTCACATATTTTCGGTCTTGTTAAAGGATTTCTTTCAAGCATTTACACAGGTGGACTTGTTTTTGAATGTCGTGATGTTAAACAGGCATTTGGTCTTATCCCGGTATTAAAACCAACAACACTTGTATTAGTACCTGGAATGGCTGAAATCATAGTTAATCTTGCTCGTATAAAAGGAAAAGAATACGCTGCAAGTCTTAAAACATTGATTATAGGTGCTGCTCCCGTACCACCAAGACTTATGAAAGCTATTGATGATATGGGCATCCAAGTACTTGCAGGTTACGGACTTACAGAAGGTTCAAATCTTACTGCAGGAAACAAGAATGTTATGCTCAATCCTGACTCAATGGGAATGGTTTATCCCGAACAGCAATACAAGGTTGTTGACGGTGAATTGTTAATCTATGGTGACAACCTTATGCAAGGCTATTGGGGTGATGAAGAGGCTACTGCCGCAGCATTTGACGAGGATGGTTGGCTTCGCACAGGTGACCTTGTAAATGTTGATGAAAACGGATACATATATATTGTAGGCAGAATTAAAAATCTTATTATTCTCTCTAATGGTGAAAACATTTCTCCTGAAGAACTTGAAGAAATATTCTATAAAAACGAATGCGTAAAGGATTGTCTTGTTAAAGAAGACGAGATGAACGGCAAACAGGTTATCGCAATCGAAATTCTTCCCTATGAACCTGCTGTTGTCGGTAAGGATGAAAAAGAGATTGACGAGATGTTTAAAAACATTGTAAGTGAAATCAATAAGACTTTGCCATCATATAAGCAAATTTCAAAAGTTACAGTACGCAAAGAAGATTTTAAACGCACAAATGCAATGAAGATTGCAAGAAACTGAGGTGATTGATTTGTCAGTATTTGAAAGATTGAAGGATATTATTAAGCGCTCTGTTCCAGCCATTGATTTAGATAACATAACAATGGAAAGTTCATTTAAAAATGA
Organism: uncultured Eubacteriales bacterium; assembly: GCA_964457415.1. GTDB lineage: Bacteria > Bacillota > Clostridia > Oscillospirales > Acutalibacteraceae > Fimenecus. The sequence continues at coordinate 1,968 of CAYWFB010000091.1, read as the reverse complement.
TTTGGGACTTGACTCATTGACCACAATGATGATTTCAATTATCATTGAAGAAGAATTTGATTTCACATTTGACGGCTCTATTGATTTTGAAACCGTTAGGGATATATGTGAATATATTGAAGCTAAAATCAAATAATTTCTTCTCTTTTAAACGAATCAAAACCATCGGTTGAACCGGTGGTTTGTACGCATGCACAGGGGACGGTTAGCGTGAAAATCTAATGGTTAACTTGCAGAACACAAGGGGACGGTTCTGTGTGTTGCATTTTTTAAACAAAATCGACTTTCAACTCGTCAAATCAGCAGATTGACTGGTGTTAGTTTTGGAATTGTAAGAAAAAAGTATGATTAAAAGTTGGACGAGATTTGTTCTCGTCCTCTTTTATTGACTTTATACAAAATTAGTGCTATATTTAACTTAAGGTCAGTAAAAAAAGATACATTGGGACGACACAAAAGAACCGTCCCCTTGTGTTTCGAGAACCGTCCCCTGTGCACTGGACTTACGATAATCAAATGTATGGCATAATTAGGAGAATTTTATGAAAAAAAATAAAATAACTATGGTTGTTGGAATAATTGTTTTGATTATAGGTTTGATATATATGTTAGGACCAGATGATACAACTAAATATGTTCAAGGGCAAGAAACAGAGTATGTTAATTTTTGCTTTGAAACAGAATCGGATAAAAAAGTAAAAGAAGTATTAAAAACAATTGAATATAGCAACTATGAATTATTTGTTTATTTAAGTGAATCTAATGATGTTCGCGTAATGCTTTTAACTAATGGCAGAAATGGTATTGAATGGTGGGAGCATTTATCATTCGATTTGGAAGAAATTGTAGATTCAGGGAATTGTACTACACTATCTCAAACCGGTAAAAGCGAACATTTTGAAATTACACTATATTCCAACAAAGAAAACATACCATCTAATTACGAACATCAAGAGATTTCATTTGCTATAAATGAAGAAAACTATGTTTTGTTTTTCTGTTATAGATTTGTTGGAGGTTAACAACACAAGGGGATGGTTAGGAGTGCACAGATGAGTATAATTAAAAGCAATAATAGTCAATCAGGGGACGGTTAGCGTGAAAGTCCACCATATATACAAAACGCATTTTAGAAAACACAATATATTGATAGCTTGACTTTCATCCGTTGTGTGTGATTTTTGGAATCATGCGGTGTTCTGTGATTGACATATCAATCAGGAACACGGAACACAAGGGGAATTTCTTAGCTGGATTTTTTGATGTCTTTGATGGAAAATACGACGGAAGAATCAAATGGTATATTAGGTGAAAAAGATGAATATTGTTTTTAAGAACATTACAAAAAAGAGTGTCGTAGTTTCTAATAATGGAAAAAACAACATTATAGAAAGTGCAAAAGAATTAAGTATATATTGTGACCCCCAAAAGCCAATAAAGATTACAATGGAAAAAGAAAAACCTAGTTTTAGGATATCTGGATATATTAATCCTATTGGCAATAAATCATTCCAATTACTTTTTTATACCACCTTGGGGTGTGAATTAAACATAACAGAGGATATTAAGAGTATAGAAATTAAGGAAGATTCGTATGGTCTTGGTAATAATGTACTTTTAAATGTAATTGATATTTCACCATGGCAAACCTATAAAAGACCATACTTTGTTCCCAAAGATAATTTGTTATTTTCTATATTTACTTTTTTAGATGTTCTTCCCCAAGCAATCGTAGCAGTGCCACTTTTTTTGCTTGGATGGTATGGTGTGCTATTCGAATTTGATATACTTAGTTTAATCATTTTGATTATAGGCATTGTATTGTTAATTCTTCACATTAAATACATAAGAAAAATGATAAGTATAAAAAGGTGCGATTATATTTTTATACAAGATAAAATGGATAAAGTAAAAATCAAGAAGAAGAAAAAGTTTTATATCGAATTTGGAGTATAACAACAATGAAAC
>CAYWFB010000090.1:0-4980 GCA_964457415.1 uncultured Eubacteriales bacterium | reverse complement strand
GCCGTCAAGCGCCTTCACTACACCGCCGTTGTAATGCTTCTTGAGATTTTCAACCTTAATAAGAACATTATCTGTCACTCTTACGCAACCTCCTTTCAAGTCTTCCTACAAGCCATGACAAAATCATAACCATAACAAGATAAATAACCGCAACTGAAAGAAGCGGAATGAAATATTCAAAGGTTCTGCCTGCAATTGTGTTACCCGCTTTTGTAAGGTCGATAACGCCAACATAGCCCGCAACTGAAGTTTCTTTCAAGAGGGCAATAAACTCGTTACAAAGTGTAGGAAGAACCGCCTTGAACATTTGGGGAATAACAATGTATCTCATGGTCTGGAAATAGTTGAAGCCCAAGCTTCTGCCCGCCTCGAACTGACCGTGGTCAACAGACATAATACCTGCGCGGAAAATTTCGGCAACATAAGCACCCGAGTTTATACCAAAAGCGAAGATAGCAACGGGAACACCGTCATCAGCCGCAGCAAAGATAATAAAATACGCAATCATAAGCTGAACAACAACGGGAGTTCCACGGGTTACTGTCAAATAGAATTTACAAATTGCATTAAAAATTGCAAGTATGTAATAACCGATTCCCCCGCGAAGCTTCATTGACTCTCTGTTTTTATCAAAAGATGTGCGGATTGCCGCAACAACAATACCGAGAACAATACCGATTGCCAACGCGCCGAATGTGATTGCAAAGGTATTTTTAAGACCGTCAAGAATAAACTTATAGCGGTCGCCGTCAATCATAACTTCTTTAAATCTAACAAAAAAAGCAATCAACGCACCAATAATATGGTCTAACATATATTCTCTCCTTTCATACTATATCAACAAACCATAAAAACAGGGCGGAAATAAGTCCGCCCTGAAATGTGTGTGCGAAAAATCAATTATTCTTCAGGAAGATAGTAGGGGTCAAGGTCTTCAAGAGACTGAATTTTGCTATCCTCTGAAACGATAACAACCTGAACACCTGTTGCATATGTTGATGAGAAATCAACGCTCTTAAGTCTGTCTTCAGTAACTGTCATACCTGCCATACCCATTGAGTACTTGCCTGCCTGAACACCGGGGATAATTGAATCGAACTCTACATTTGCAATAACAAGGTCATAGCCGAGCTTGTCAGCGATAATCTTTGCTACCTCAACGTCGATACCATAGTACATATCACCGTCAATGTATTCATAGGGAGGAAATTCTGCGTTTGTAGCCATAATAAGTTCAGGCTTATCTGTATCTTCTGCCTCAACAGGAACACCAACGAGAGCCTCGTCTGTGCCATTGATGTACTTGTCAACAATAGCCTTAACTGAACCGTCAGCGATAAGGGCTTTGAGTGCACCGTCAACTGCATCTCTAAGCTCTGTGTTGCCCTTCTGGAAGCAGATAGCATAATCTTCAACTGCGTATTCTGTTTCAAGAATCTTAAGACCTGTGTTAGCTGCTACATAAGCCTTTGCGGGCTCATTGTCGATAATAACGCAGTCAACCTTACCGTTTGTAAGAGCTTCTACTGCAAGAGCACCATTGCTATAAGCAACTGCTGCATCTTCACCGAAGTCCCAAGATGTATAAAGGTGACCTGTAGTGTTTGTCTGAACACCAACTTTAAGTGTGTCTGCTTTGTTTTCGTCCTCGTTACCGCCGCAAGCTGCGAAGCAACCAACGATAAGTACAAGAGCAAGAACTACTGAAAGAACTTTCATCATTTTTTTCATTTCAAATCTACTCCTTTTATGTAGGTTTTTAAAATTTTACGAGGTGATTATACATCATTATTCAAAAAAGTCAAGCGTTTATGCATAAAAAATCAAATATTCATTAAAAAACAGTGAATAAATGTATAAAAATACAATTACCCACTGTATATACATACTATTTTTTCTTTTTAAATATAACTATTTTACTGAAAAAATAGTTTGAAATCACAATAAGTACCTGTGCAAAGGTTTTTACAAGCAATTCTCCTGCCGGAATTACCGTTTCGGTGAATGAGGGCTCCCATACAAATCGGTCGGCATGTGCCAAATCAATGAAAATGAACGAAATCAGTAGTTCAAGACCATAAGAGAAAACTCTTGCTCCCACAAAAAGTGCAAACTCCCGAAGAGCCTCTTTGCCCTTTGCCTTACTGTCAAAAACAAAAATCTTATTTGTAACATAGGCAAAAAGCACTGCGCCCGCCCAAGCAATACTCAAAGCGAGGTAATAATTAGCACCCAACGCACGCAAACAGAAGTGAATTACATAATTCACCAATGTGGTCAGCGCACCGAATACAATATATATAATCAATTCACGGTATTTTTCAAAAAGCTTTTTCATAACAATATCCTTTAATTTGATATGGTTATTTTAACACAATATTTTAAAAATAGCAATGGCGGGAAAATCCCCGCCGTACTATATTATTTTATTATCCAAAAAGATTTTCTTCTTCCCAGATTATTTCTTCGTCGAAATCAATTTCCTCATCAAAAATTGATGTGTCATAGGTCATTACAAATTCCTCAGCGGAAACTCCGTTAATATAAAGCTCAGTAACAACAGCATCTCCCTTATACAATACAAATGTTATATATGCACTTTCATAGGGGAAAATCGGCTCGCCTTCATAATCAATCTCATATTCAGACAAGACTTTTATATTGGTGCGAGTAGCATCAATATATGGTTCTTCACCCTTATAATTTTTATAAGGGTCACCAAGCCCTTTAACCATTCTGCCGTTTTCGCCCTCTTCAAGCACTACGTCCCAACCATTGTTAAGGCTTCTCATTATCCAATAATCAGGGCTGAAACTGACTGTATTTTCATAAATACCGTTCAATTCAACATCCATTTCATACTGTACACCGTTTGCAAGAATTATATCCTGTGTTTTTTGTCCATACAGAACTAATCCTATGGGGACAATAATCTGAATAACCATTGCGATAATCAGTATTGGGAGTGTAATTTTTTTAATCATTTTCACTGCCCTCCTCTGCCTGCTCTTTAATTGTTTTCTTGATTGAGAGCATTTTCCGGTTTATGCCGATTATTGTCGCACCGAAAAGCACCAGCACTGCGCCCATCGAAAAATAACTGATTTCAAAAATTCCGCTGTACAGTAAATTTATTATCCGGAAAAACACAGTGAATAGACCAAGATTAACAAGGAAAAGTCTTAATTCTTTTATGCCTGCATAAATCAAAACAATTCCAAATACGGCAATAACTACTCTTAAAAGAATTTCAAGTGCTGATATTAATACTAAATAAACACCGTTATCTCCGTCTCTGAATTCATCCATAAATATAATCCCGAATGAAATTACAGACAACGCAAACGGAAATACAGATATAAGAATTTTTTCGATATTGTCTTCAAAGCTCTCTCTTTTTATAAATGCCACAATCAACGGTAATGCAAGACATATTGCACAACCTATAAGCATTGACGTCAATTCGCTTTCTGCATAACCCTCGCCCAGTTTTTCTGTCGTTATATAAACAGTAGCAACGAAAATGCCAACAAGACTTACGGGCTTATATGGCAATGAATAGGGCGTGTTTTCTGATGCCAAAATATACATACACAGAAAATACGTAATATAAAGCAGAACAAAACCCTCAAGAGAATTAAGAAGAATGCCCATTTCAACTCCTGCAAGATAATAAATCCATACCAACGGAATTGATGCTATCACAGTAATCCATTGAGCAAAGGCTCCTCTTGAATCCTCCTTTTTCCGTGAGAAAAGCACCGTAAAAACTGCACCGATTATAAATATAACCATTGAAATTACAATATATTGCCATCTGCCCTCAACACCTGTGTGTATTGCTGAATACAAGAAAAATGCAAGTGGCGAAACTGCATTAAGTAAAAACATTACAGGTATTATGAGAAATGAGTCAATGGCAAGACAGTTTATGTAACCCAAATCAATTTTATAAATATCATTGAGCAAGGCAATTGTCGCAACAATACCCACGGTCCATATAATTGCCACGCCCTCACGCCACGGAATGCTGTCTTTTTTCTTTAAGAATGTGAACACCGCCACACCCTGACCAATAAGCATTGGCAAAAATGAAAATACAGTCTGTAAAGGCAAGGGAAAATCCTGCCAGAATCCAAAAAACACAAGTGCAAGTCCCGATGCCACAAAAAGCGAGCCCACAATTGCAAGAATGATTTTAATTCGGTTTTTCTCTTTGGTTTTATCCTGCGAAACTATAATCTCTTTCTTCTCGCCGTAAATCAGCTCTTCAACTTCAACCTCTAAAGCTGTTGCCAAGGCTTCAAAAGACTCAATATCAGGTTTGGTTTTATCGTTCTCCCAATTTGAAATTGCCTGACGGGTAACGTGGAGTTTTTCTGCCAACGCATCCTGTGTCAGATTTTTCTCTGTTCTGATTTTTTTGATATTTTTTGAAATTTTAGGCATCTCCTCGCCTCCTTTACACCCATATTATTGCATAATATTATTAAAAAGTCACGCAATGATTTGTTGCAATGCAAATTTCCACTTTATTTCACAAATAAACCTTGTACAAATTTCACAAATAAACCTTGTACAAATCTTCTTGACAAACCGAATAAACAACTGTATAATAACTCTTGCATTTTGAATATGCTGCTATGGCTCAGGCGGTAGAGCACGTCCTTGGTAAGGACGAGGTCACCGGTTCGAATCCGGTTAGCAGCTCCAAAAAATTCCGAAAGCAAACGCTTTCGGATTTTTTTATCCATTGCGAAAGCAATGGCATATCATCATCGATAGCGTTGCTATCGTTGTATCTCATCAGTCCGTCAAGACTGTATATCATCACGCGAAGCGTGTATTTCTGTCGGCTTGATGATATACAATGCTTTGCATTGATTTTTCGCCGCTTTTATGCTATGCTTGTGCTACAATAGGGACAAAAGAGGCTGTAAAAAAACGCCCTGAAAAAATCCGAGATTCACAGAAAAGAGT
>CAYWFB010000089.1:0-5015 GCA_964457415.1 uncultured Eubacteriales bacterium | reverse complement strand
CAGTTCCTTCTCGGTTCAAACCTTTCAGAAGTTGTTACAATCTTCTTTGCTTCTCTTATGAACTTCACAATTCTCGGTCCTACACATCTTCTTTTCATCAACCTTGTAACAGATACCTTCCCCGCACTTGCTCTCGGTACTGAAAAGGCAGAGGCGGATGTTATGAGAAGAAAACCCCGTTCAAAGAACGACGGTATCTTCGCAGGCGGTCTTGGTATTGACTGTGCATATCAGGGTATTCTTGTTTCGATTCTTACCGTAATCGCATTCTATGTTGGTGAATACATTGAAACACTTCACACAGGCGCAACCTTCGCTTTCAGAAATATTGCGGACAGCGCAGACGGTATGACAATGGCATTCTTGACAATGGCAATGTGTGAAATCTTCCATTCATTCAATATGCGTTCGCAGCGCGGTTCGGTAGTGGGTATGATGGCCAAGGGCAGTCACAACAAGATTCTCTATGGCGCAATGCTCGCATCTCTCGTTCTTACAACTGCAATTATTGAAATTCCATTCCTTGCAGATATTTTCGGATTTGCACATCTTTCACTTGTTGAATATGCAATCTCAATCGGTCTTGCATTCCTTGTAATCCCGATAGTTGAAATTGTTAAGGCTATTCAGAGAGCTGCAGCTAAAGACAAGAATTAAGCAAATATATATTTTTAATATCAAAGCAGTCTCCGTTTACTCGAATGTGAGTGGGGACTGCTATTTTTATGCCTTTTTTGTAAAATCTACAAAAACAGATGTCAAAATTTGTGCTCTTTGCGTATAAGCTGGTAAATTTTGTAACAAAGTGCACAAATCAGTGTGACGGATTTTGTTTGTGATTTGATTAAAATGTGCAAAAAGCACTTGAAAACGCAGCTTTGCGGTGTTAAAATATATCTGTATAAGTATGCAACTGTAATTTTGTAAAAATAATTACACAAGCAAATAATTTACATAAACGGAGGAATTTACAATGGCACGTAAACCGGAATGTATTGCAATGCTTCTTGCAGGCGGTCAGGGAAGCCGTCTCGGAATTCTCACAAAGAACATTGCAAAGCCCGCTGTTCCTTACGGCGGAAAATACAGAATTATTGACTTCCCGCTTTCAAACTGTGTAAACTCTGGTATTTCAACTGTCGGCGTTCTCACACAGTATCAGCCCCTTGAGCTCAATGACTACATAGGCAATGGTCAGGCTTGGGATTTGGACAGAGCCAACGGTGGTGTTCACATTCTCTCACCTTATCAGCAGATTAAGGGTACAGAGTGGTACAAGGGCACAGCAAACGCAATTTATCAGAACATCAATTTTATTGACCGTTATGACCCCGAATATGTTGTTATCCTTTCAGGTGACCACATTTACAAGATGGATTATAACAAAATGCTTGAATATCATAAGGAAAAGGGCGCGGCTTGTACAATCGCTATGCTCGAAGTAAGCTGGGAAGAAGCAAGCCGTTTCGGTCTTATGATTTTGAATGATGATAATTCAATCAAAGAATTTGAAGAAAAACCCAAAAATCCCAGAAGTAACAAGGCTTCAATGGGCGTTTACGTGTTTACATGGAGCAAGCTTCGTCAGTATCTTATTGACGATGAAAATGACCCCGAGTCAAGTAACGACTTCGGTAAAAATGTTATCCCCAAGATGCATTCAGATGGCGAGCCAATGTTCGCATATCTCTTTGACGGATATTGGAAGGATGTTGGTACAATCGATAGCTTGTGGGAGGCAAACCTTGACCTTCTTAATCCTAAGGTTGACCTTGATTTATCAGACCCCACATGGAAAATCTATGCAAAAACTCCTGTTTCACCTCCTCACTATATTTCTGCTAACGCAAAGGTGCAGAATTCAATGATTTCAGAGGGCTCAAAGGTTTATGGTGATGTTGATTACTCAATCCTTTTCTCTGATGTAACAGTTGAAGAGGGTGCAGAGGTTAAATACTCAATCGTAATGCCCGGCACAGTTATTAAAAAGGGTGCAGTTGTTCAGTATTCAATCGTTGCTGAAAATGCAGTTATTGAAGCAGGCGCAGTAGTAGGTAAGAGCCCCGAGGATATGGAAAACCGTGACGACTGGGGCGTTGCAGTTGTAGGCGCAGGCGTAAATGTAGGCGAGGGTGCTTCTGTTGCACCTAAAACACAGGTGGATACAGACGTAGTAAAGGAGGCTGAATAAGATGACAGGTAAGAATATTGTTGGAATTATCTTCTCAAACGCTTATGACGAGTGTGTAAGTGAGCTTACAGGCATTCGTACAATGGGTTCGGTTCCCTTTGCTTCACGTTATCGTCTTATTGACTTTACTCTTTCAAATATGGTGAACGCAGGCATTGAAAAGGTAGGCGTTCTCACAAAGAGTAATTATCAGTCACTTATGGACCATCTTGGAACAGGCAAGCCTTGGGATTTGGCGCGCAAAAATGACGGTCTTTTCATTCTTCCTCCCTTCTCAACAAACGAGGCAGGCGGAAATGCCGATAAATTGACATCTCTTAAGGGTGCAATGGGCTTTATCAGCCGTTCAAAAGAGGAGTATGTTCTCTTTTCTGACTGTAACACAATTCTTAATATCGACATTGAAAAGCTTATGGATTACCATACCGCTAAAAATGCAGATATGACAATCGTTTACAAGAATGGCAAAATGCCTCAGCTTACAGATGTGATTGTTCTTGATATGAACGCAGACGGCAAGGCAGAAAAAATTTCAGTTTCTCCCGTTACAGAGGGCGATGTTAATTATTCACTCAACGTAATCCTTATGAAGAAATCACTCCTTGAAAGACTTATGAATGAGGCAGTCAGCCTTAATTATTCAGATTTCGAGGCTGACATCATTCAGCGCAACGCTTCAAAGCTCAATATTTACGGCTATGAGGCAAAGGGCTATGCTGAAACAGTTCAGTCAATGCAGTCTTATTATGAGGCTAATATGGCACTTCTTAATCCTGCAAACTGTGATGAGCTCTTTGACGCTTCTCGTCCCGTTTACACAAAGGTTCGCGACGATATGCCCGCAATCTATGGTATCGGCTCAGATGTTAAGAATTCTCTTGTTGCAGACGGCTGCATTATCGAGGGTACAGTTGAAAATTCAATTCTCTTCCGCGGTGTTCGCGTTGCAAAGGGAGCAGTTGTTAAGAATTCAATTCTTATGCAGGATACATATGTTGCTCAGGACGCAACAGTAAACTGTGTTGTAGCTGATAAGAGCGTGGTTATTACACCAAATAAGACATTGTCGGGTGCAGAAAATTATCCTGTTTATATCGGAAAAGAGATAGTTATATAGTCAACATAATTTGTAGGGGCTGACGACCTCGGCAGCCCGAAATAAATCACAGCAAAACCAACGGGGCGCCGAGTCGACGCCCCCTACATTAGAAATTTGAAAGGATATAATAATGAAAGTTTTATACGTTTCAAGTGAGGCACTGCCCTTTAAGGCAAGTGGCGGACTTGGTGATGTTGCGGGCAGTCTTCCTCAGGCTCTTCGCAAAAGGCTTATCGGTGCGCGCGTTGTAATGCCTCTTTATGACACAATCAGTCAGGAACTCAAGGATACAATGAAATTTGTCACAAGTATTTCTGTTCCTGTTGCATGGCGCAGACAGTATTGCGGAATTTTTGAAGCAAAGGCAGGCGGAGTAATCTATTATCTTCTTGATAATCAGTATTATTTCAAGCGCGACACTCTTTACGGCTATTATGATGATGCAGAGCGTTTCGCATTCTTTGCCCGCGCAGTGCTTGAGATTATTCCTCATATTGACTTCAAGCCCGACATTATCCATTGTAACGACTGGCAGTCAGCATTGACACCCGTTTATTACAATACTCTTTATGCAAACCGTCCCGGATATGAAAACATCAAAACTGTTTTTACAATACATAATATTCAATATCAGGGTACTTATGGAATGGAGCTTCTCGGTGAGGTTGTAGGACTTCCCGACTCTTGCGCATCTCTTCTTGAATATGACGGTTGTTGTAACTTTATGAAGGGCGGAATTGAGTGTGCTGACAGAGTTACAACCGTTAGCCCCTCTTATGCTAACGAAATTCTTGACCCTTGGTATTCACACGGTCTTGACCCCATTCTTAATCAGCGTTCATGGAAACTCAGCGGTATTTTAAACGGTATCGATACAATTCTCTATAACCCCGAAACCGATAAGGATATCGAGGTAAACTACACAGTAGAGGATTTTGAAGAAAAGAAGCCCGTTAACAAAGCAAAATTACAGGAATACTTCTCACTTCCTCAGCGCGAAGATGTGCCGATGATTGGTATGGTTACCCGTCTTGTAGGTCATAAGGGACTTGACCTTGTAAAAGCAGTTCTTGAAGAATTGCTTGCAACTCAGGATGTTCAGTTTGTGGTTCTCGGTTCAGGCGAATGGCAGTATGAAAGCTTCTTTAAGGAAATGGCAGAGAAATATCCCGATAAAATGGGTCTGAAGCTCGGCTTTATTCCATCACTTTCAAAGAAGATTTATGCAGGTTGTGACATCTTCTTAATGCCAAGTAAGAGTGAGCCTTGCGGACTTTCACAGATGATTTCACTTCGCTACGGTACAATCCCGATTATCCGTGAAACAGGCGGACTTCGCGACAGTATCAAGGATAGTGGCGACGGCGAGGGCAACGGCTTTACATTCTCAACCTACAATGCACACGATATGCTTTATACAATCAAGCGTGCACTTGAGGGTTATCAGAATAAAGAGGGCTGGAACATCCTCGTTAAACGTGCTATGGAGTGCGACAATAGCTGGGGAAAATCAGCAAACGAGTATATCAGACTTTATAAGTCAATTCTCAAAGACTAAACAAAAGCGGAGCTTTGGCTCAATACCATTAAGTTAAGAAACGACTGAAAAATAAAAAGAGCATCTGACATTTGCATAAAAAGCAATGTCAGATGCTTTTCAGTTATTAATACACGCCAAAAAGACAGACTAAAGTCTGCCAAGAAAAAACTTGTAAAAAATGAAAA
>CAYWFB010000088.1:0-5335 GCA_964457415.1 uncultured Eubacteriales bacterium | reverse complement strand
CTCGCTTTTACACGAATCTCGGATTTTTTCAGGGCGTTTTTTTACAGCCCCTTTTTTTATTACAAATTTTTCACATTTTTTCAAAATTCTTGAAACACTTTTAAGATTTTGCTACTTTTATATTACGAAAGGGATTTTTAGCACATTCGATAACGAATGGAGGTATGATTATGAGAAAGGAACTGAAAAATACCGTTCTCGCGGCAATGGGCGGCGATAAGGCTGCTTTCGGTACTCTTTATGAGGAATATTCTGCCGATATGTACCGCTTTGCTTTAAGTATAGTTCTTCAACAAGCTATGCGGTTATAACGGCTCTTGATGTGCAGAATGGTACAGAGCCCTCTTGCGAAGCAATTCTCGGTGATTGTGATGAACTTTACGCCTCTGCAAAGGGTTTGTTTATCAGCGAGACGGATTATGATGAGCAGGCACAGGAAATCACAAAAATTTATCGCTTTGAATACACCGACACGGGCGTAAATTACAAGTGTATGGGCAAGGTCGAGGATTTGGCAAAGGGCGAAACAATTCAGTCTGTACACTTTGTGGGCAATATGGCTTATGTGGTAACATTCCGCCAGACAGACCCCTTGTTCGTAATAGATTTGAGTGACCCCGAAAATCCGACGGTAAAGGGTGAACTTAAAATCCCCGGATTTTCAGAGTATCTTCATCCCATAGCCGGCGGACTTTTAGTGGGCGTGGGCTATGACGGAACAGAATCCGGCACAAATGGTGACTGCAAGGTATCCCTCTTTGATGTTACAAATCCTTACGAGCCAAAAGAGAGTTCGGTGCTTACAGTATCCGGTGGCACAGCGGAATGCTATCCTTCGGTTGCAGAAAACCATAAACTGTATATCAATCTTTCTGAGAATGAATTTGCAGTGCCGTTCATAGTGTACAGCTATGTTGAGGTGGGAGATTATTTAAGGAACAGAACTCATTTATGTTATATCCGTTATCGCCTCGATGATAATGAACTCTGCGAGGTTGCACGATATAATATTGAGGATGGAAATTCAAGAATATTAGGCGCAACCTATGTTGAAAATAATTTCTATATTGTTGTAAACGATGGTGACTATTACAATGAGAATGACACATATGTTGTAGCCTATGACCTGACAACAATCGAAGAAATCGGCAGAATTAAAACTGCGGGGTGACGCTGCGATGAAAAAATTAACTCAAATTTTAATTGGCATAGGCACTGCAGTAGCTTCGTGGTTATTATTAAGCTTTGTGTTCTTCCCAATCAAGTTATCAGCACCCATAGATGTATATTTTGCAGAAACTATGACCCATATGGTGCCCTTAAAGGTGATAATCACAATCGTATTTGCTTTGCTTGCATTGTTCCTTTATGAACAAAAAATGAACAAGTTGAAAAAATAAATAAAAACTAACTACACTGTATGGACAAACCTGTCCATAAACAGTAAAATTCGTTAGGGTTACACCCTAATACCTCGTCAAACAGCTTGTAAATTTCTAAGAGTGTTTGAACTTTGATATTCAATTTTGCTGATAAACTCTGTCATGTAATCATAATCAGGTGTCCCATCTACGGTTGTAGGCAATTTGATTACAAAATCTCGCTTTATATGTGCATTCAATCGCTAAATGTTATTATATTACCTTCTTCTGTTACTGGTTGATTTGTGTAACCGCCTATACCGTTATTAAACGACGAATTTACGACTACCGGATTAACACCATCTTCCTTGAAAAGGGAACTGTTTGTTAGTTTATATGCTTTAGTAGGGTGAATATCAAACAAATCGCCAATTCGATATTCTTTCCAAAATCTTGTATCAATCTTATTCATTGTTATTCCCTGCACTTTCTAAGGAAATGGATATAATTCCGTTATCGTTGCTACTCACAGAACTATTATATAGGACCTTGTTGATTAAACTATTGACTTGACAAGGAACGCACCGGAACCACAAGCAGCATCCAATATTCGATCATTTTGATCTATGTCAATAAGACGGTACATAAATGAGGTGATATGGTCAGGTGTAAATACTTGTCCACTTTCGGATTTCTTTTTGTAACGGTTAAATTCATTGAAGAAAATGCCCATTACTTCTTCGCCGTTCCAATAATCCGAGTTTACGCAATTGGAAATTTCGGAAACCCATTTTATGAAGTTATCAATAGCTTCTTGGTTGGAAGCATTATTCATTTTTATTTCAGCGTAAACTTCTGTCAATAAATCTAACTTTAAATTTTGCCGCTTGCTTTCCTCTAAGGATTTATTCAACGTACTTAAAATGGAACTTTTCATTAGTGAAAAATTCATACCTTCAATCAAAATTGCTTCATATCTTTTAGCAACCAAAGCACAAGCGGTAAAAATCATTCGGTGATATAAATTTTTAATGCCAAACTCGGTATGCAGACAATCATTGATTCTTTTGGTAAGATTATAAATATGCTGCTTATCTATAGAATTTTTAGTGAATAGAGCAATATAGTACACCTTACTTTGCAGAGTTGATGAAACACCGATTTCTTCCGCATTGTTTTTGAAAACACGTGTATCTATACCGTTATAAAGAATACCGACTACCTGTTTGTATTTGGTTGCAACGATATTACAGTTTTTCGCAAGCTCATCGACCCACTTTTGAAGGGATATATCCTCTGCTTCAGATTTTGTTTCAAGTATAATAGCGGGCATATTATGATCATCAGGTAAATACCAACCATCAGGTTTATCATTTATTCCCTTAAACCCCAACTGATTAAATGTTGTTATCTGCCCTGTACCTTGTTGTATTTTTGCTTCAACTGCATCAAAACCCAATATAATTTTTGCACTATCTCTTACTTGATCCTCTGTGCGACAAGCAATGTTCTTTGCCATTAATTTTTCCTGCATTCACGCCGAGTGCGTGTTTATCAAATTATATCTCCATTGTTCCGTCTGCAAGATCTTTTGCCACAAACGGAATAAAGTAAAACGGAATAGTGAGCAGTTTTTGTTCAGGGTTATAGCCATAGTTGTTTTTAGAAACTTTAATGGCGTATTCAAACTTATTATGATTAGAGAATTTTTCGAGGGAGTTAAGTGTACCCCTGCCTTTTTTGACATCAAGCGGATATAGCTTGTTGTTCGACTCAATAATAAATTCAAGCTCAGCAGATGACTTACCACGCCAATAGAACAATTTATGCTCTTTTGCGATCAATTCATTAGCAACAAAGTTTTCAAAGAATATTCCCGACAAGGTATTATCTCTTTCGCTCGACACAAACGAAGCCGCATTGATGCCACTTTGATACGAGAACATACCAATATCACCGAGGAACAGACGGAAACTGCTTTCGCTATCCGGCATAAGCGGTGTTGTAATATGTTCTTTCAGTTGGAAGGATTGATTAACAACGTGTGCCATTGTGAGCCACTGAATAGAGGTTGCATAATTTCTTGTTTTGCTCTTTTCCTCAATAAGTCCGGGAGAGAAATTCTTAGATTCTTTGTTCAGCTCTCTATAAATGTTCTGGAACAGAACACGGGAACGTAATACCGCCTCTTGACTTGCTTGATAAAGCTCCATATCAGAGAGGTAGTTATCATACAAGACTTTGAGAATTTCTCTTGCCTCAAGAAGATTATCTCCGTCAATATAGGCTTCAACCGCTTCGGGCATACCACCTACAAGCAGATACTTATATATCTGCTCCATTGCCAATTCGTGAATTTGATTATCAAGCGGTTGCTTGTTTTCGTAAGCCTTTTTAATAGCATCATAAAGCATTTTATTGCTATTCATTAAGAACTCATCAAAGGTCATAGGATAAATCGTTATCTGATTAATTTTTCCTACGGGGAAAAGGAATTTATCGTTTTCCTTTGAACCTCTTTTATGCGTTTCCCTTTGAAGCTTTATGCGAACCATCGATCCCGTTGCAATGACGGGAATTTCTCTGTAGTCCTGACAAAAATACTTGAGAGAAGAAATAATATTAGGGCATTCCTGCACTTCGTCAAAGATCAACAAAGTCTTTTCGTTAATTTGTTTTCCTTTGCGCAAGGAAATATATTCGATAATTTTTTCTGCATTGGCGGTTTTGGAACAGAACTCACGGATCTCGTCTTCTTTTTTGCAATCAATATAGATGTAGTTGTTTTTATAATACTTTTTAGCGAAAAGTTCTTCTACAAGATAGGTTTTGCCAACCTGTCTTGCACCCCAAACAATCAACGGTTTCTTACGTTTGTTGTTATTCCAATCTATCAGTTTTTGCAGAGCAATTCGTTCCATAGATAAACCTCCAAGGATATGATATGTGTATTATAGCATAACTTGCACCAATTTTCAAGCAATTTCAAAAGTTTGTTGCACCATTTTATGTTCAATTAACGAAGTTATTTGCACCAACAACTAAAATTCATCATTTATGTCTTTAATTTTGTTTTCGATGATGTATAATAAATTTATTCTACGGAAAGGACGGTTGCCTATGGCTGAAAAAGAAAGGCGTGTCTTTGCCGGTTATTATAAACGCTATGACGGAAAACACATCTTTGTTGTAACAACGGCAAAGGATTATGAGAGCCAAGAGGATACCGTCATTTTTTATTACGTTACCTACAAGGACAAGAATCAGTATGTTACAATGCCCTTGAAAGATTTTAATGCAAAGGTCAAGCACAACGGAAAGACGGTGCGGCTCTTTACCCGTCAAACGCAAATGTCCGCACCGAATTGGGTGTGGCTCGATATAGAAGCCGACGGCTTTGAGGGTGTTCGCCGCACAAATAAACCGAAGGAACGCTTTGCGGATTATTATAGCCGCCGTTTCCGTACAAGCACCACCTATTATGATTATGCAAAGGATATTTGCAAACACTATACGGAAGATCGGGACAGACACCAACTCTGCAAATCACACAACCGTTACATTGGCATAGGAAAAGATGATTATGCCGTTATGATGGAGGACTACCGTTTTATAAATGGCTGTTTAAAATCGGTGCTGAAAGAATTTGCCGACTATTTTTCCGAGCGTTACATAAACGGGGTATCGGTACGAAAGTACGCCGAGCTTCACGGACTCAATCGTGGTAGCGTGGAACACATTGAGCATAAGATGATAGACACCCTTGCCGCCGAACTGAAACGGCGGGATGAAGCTGACGGGGCGTGTCGGCTCAAAACCAAACCTGAATAAAGCGACATTGCCGCCGAAGCTCTGTGGCGGCAAAGGGTTTTAGGGAATTTCCCTAACGAGTACCATTTTTAGTCGATGCTCCATAAAAGCAAACAGTATTACTTTCAGCAAGGTTTCCGAATCAAATCTTTTACGACCTGTCC
>CAYWFB010000087.1:0-5390 GCA_964457415.1 uncultured Eubacteriales bacterium | reverse complement strand
TGTTGTTAGTGGGTTTGGGCTACCGCCCAAGTGCGTTTGTACATACAAACGCGATGCTGGTTCTCGACGGAAGTTGAAGGATTTTCAAATTCTCCGTTAAGAACAACACTTTTTACGGTGCAAGGTGCTTTTTGTGATGTTTAATTAGTCTGGATAATCGTATTTTGTGTAAGTTTCGCTTCCTGCAGTACAGGTTACTTTAATTCTGTAATCACTGAATACATTGATAAGTCTTGTTTCTTCAAGAATTAGATATGTACCTGTGCCTGACTTTGTCCAGGTTTCAATTGTTTCATATCCTGTTGATTTTTCTTTCTGAAGCTCGATTTTTATATACAATGATGTTGAACACTGGGCTTTAAGTACTACTGTAGAAGTTGAGTTCAATCCGCTTATTGTAAATGATGTTGCGACACTACTGATTGTTGTGAAACAGGGCATAACACCATAATCTTCGTTGGTTGTTTCAGCAGAGGAATTGATTGCAAAAACTGAAAACATTATTGTAAGAATCAAAAGAATGCTGACACTTTTTTTGACAATACTTGACATTTTTACACCTCCCTTAAAAATACTAAAATCGTTTTAAGGGAGCATTTTGTTACATATTATTTTACCGTTTCAGCAATTTTCAGCATTTCATCTTTAGAAATTTGCCCGTCAATCTGATAGATATAGTCATTTTTCTGCCACATTATACTGCGGTTACCAGATAAACTTTCATAATATGTGTATGTAATATTGTTTATCATAATATTAATCGCATTTGAATTTTCAGTATCAAAATCGATTTCCATTGAAGAAGGATACTTGGAAATTGTAAAAGATAAACTGGTTGTTGAAATATAATTGTAGAATAAACATTTGTCGTATTCTTCCTTATTTTCCAACTCATACCCCTCTGGTATGTATCCAACTTTAATTTCACCGCTTACGGAATTAATACTCTGAGTTGTCATTTGATATCTGCTGGCAATATCAAATTTATCAATAATAAACTCTCTCGACGAGGGGACAACAAATGCAGTCAGAAGTAGCGCAAACAACACCGCTGCAACAAGCATAACCTTAATTGCTCTTGTTGTGAAGTGATGATAAACATTACCGCGCATTTTGTCCATAAGCGCGTTCATTCGTCTGATATGTCTTTTACTGTAATTGGGCTCGGGCAAGTCCTCGGGCGCAGGAATAGTTGCCACCCAATCGTTATAAGACATTATACAAGCATTTGCAAATTTACTCATCTTCATCACCTTTAAGATATGCTCTTACAAGCTGCATTCCTTTCATACATCTTTTTCTTACAAGCGGTTGTGACATGTTCAAAGCCTTGCCGATTTCTTCACCACTGTAATTACATACATATTTCATATAAAAAACAGTGCGGTATTCATCGGGCAAGTTGTCGATAGCGTCCTTTAACTGAATTTCATCGAAAATATCAAAATCATCTGTAGAAAGACTGTAAAATTCTTTGATGTCAGCGTCAACAACATAATTGTCTAATCTTTTGTTTTTTCTGTACATATCAATCGCCAGATTTTTGGTAACTATTCTTACGAAGTTCCATACACTTTTATCGTCAAAGTTACGGTCTATGTTATGAAAATGTTTCGCAAAAATCAAAAAAGCTTCCTGCTCACAGTCTTCCGCCTCTTCATTATTCTTTAAATGGTCATAGGCGATATAATAAACTGTTTTGCGGAATTTCTCATAGAACTCATTAAAACTCGCCGCGTCCTCGGGATTTTCAAGTAATGCTAAATATAAAAATAACACTGCGTTCACTCCTCACCCCAAAATTATAACTTATTTCGACAAATAAATCAAATATTATGATGAAAATATGAAGAGTATCAGTGTATAAAACAAAACCGACCGCAATAAAGCGGTCGGCGCAGACAGTAAACACAAACGCAAATCAAATACTTACCGTCTGCAATAGTATTATGTGAAATGATGTTTTTTAAATTCATTGAAAAAAATTCCACTTTTTATAAAAAAAGACTTGCTTTTTTTAAAACGGTGTGTTAAAATATCAAGGCTATGAAATCTACAGAGTTTGGAGGTTACGAGAAATGTCAGCACTTCAGGTTGTTTTCGGTATCTTACTTATAATTTTGGCAATACTTATTGTTGTACTTGTTCTCTTGCAAGAAAGCAATCAGCAGGGACTCTCTGGTGCCATTTCCGGCGGTTCTTCCGAATCTTTCTTCGGCAAAAACAAGGGCAGAACTGATGAGGCTAAAAAAGCTTTCTTGACAAAAGTTTGTACAGCAGTTTTCTGTGTTCTTGTTGTTGCATCAGCACTTGTAATGCTTTTTGTAAAATAAAAAATCCCCGATTTTTAAATCGGGAATATATGATCCACTAGCTCAGTTGGCAGAGCACTTGACTTTTAATCAAGGTGTCCGGAGTTCGAATCTCCGGTGGATCACCATTTTAAAAACCTCGTAATTCCTTGATGTGTAAGGGTTTACGAGGTTTTTCTTTTTGCGATTTTGCAAATTATAAGTGACAAAAAATTGCAAAATATTGCATAAAATTGCATAAAAAGTTCGTAAATTTTTCGTTTATGTATTTGTTCAAGGTTTTTGCCGCCATTTCTTTGCGGTTCATACGAACGTGAGTATAAATATCTCTTGTTAGCTGAATAGTTGAATGTCCCATCAAACCCTGTGCTACTTTCTCGTCAATACCTGCATCATAAAGAATAGTTGCGTAGGCGTGACGGAGTTGGTGCGGGGTGAAAGTCGTGTCTGTTTCTTTTTGATATTTCTGCCACCTTTTTCTCAAGGCTGATTTAGTCAGCGGCTCGGCACCGCCAAATATGAAATACTCGGTGGGTTGTCCCTCTGCCATATCTTTTAGTCTGTTCGCGAGGCAATCAAGCATCATTACTTCTCTTATACCGGCATCACTTTTTGGGTGAGGTGAGAGGATGGGATTATTTTGGTTCATCCCACTATAATTTACGCTTTTAACTATAAATCTACTACCATATTCAGGATGCTCCATTATATTTTTCAAGCGTCCAAATTCATTCTTTAACCTGCGGATTGCAGAACGGATTTCAGCTTCAGTTTTGCCTTTCAAAAAAATTCATAATATTCTTCAGGACTCGACATCATTAGTATCACCTCGCTTATAATTTTACAATGCATAATACCATAAAACAATAATTTTTGTTTGCATTCAGTCCACAAAAATGGACTGAAATACTTTTTAGTTTCTTCCCGATTTGCCGTTTCGTGTTACAATGTACTCATAAAATAATTTGACTAGGAGATGTGGTTATGAACTGGACAGAGAAAGCACCATCAGAATATATCAGCGATTATCTGGCTTTTGTGGAAGCTGCCCGAATAGACTATTGGTATTGCGTAGAAGCCATGAAAAAAGAAGAAAACAAGACGCAGGATTATCTTCACAAGCTTGAGCTTGAAGATTTGACTTACCACGAGCGTAGCAGGGTAGCGGCAGAATTGATTGAAAACCGTAAAGCGCGACGCAATTACAAGGATGCAGTTGAAGAGCTTGAGCCGATTATTAAGTTCTTTGAAGACCCGCAGAACAGCAATGTTATTAAGCGTCTGACACAGTTGCTCGGTCAGGTTCGTAAGGTTGAAGCCAAGCATCAAAACCGCTTCTACATACCCCGTGAATTATCCATGGAGCCTATTGGGGATAAAGACAATATAGCAAAAGTCACCTCTGATAAGATTGAAAATGCATCATAGTTTTAATGTTCCTAATTTTCAATTTGGGGAACATTATAACGAAAAATAAAGCTCGCCATTGTATCGTTCTTCTATGTGAAGTGAATTCACCGAACATAAATACAATGGCGAGCGTTGGTTTTCGTTTACATGATTTAAAAGAAGTCGTTACACGAATTCGCGGATTTCGTTGTTTCCTGTTAAATGAAGTGGCACCAATATCGTTGTGGAGGAGAGAATGGTATTTTATTCTAAAATTTCAATATTTATTATTTCATTTTCATAAAGTTCAACATCACCTATTGTGATACTTGCTATTGCAGGCATATTATCTTGTGGTGAAATATAGTCATAGGCTTGCCCTTGGAAAACCTTACCATCGACAGTTGTAATTATAATATGTTTGCCATGATATTCGTGCAATTTGTGATTCATAAACCCACTCCCATATTTTCGGTCTATTAAAATTCAATAAAGGTTTACCCTTTAGAATGCTTATCAAAATACTCCTTCAAAAGCTTGATTGACTCGTCACGCATAACGCCCGACTTAACCTCAATATCGTTACCTGAATTTTCAAATACAAGCTTGCAGCATTCAGAGCCCTGAACACCGAGGATATCGCACAAATCAATATCACTCGCGCTGTAAACAAGTCTGCCGAGCTTTGTCCATACCATCGCACCGCAACACATAAAACAGGGCTCACAGTTTGAATAAAGGGTGTATTCCGATAAATCAGTTATGCTCTTTTCTTCGCAAAATCGGCGGATAAGCCCTGCCTCAGCGTGAAATGTAGGGTCGTGTCTTGTGTATATCTGATTTTCATTTTCAAAGACGATTTCGCCGTCTTTCACAAGCACCGCCCCAAATGGCTCGTTGCCGTGTTCAACCGCAGATTTCGCCAACTCAATGGCTCTGCTCATAAATATCTCGTCTGAATTGTGTTTCAATTCCAACACCTCTCAATCCCCACCATTCTACCATACCAAACCGCAACAATCAATCTTATGGCAAAATTTGCTCGCTATAATCGTTTCCACAATTATAAAGCGGTAGTCGCGGAAAGTGTTATATGTGTTCTTTTAGTAGGTGCATAGTGGCGACAGCTCAATGGTCTCATGAGCGTATGTATTTATTCATTTTTGAATTTACCATTATAATGTTCCCAACACCAACCAAGGTCAATTTCAATGAGCCGATAATCTTCTTCAGGTAGATAATTCTCAAAAATGCCCTTTTTAAAATCTTCGTAATAAATAGCAAGTTCATTTTCACAACTTTCGGATAAATTGTTATTTTCAATCTGCCATTTTATAAGAGGCATCAAAGCAATTATTCTATCTCCTTCATCATATTGCATGTCACAACAATCATCTAACCAATAATCTTCTAAAACTGTTGTGGTAAGCAAATCTTCTTTTCTAAAAAAAGTAGTTGCTCTTTTCAAATCATCGCACATTTCAGCATAAAAAGCTTCTCTATCAATCATTTTAAATATCACCTTTTTTCATTACTTTAGTACATATCCGTCCACATATTAACTCACAATACCAAACAAGTCAAGTTACTTATTTTCTAATTCGTGTTGAATGTGTAAAGGCAAGAAGGATTTTGGATAGTTATCCAATATTTCGTATTCCGGACAATCAAATTTTCTTGCCGCCCTAT
>CAYWFB010000086.1:0-5744 GCA_964457415.1 uncultured Eubacteriales bacterium | reverse complement strand
AATCATCTTACACTCCTGTATACAATCATACTCTTGACACAAGCCCCCGCCCTACACTAATATTGCCTAAATATTATAGTATAATAAAAATATCTTTTTATTGATTTTAACAAAAGTAATTTTTTTGTGATTTTTTTATTGACGAGAAATATCTTTTATGATAAAATTTTGAAAGTAAATTTAAGGAGTGGCAGTAATGTTTAAAATTCAGCAGACAAAAGCGAATATGCATTCGGGTTCTGTTGGTATTACTGTTTTTTCTTCTCATTTCTATTTTGTTTTTTAAGCGACGGAATTTCCGTCGTTATTTTTTTGCAAATTTTTACATTGTTTTTATTGAACTGTATAAAATAATATAGTATAATAAATAGTTGAAATAAATGAAAGGCTGGTGTGAATTTTGAAAGCTTATTTAATGCTTGAAGACGGCACTGTTTTTACAGGTGTTGCCGCCGGAAAATTCAAAGAAACTGTATGTGAAGTTGTTTTCAACACATCTATGACCGGATATGTTGAAATGCTCTCTGACCCCTCTAACAAGGGCTTGGGTGTTGTAATGACTTATCCACTTATCGGTAACTACGGTGTATGTCAGGAGGACATGGAAAACGAAAAGCTTTTCCCCGCTGCTCTTTTGGTTCACGAGCTTTGCGGAAAGCCCTCAAACTTCAGAAGTGAAATGACAATCAACGGATTTCTTGTAAAACACAATATTCCTTGCATCAAGGGTCTTGACACACGCGAAATCGTTATGCATATCCGCGAAAACGGCGTAATGAAGGGTATTGTTACAGAGGATATTTCTGACAAGGAAGCTCTTCTCCAGAAAATCAAGGCTTACAAATGCAATTATGCATTCCAGCAGGACGAGGCAAAAGCAGTAAGCAACGAAGGCGTAAAGCTTGCATATCTTGACCTTGGTTCAAGAAACAGTATGGTAAATGCTTTTGCAAGCAGAGGCTTTGCAGTAACCAGATTCCCCGCTACAACAACTGCAGATGAAATTCTTGCAGGCGGATTTGAGGCAATCGTAATTTCAAACGGTGCAGAGCGTGAAGAGATTTACTCAAATCTTGATGAGATTAAAAAGCTTTGCGACAGTGGACTTCCCGTATTCGCAATCGGACTCGGCCATCAGCTTGTAGCCCTTGCCAACGGCGGTAAGCTTGAAAAGATGGCTTACGGTCACCGCGGTGCAAACTACCCCGTAAAATTCGTTGAATTCGACAAGACATTCATCACATCACACAACCACGGCTATACAGTAAGTGAGGCTCCCGCAAATGCAGAGGTTATGTGCATTAACGTTAACGACAAGACTATCGAGGGTCTTAAATATACGGACAAGCCCATTGTATCGATTCAATTCTCACCCGACACCTGCAAGGGACCAAACACATCATTTATGTTCGGTGATTTTATGAAGATGGTAAAGGAGGGCAAATAAGATGTTGGATAAAAGCATTAAAAAAGTAATGGTTATCGGCTCAGGCCCCATCATCATCGGTCAGGCCGCTGAATTTGACTACGCAGGCACACAGGCTTGCCGTTCACTTAAAGAAGAGGGCTGTGAGGTTGTTCTTGTTAACTCAAACCCCGCTACAATTATGACTGACGGCGACATTGCTGACAAGGTTTACATTGAGCCTCTTACAATTCCCACAATCACAAAGATTATTGAAAAAGAAAAGCCCGATTCACTTCTCCCCTCTCTTGGCGGACAGACAGGTCTTAACCTTGCTATGGAGCTTAACGAATTGGGAATTCTTGAAAAGAATAATGTTCGTCTTATCGGTATCAACGCTGAGTCAATCAAAAAGGCAGAGGACAGACAGGCTTTCAAGGATACAATGGAAGCTATCGGTGAGCCCTGCATTGAATCTTTGGTTGTTGAAACAGTTGAGGATGCAGTTGAATTCTCTGATAAAATAGGCTACCCCGTAATTGTTCGTCCTGCTTACACACTTGGCGGTACAGGTGGCGGTATTGCAGAGGACGAAGAACAGCTTCGCGAAATCGCATCAAACGGTATTCGTCTTTCACGTGTTAATCAGGTTCTTATTGAGAAATGTATTTCAGGCTGGAAAGAAATTGAGTTTGAGACAATGCGCGACTCAAAGGGCAACTGTATTACAATCTGCAGTATGGAGAACATGGACCCCGTTGGTATTCACACAGGTGACTCAATAGTTGTTGCTCCTGCACAGACACTTATGGACAAGGAATACTCAATGCTTCGCAATGCGGCACTCAATATTATTGACGCGCTTGACATTCAGGGTGGTTGTAACGTTCAGTTTGCTCTTCACCCATCATCATTCAAGTATGCGGTTATTGAGGTTAATCCCAGAGTTTCACGTTCATCAGCACTTGCATCAAAGGCTACAGGCTTCCCCATTGCACGAGTTGCATCAAAAATCGCTCTCGGCTTAGGTCTTGACGAAATCCCCAATGCAGTTACAGGCAAGACTTACGCTTCATTCGAGCCCACAATCGACTATATTGTATGTAAGTTTCCCAAATGGCCTTTCGACAAATTTGTTACTGCTAAGAGAACTCTCGGCACACAGATGAAGGCTACAGGTGAAGTTATGTCAATTGCCCGCACCTTTGAGGCGGCACTTCACAAGTCACTTCACTCACTTGAAGAGGGCAAAGAGTCACTTCTTCTCAATTCATTTATGGAAATGGAAACAGAAGAAATTCGCAAGCAGCTTTACAATGTTGACAATATGCGAGTTTATGCAATTGCAGTTGCAATGTATAAGGGCCTTACTACTGAAGACATTCACGACATCACTAAGATTGATATGTGGTTCTTACACAAAATCAAAAAGATTGTTGAGATGGAAAAGAAGCTCAAGACCGGTGTTTGCGACAGAGAAACTCTTTTCACCGCAAAGAAGATGGGCTTCACCGACAATGTAATTGCAAAGAATATCGGTACAACAGGTGCCGCAATCAAGAAGATGAGAGAGCTTTATAAAATTCAGCCCTCATTCTCACTTGTTGACACTTGTGCCGCTGAATTTGCTGCACAGACACCTTATTACTATTCAGACTACGGCATAGCAAATGAAGTTAACCCTAAGACAGACAAGAAAAAGATTATGGTTATGGGTTCAGGTCCTATCAGAATCGGTCAGGGTGTTGAATTCGACTACTGTTCAGTTCACTCTGTTTGGGAATTAAAGCGTCAGGGCTGTGAGGCGATTATCGTAAACAACAACCCTGAAACAGTTTCAACTGACTTTGACGTTTCGGACAAGCTTTATTTTGAGCCACTTACTCCCGAATATGTTACAAGCATTGTTGAGCTTGAAAAGCCCGACGGTGCAATTGTTCAGTTCGGTGGTCAGACTGCTATCAAGCTTACAAAGACACTCAATGATTTGGGCGTGCCGATTTTGGGTACAGACGCTGACAGCGTTGACGCCGCAGAAGACAGAGAGCGTTTTGACGAAATCCTTGAGCAGTGCGGAATTGCTCGTCCTAAGGGTGAAACAGTATTTACAATAGAAGAAGCTCTTAAGGTTGCAAATGACCTTGGCTATCCCGTTCTTGTTCGTCCAAGCTATGTTCTTGGCGGTCAGGGTATGCAGATTGCTGCAAACGACGAGGATATTAAAGAATTTATGGGTCGTATTACAGAGACTATTGACATCTCTGAACACCCCGTTCTTGTTGACAAATACCTTATGGGTAAAGAGGTTGAGGTTGACGCAATCTGCGACGGCACAGACATTCTTATCCCCGGTATTATGGAACACGTTGACCGTGCAGGTATTCACTCAGGTGACTCAATTTCAGTCTACCCTGCAGTTTCACTTTCAAAGCAGGTTCAGGACACAATTGTTGATTACTCAGAGCGTCTTGCAAAGGCACTTCGTGTTGTTGGTATGATGAATATTCAGTTCATCGTTTTAGATGAAAAGGTATATATTATCGAGGTTAACCCACGTTCTTCAAGAACAGTTCCTTATATCAGTAAGGTAACAGGTATTCCTGCAATCGGTCTTGCTACACGCGCTATGCTCGGCGAGAGACTCTGCGATATGGGCTATGGCACAGGACTTTTCAGAAACAGCGGTTACTACGCAATCAAGCTTCCCGTATTCTCATTTGAAAAGATTACAGGTGCTGACACATCACTCGGTCCGGAAATGAAATCAACAGGTGAAGTTCTCGGTATTTCAACAGACTACAACGAAGCACTTCTCAAGGCATTTGAGGGTGGCGGAATTTCGATGCCCAAGAATGCAAAGATTGTGATTACAGTTCGTGACAAGGATAAGGAAGAGGTTGCACAGATGCTTCAGGAATTCAAGGATTCTGACTTTGAATTCTATGCAACACCAGGCACTTGTGAGACTATCCGAAATGCAGGTATCAAATGTAACGAAGTAAACTCGCTTGAAGGCAAATCACCAAGCATTATGGAAATGTTGCAGAACGGTGAGGTTTCACTCATCATCAATACACCCACACACGGCAGACTTAGTGACCGCGAGGGCTTTAAGCTTCGCAGACTTGCAGTTGAATCAGGTAACTCATGCCTTACCTCTCTTGATGCGGCACTTTCTGTTATGAGAAGTACATTCATTGTGCCCGACGGAAAGATGAGCCTTACGGACATTGCTACACTTAAAGTTAATAATTAAGTATTATAAATCATACTATAAATAAACAGAAAAGTTGAAACGGTTAAACCCGTTTCGACTTTCTGCATTATGGATAGGAGATATTTTTATTATGGCATACGATATTATTGACTATGCATTATTAAATGCTCATAAAGATTTCACAAAACTCCCCTTTTCAAAAATTGACGGGCTTGTTTTTTCACAGCTTTCATATTTAAACTTTGATAATTTAGTTCCCGATTTGAAAAACAGAGGTAAGGGACTGTTTCTTTCAGAAATAGCTGAAAATGAAAATTATGAGGGCATTTTCCCTCTTGAACGCACCGCTGAAAGAAATAAAAAGCTTTTGAACGCGGTGGCTTACAGTAACCGTTACGGTAAAATCCGTGTGAATTACTATGAGGATATTTTCGATATTGAAAAAGATACTCAATTTTGTGCAATTACCTTTATTTTTCCCAATGGTGACGCCTGTATTGCTTTCAGAGGTACTGACTCAACAATTACGGGTTGGAAAGAGAATTTTAATATGCTTTTCACCTCTCCCGTTCCTGCTCAAAGTCATTCTGTGCAATATGTTGAACATGTGGCAAAAAAAGTTAAGGGTAGCATAACCCTTGTCGGTCACTCAAAGGGCGGAAATCTTGCAATTTATGCCGGAACAATGTGCAATGATGAAACAAAGAATAAAATTATTGAAATTCAAAGCTTTGACAGCCCAGGCTTTACTAAAGAATTCATAGAATCCGAAAAACATCTTAAAACAGAAGAAAAAATTGCAAAATTTATTCCCGAAGAATCAATGATTGGTTTGCTTCTTAATAACCGAGATAATTACAGAATTATCAAGAGCGAGGGCACGGGAATTTTGCAACACGACCCATTTATGTGGCAAGTTGAGAATGATGATTTTGTAAATGGCGAAAAGCTTTATTTACGCTCTAAATTCTTTGACGATACCTTTAATAATTGGGTTTACGACTCAGCACCCGAAGAGAGAGAAAAGTTCGTTGAAGCGCTATTTAAAACGATTGATGCAGCCAATGCTGAAAATGTTACAAGTTTTATTGAATTGGCAGAAAATATTAAAGGCAATGCTAC
>CAYWFB010000085.1:0-5811 GCA_964457415.1 uncultured Eubacteriales bacterium | reverse complement strand
CATTGTCTTGCGAAAAATCTGCTCGAAAACACGTAGTTTTCCGCAATACTGCGTGACTTGTTGACGAAAAAGGAAAAATCGTTTATACTATATTAGCAATAAACGATAAAGGAAAATCAATATGGAACAGAAAAAAATCGACAGAATAAATGAACTTGCAAAGAAAATGAAGACCGTAGGTCTCACTGAAGAAGAAAAAGCAGAGCAGACAGTTCTTCGCCGTGAGTATATTGACGGCTTTAAGCGTAGTCTTACAGGTCAGCTTGATAATATGTATATCGTTGACGAAAAGGGAAATAAAACGAAAGTTGAGCGTAAGAATAAATGAGCGAAATCAAACTTGGTAAATATCGTCACTTCAAAGGTAATGAATATGAGGTAATTGGTATTGCTAATCACAGCGAAACACTTGAAAAAATGGTAGTTTACCGTGCACTTTACGGCGAAAAAGAAATCTGGGTACGTCCTGTGAGTATGTGGGACGAAGAAATCACCCGCGATGGCAAAACCTTCAAACGCTTTGAGTATATAGGAGAATAAGTGAAAACCGAATATCTTGGGCTTTAAAACAGCATAAAACTTGACTAAACCGCTAAATATAGTGTATAATATTTAGCGGTAATTTTTATCTTATTTGGAATTTTATTTTTGAAAAGGATGTAAAGTATGGCAAAGAAAGCATCATACGGTAATGAAAGCATCTCACAACTTAAAGGCGCTGACCGAGTTCGTAAACGTCCTGCCGTTATTTTCGGCTCGGATGGTATCGAGGGCTGTCAACATTCTGTGTTTGAAATTCTTTCAAACTCAATCGACGAAGCTCGCGAGGGCTACGGCGATAAGATTGTCGTAACCCGTTTTCTCGACGGCTCAGTTGAAATTCAGGACTTCGGTCGTGGTATCCCCGTTGACTTCAATAAAAAAGAAAACTGTTATAACTGGGAGCTCGTTTTCTGCGAGTTGTATGCAGGCGGTAAGTACGATACAAACGACGGCGGCAACTACGAATATTCTCTCGGTCTTAACGGCTTGGGTCTTTGCGCCACACAGTATGCATCAGAATATATGGACGCTGAAATCCACACCGGCGGATTTAAATATCTTCTTCACTTTGAACATGGTGAAATCGCAGGGAATATGATTAAAGAGCCATATAATAAGCGTGATACAGGTTCTCGTATCCGTTGGAAGCCCGATTTAAAGGTTTTCACCGATATTAATATTCCTCTTGAATATTATCAGGAGACCATCAAACGTCAGTCCGTTGTAAACGCGGGCATTAAATTCATACTTAAAAATCAGATTTCGGGTAATTCCTTTGAAACCTTTGAATATGTATACGATAACGGAATTACCGACTATGTAAAGGAAATCGCCACAGGCACAGAAATGTCAACGGTTCAGTTCTGGTCAACCGAAAAGGTTGGTCGCGACCGTGCCGATATGAAAGACTATCGTGTTAAGATTACTGCTTCACTCTGTTTCTCAAATAAGGTGCAGATGAAAGAGTATTATCATAACTCAAGCTTTCTGGAGCACGGAGGAGCCCCCGAAAAAGCCTTCAGAAGCGCTTTTGTGGCTCAAATCGACAACTATCTCAAGCAGAGCGGAAAATACCTTAAAAGCGACGCTA
The DNA here is from genome assembly GCA_964457415.1 of uncultured Eubacteriales bacterium. Taxonomy (GTDB): domain Bacteria; phylum Bacillota; class Clostridia; order Oscillospirales; family Acutalibacteraceae; genus Fimenecus. The sequence continues at coordinate 4,178 of CAYWFB010000085.1, read as the reverse complement.
AAATCAGTTATCAGGATATTGAGGATTGCTTAATTCTTGTTGTTTCTTCGTTCTCAACACAGACCTCATACGAAAATCAGACTAAAAAGGCAATCACAAACAAGTTCATTCAAGAGGCTATGACAGAATTTTTCCGTCATCAGCTTGAAATTTACTTTATTGAGAATAAGCTTGATGCCGATAAGATTGCAAACCAGATTTTAATTAATATGCGCTCGCGTATTAAGGCAGAAAGCACAAGAATTAATATTAAAAAGACTTTGCAGTCAAGCAACGATATGACAAGCAGAGTTGAAAAATTTGTTGACTGCCGTAGCAAAGACGTAAACGAACGCGAAATCTTCATAGTTGAAGGTGATTCGGCTCTCGGTGCTTGTAAGCAGGCTCGCGACTCAGCATTTCAGGCGATTATTCCCGTCCGCGGTAAAATTCTCAACTGCTTAAAGAGTGAATACGATAAAATCTTCAAAAGCGATATTATTGTTGACTTGATTAAGGTTATCGGATGCGGTGTTGAGGTTAACTCAAAATCAAATAAAGAATTGTCACTTTTCAGTCTTGAAAATCTTCGTTGGAGCAAGGTTATTATCTGTACCGACGCTGACGTCGACGGATTCCATATCAGAACACTCATTCTTACAATGATTAGACGTCTTATGCCCACAATTATTAAAGAGGGTAAGGTGTTTATTGCAGAGTCACCGCTTTACGAAATCCGTTGTAAAGACCAGACTTATTTCTGCTATACAGAAAAAGAAAAAGCAGATGTGCTCGCAGAAATCGGCGATGCAAAATATACAATTCAGCGTTCAAAGGGACTTGGTGAAAACGATGCGGATATGATGTGGCTCACCACAATGAACCCCAAAACCCGCCGTCTTATCAAGGTCGAGCCTGATAATATCGAAGCACTTATGGACGAAAAATTCGAGCTCTTTATGGGCGACGATTTGCAGGGCAGAAAAGATTTCATTGCAGAAAACGGTCATATGTATATTGACCTTGCAGATATTTCATAAGGGAGGGGGATATAAATGGCAAGAAAAAAGAAACCTGTTGAAACAGAAATCACCGAAGAGCAATTAAATGCCCATATTATCGGTGCAGGCGAGGTTGTAACTCAGAATATTACCCATACTCTTGAAACAAACTTTATGCCATACGCTATGAGCGTAATTGTATCCCGTGCAATTCCCGAGATTGACGGCTTTAAGCCCTCTCACAGAAAATTGCTTTATACAATGTATAAAATGGGACTTTTAAACGGTGGCAGAGTTAAATCAGCCAATATCGTTGGTCGTACAATGCAGTTGAACCCCCACGGTGATGCGGCAATTTACGAAACAATGGTGCGTCTTTCCCGCGGTAACGAGAGCTTGTTGCACCCTTATGTTGATTCAAAGGGTAACTTCGGTAAGGCTTATTCAAAGAATATGGTTTTCGCCGCTTCCCGTTATACTGAGGCAAAGCTTGAGACAATTTCTGCCGAGCTTTTCCGTGATATTGATAAGGATACCGTAGATTTTGTGGATAACTATGACGCCACAATGCAGGAGCCGACTTTGTTGCCCGTTTCATTCCCATCGGTTCTCGTTAATGCAAATACGGGTATCGCGGTTGGTATGGCATCTTCAATCTGCTCGTTCAATCTTCGTGAAATCTGCGAAACCACAATCGGACTTATTAAAAACCCCGATTTTGATATTACTGAAACTCTTAAAGCTCCCGATTTCATCGGTGGCGGTAAGATTATCTATGACGAGCGTCAGATGAGTGAGATTTACCGTACAGGTCGAGGTGGCTTTAAGGTAAGAGCAAAATATGAATACGACAAGGCAAATAACTGCATTGATATTACAGAAATTCCTCCCACAACAACAGCGGAGGCAATAATCGACAAGATTATTGAAAGAGTAAAGGCAAATGCAATCCGCGAAATCAGTGATATTCGTGACGAAACCGATAAAAAGGGTCTTAAAATTACAATTGACTTAAAACGCGGTACAGATGCCGAAAAATTAATGCAGAAGCTTTATAAAATGACTCCTCTTGAGGATACATTCTCTTGCAACTTCAATGTGCTTATTGCAGGGGTTCCTCAGGTGTTGGGCGTTGCTGATTTGCTTCTTGAATGGATTGCATTCCGTACCGAATGTGTAAACCGTCGTGTTTATTTCGATTTGACAAAGGCGAAGGATAAATTGCATCTTCTATTGGGACTTCAGAAAATTCTTCTCGATATTGACAAGGCAATCAAGATTGTCCGCGAAACCGAAGAAGAGGCAGAGGTTGTTCCAAACTTGATGATTGGCTTTGGCATTGATAAAATTCAGGCTGAATATGTGGCAGAAATCAAGCTTCGTCACTTGAACCGTGAATATATCCTTAAACGCTTAAAGGATGTTGAAGACCTTAAAAAGCAGATTGAGGATATGGAAGATATTCTTGCCAATAAATCACGCGTTAAGAAAATTATCGTAAACGAGCTCAAAGGTGTTGCCGATAAATACGGTAAGGACCGTCGCTCTGAGATTATCTATGCCCAAGAGGTTGAAGAAGAAAAGGTAGAAATCGAAGAAATTCCTGACTACCCCGTAACACTCTTCTTCACAAAAGAGGGTTATTTCAAGAAAATTACCCCATTGTCACTTCGTATGAGCGGTGAGCATAAGCTCAAAGAGAATGACGAAATCATAATGAGCGTTGAAACGACCAACAGCACAGAGCTTTTGTTCTTCACAAATAAGTGTCAGGTTTATAAATCCCGCGCAAACGAATTTGACGATACAAAAGCAAGCGTATTGGGCGATTTCGTGGCTTCAAAGCTTTCAATGGAAGAGGGCGAAACTGCGATTTCAATGGTAGTTCTTAAAGAATACAAGGGATATATGCTCTTCTTCTTTGAAAACGGCAAGGTTGCAAAGGTTGATATTTCAGCTTATGAAACCAAGACAAACCGCAAAAAGCTTATTAAAGCATATTCTGATAAGAGCCCATTGGTTGCCGCAGTTTATGTGCCACAGGATAAAGAACTCGTTATGAAATCCACAGCAGGCAGATATTTGCTCTTCAATTCGGGAGCTATCTCCGCAAAGACGACAAAGGATAGTCAGGGCGTTTCAGTGATGAGCCTTAAAAAAGGTCACCGCGTTGATACGGTTACCGATTTCACCGACGGTATGTTCGCAAAGCCCGGCCGATACAGAACAAAGAACCTTCCCGCAAACGGAGCAATCCTCAGCGCAGAAGACCAAGGTGAACAGTTAACATTTTAATCTTTTATTGCCTCCCTTGTCAAAGGGAGGTGTCTGCGAAGCAGACGGAGGGATTCATTTCTCAAGTATATTTGCACAATAAAAAAGGAACTCTCAAAGGCTTTTTCTCATAAGGACGTTAAAACCCGACAGATTTTCTATGTCTGTCGGGTTTAATATTCTACAACTATGAATTTGTATCACTTTATTGGGATTGATATTATATGCTTTTCTTTTTTGAAATCGCCAATAATTTTTCCACCATTTTTCATCATTATATTTATGGTTGCTTCATTTGTTTTCAAAGGAAATAATTTTATTTCATTATATCCGAGCTTTTTACACATCTTCAGCAATTCTTGAAATAAAATATTCCCATAGCCTTTTCCGCGATGCTCTTTTGAAATGCCGTATCCTAAATTTCCTGCACCAACAACAGTTTCCAAAGACTCATCCGACGAGTGTCTTACTCTTCCATATCCTACTGGAATATCATCAATGTATAAAATGTATGTTGTATAAGGTTTCCATCCGTTAGGTAAGCCTATACCTTTAGAATGATTATCTTCTTCTTGAAGCCAAATTTTATATTCTATATAGGATAAATTGTATGCAGGATTTGTAAATCCATTTTCCACCCCAAGAATACCTTGTAACATTTCATATTCGGGTTCTTTCATATTATTGTTTATTTGTTTTAATTCGATTTTCATTGTTACACCTCAACGACAAACTTGAATTTATCGAACGGATTTAGAACCGGCATCGCGCTTGTCTGCACAAACGCTGTCAATGGCAACGCCCAAACCCTTATTTGGATTTTATGGTTTTAAGTGAAGAAATCAACATTCTACGAATGGCACCACAATCGTTTTGAAGAGATTTGTAATTTTCGTCTGACATACAATTTGTTTCAAAAAGAAG
>CAYWFB010000084.1:0-5917 GCA_964457415.1 uncultured Eubacteriales bacterium | reverse complement strand
GCGCACTTTATACACTTGTTCTCGGTGATAACGAAATCGAAACAGGAAATATTAAAATCAAGAATATGGAAAGCGGAAACGAAACAGAAATGACACTTGCTGAATTCTGCGACAATTTCCAATCTTTAATCATAAAGGATGCCATGTCAGGCTTTGACTCCCTTGGTGTTGAGGGGCTCGACCTGAGCACATTACTCGGAGGTGCAAACTAATGGATACAATGAACGGTTTAAAAAGAACACATTACTGCGGTACTCTCAATGCTGAAAATATCGGTAACGAGGTTGTAGTCAGCGGTTGGGTACAGCGTCAGCGTGACCTCGGCGCGCTTATTTTCATTGACTTGCGCGACAGAACGGGCGTTGTGCAGTTGGCTTTTGACGATAATACAGACCGCGAGATTTTCAATAAAGCATTTACTGCCCGTAGCGAATTTGTACTTATGGCAAAGGGTGTTGTTCGTGAGCGTTCTTCAAAAAACAAGGATATTCCCACAGGTGATATTGAAATCGAGGTAAAGGATTTAAGAGTTCTCGGTGTCAGCGAAACTCCTCCCTTTGAAATCGTTGAAAATTGTCAGACATCAGAGGTTACAAGACTTAAATATCGTTATCTTGACCTTCGTCGTCCTGACTTGCAGAAGAATATTCTTCTTCGTCATAAGATTACAAAAATCACTCGCGACTATTTTGATGAAAACGGATTTATTGAGATTGAAACTCCAATGCTCATCCGTTCAACTCCCGAGGGTGCACGTGACTTCCTTGTTCCGTCAAGAATTCACAACGGAAGTTTCTATGCTCTTCCACAGTCACCCCAGCTTTACAAACAGCTTTCAATGGTAGCAGGCTTTGACCGTTATATGCAGATTGCTCGTTGCTTCCGTGACGAAGACCTTCGTGCTGACCGTCAGCCTGAATTCACACAGATTGACCTTGAAATGTCATTCGTTGACGTTGATGACGTTATGGGTATGGGCGAGGGCTACATTCAGCGAGTATTCAAAGAGGCTATGGGTGTTGACATTCAGTTACCACTTCCTCGCTTAACATATAAAGACGCTATGGAGCGTTACGGCTCTGATAAGCCCGATACTCGTTACGGTATGGAGCTTTGCGACCTTGGTGATGTAGTTAAAGGTTGCGGATTTGGCGTATTCACATCTGCTCTTGAAGCAGGTGGCGCAGTTTACTGTATCACTGCTAAAAATGCAGTTTCAACTCTTACAAGAAAAGAAATTGACAAGCTCACAGAGTTCGTTCGCGGTATCGGTGCTAAAGGACTTGCATTTGCTCGTCTTATGCCTGATGGACTTGCATCTTCATTTGCAAAGTTCCTCACGGAAGACGAAATGACCGCACTTCTTAATAAAGCAGGTGCAGAAACAGGCGACGTTGTGCTTATCGTTGCAGATACAAAGAAAAACAGTGTACTTTCAGTTCTTGGCGCACTCCGTCAGGAAGTTGCAAAGAAGCTTGATATTATCCCAACAGACAAATATAATCTCTTGTGGATTACAGAATTCCCTTTCTTCGAGTGGGACGAAGACGCACAGGCCTTTGTTGCTATGCACCACCCATTCACTTCTCCTATGGATGAGTGCCTTGAATATCTTGAAACAGACAAGGCGGCTGTTCGTGCAAAGGCTTATGACCTTGTTCTTAACGGCGTTGAGCTTTCAAGTGGTTCAATCCGTATCACTGACCCCGTACTCCAGAAGAGAATGTTCACACTTCTTGGTCTTTCAGACGAAGAGGCTTACGAGAAATTCGGCTTCTTGACCGATGCATTCCGCTTTGGCCCACCACCTCACGGCGGTATGGGTATCGGTCTTGATAGACTTGTAATGCAGATGATTGGTGCAGAGTCACTCCGCGACGTTATCGCATTCCCCAAGCTTCAGAATGCGAGCGAGCCCATGACAGAGTGCCCATCACCCGTTGATACACTTCAGCTTGACGAACTTGGAATTGCAGTTAAACCCGAAGAAAAATAATTGAGGTAAAGTTATGAAAAACATAATGAGAAAACTGAATACGGCGGTTATGACGGTTGCTTTCAGCCTCTCATTGTGCATTTCAGCCTTTGCCGAGGGTGAGGCCAAATATTCAAACGACCCAACGGTAACGCCCATAAGAATTTTCTTTGCAATTCTTATAATTCCCGCTTTTATAGCTATGGAAATTGCTTTTGAAAAATTTCGCGAAAAGCGAATTGAAAAGCGCAACAGAAGCTATGAAAAGGAAGAAAATGAATAAATAAAGCAGCGGCGGAGCCTCAGTAGCTCCGCCGCTATTTTTCATAGTTTATTCAATCATTATTGACACAAAATAACATAAATTTACTGACCTAATACGCCAAAAAACACGCACGGACAAGCATATAATTATGAGAGAATGTAAAAGTGCAAAGTTGGTGAGTTTATGAATGAATATGAATTTCAGGTGAGCGAGGGTAATGAAAAAATTGCGGTGTCGGCGCTTGCAAAATCTGCATTTGAGCAGTTTGTCCATTTTTCCGTTGCTGCCATTTTAGCCGCAACCTCTGTACAACCATATTTTTCACCCTTGGGGTTGGGTTTTTGTAGCGGTACGGGTAGAAAATATACATTTTTTTCGTGCCTTGGTGCAATGCTGGGCTACATAGTCACTTATGAATTCAATCAGGCGTTTCGCTATGTAATGGCTTTGATTTTGGTTTATACCCTTAAAATTTACACCAATAGCTTTGTAAAGCTACGCGGTAAGGCTTGGGTAGGGGCGGCGTGTGCGTTTTTTGTAACTGTTTCAACGGGAATTGCATTTATGATTGCCACTGAATTCACCTTAAAGCAGATTTTTATGCTTGTGGCAGAAACTGCGGCATCCTTTGGTGGTGCATTCGTATTTTCTGTGGGATTTTCAAGTATTGAAAAATTGAAAGGTGAGCACTCTTTGACCGCTCGCGAGCTTACTTTTCTTATGATTTCGGGGCTCACCGTAATTCTCTCTGCCTCGGATTTAACGGTGTTGGGTATAAGTCCTGCGGGGGCGGTATGCTCTTATATAATTTTGTGTGCGGCCTATCTTTTCAGAGAAAGCGGAGGTGCTACAATCGGCACGGGTGCGGCATTGGGCTTTGCACTGACGGGTATTGAGGGCTTGCCCGTGTTCTGCTATGGTGCAGCGGGTCTTTTTTCGGGTCTTTTTTCTTATTCGGGCAGATTCTTATGCGCCTTTGCCTATATTTTCGCCTACGGCACGGCTTATCTTTATTTCAGCGATGAAACCACAATCGGACCGCTTATAGAAACTGCAATTGCATCGGTTGCGTTCATTGCAACTCCTCATAAATTCTTTATCCGTGCAAAAACACGGCTTTCTGTGTCGGCTTATTCGGGCGAGGGCTCGGCAATTAAAAATATGATGATATTAAGACTTCGTTCTGTTCGGGATGCGGTTGGTAATATGTCGGGGACTGTGACAAAGGTTTCTGAAATCTTAAAAGAAAAGGCAGTGCCCGATACCACGGGTGTATATCTCAGGGTGCGTGACAATGTTTGTACCGATTGCGCAAGCTATCAGAAATGCTGGGCAGAGGGCTTGCCGGGAACACTCGGCGAATTCGATGCGGTGCTTGAAGAAATCCGCAAAACAGGGGCGGTCACACCCTCTTTTGTGCCCGCGTCATTGCAGGGCAGGTGCATAAGAATTATGAGCCTTTGCGATAGCTTCAATAAAAACTACTCATCATATTCCGCGCGACTGGGTGCGGAGGGGAGAATAAACGAAATGCGAAAAATTACTGCTGACCAATTTGATACCGTCTGCGAAATGCTTGACGATTTACTTGTCGATTTTCAAAATGGAGCAAGAGTTCTTGCGGGCAAGAGTGAGGCACTCAAAAACAGTCTTGAGGATATTGGCGCGGATGCTTTTGTCAACTGCTATGAGGACGAAGACCTTAATATGATGGTCAATCTTACCGTAAATTCCAACTGCAAGGTCACCGACGACGAAATTAAGGAGTGTATTGAAAGAGTTGCTGAGCGTGAATTTTCAAGCCCTGCAATAATCAAGGGTGAAAAAGAAAAAAATCTGATGTTCTGGGAAACTCCGCTTTATTCGGCAGAGTGTATTTATCACCAGATTTCAAGTGCCGAAAATGAGATTTGCGGTGATTGCTTTGACTCGTTTTTTGACGGCAAGGGCAATTTTATAGCACTGCTCAGTGACGGAATGGGAACGGGTAGCCGTGCGGCGATTGACGGGGCTATGACAGCGTCACTTATTTCCCGTCTGATTGTTTCGGGATTTTCTTTCCCCTGTGCTTTGCGTTTGGTGAATTCTGCAATGCTTGTGAAAAGTCGTGATGAGTCTCTTGCAACGCTTGATATTCTCAAAATCAATCTCTATAACGGACAATCTGTAATCTACAAGGCGGGCGCGGCGGTGTCGCTTTTATACCGAAAGGGTAAGGTGAGCGAAATTAAAAAATCCGCAATGCCCATTGGTATTTTAAGGGAAGCGGAATTTGCCACCGTGCGAGGTGGATTAAAGGAAGACGATGTGCTTATTATGATGTCCGACGGCGCGGCAGATGCAAGTCTTGAAGAAATCAAGGCGTATATTGCTCAAAAGGGATTTTCTTACGATTTGCCCGAAAAGCTTTGTGCCATAGCCAAGGGCAGAAATATATCACGGCACGATGATATTACCGTGGCGGTGGTAAAGATAAATATAAACCAAGAATGAGAATGGGCTCCACCCTTGAGGGTGGATAAAAGAATAAATAATAATGAATAAAGAATAAAAAAGGAACTGCGTTGCTGATTATAAATTATAAAATTGCGTCGCAGACCCTACATTATTCTTTTTTCTTTATTCTCTATTCTTTAAATAAAAATCCTCCCTTCCGCCTCGTTCCTCGGCACCTTCCCCTCGTAGGGGGAAGGCTATGCTTTAACTTCTATACTCCATTCCAAACATCTCCACATAAACAGGGGATAGACGGTCACTTAAATACTCACAGAAATCGGGCACATAAAAGTCCTTGCATTTTTTTGCAGGGACTTTTTTTATGAGAATTACTGCGTCGGTTGAAAATAAATCGGTTTCAATAAAAAATCCGCCATAGAGGGCGCAGGTGTTATGGATGAACGAAAGTCCTTTGCCAAATTTTTCTGTATTGAATGCACCTTCATTTTTGACTTCAATTTTAATATAATTCGTGGTTTCAACGGCTTTTATGGTAATAAGCTTTCCTGTGCCGTGAAGATATGCGTTTGAAAGCAGATTTAAAATGGCTTTTGTCAGCGCCTTGCCGTTGCAATAAACGGGGGAGGTGCTGTTCCCACAGAAAATGAAATTCACACCCGCATCTGCGGTGAGAATATCGCAGGCGATTGTGAGATTTTCTGCAAGGGCAGATATGTTTATACGCTCATTCATAGTTTCGGTAAATTTGTTCAATTCAATATTTCGCAAAGCTCTGTAATTCTCTCTTAAAGCGGAATTGTTCCCCGAAAGAAAAGCCCGGTCAAACAAATTTTGCAGATTATCCCGTGTATAAGCCTTAATATGTGCGGGCATATCACCATGATTCATAAACACAACCACCTCATATATAAATTTTACACCCATTTTAAGCTTTTATGCGTTGATTTTTGTGCCCATTGACAAAATATTCACAAAACACCAAAAAATTCAAAATAATACTTGCATATTTACTTGAAAAGAGATAAAATAATATACGCAATAATATGCATACTAATAAATGTAAATAATTTATTTGGAGGAATTCAAAATGTCAGTTAAAGTTGCAATTAACGGCTTCGGCCGTATCGGACGTCTTGCTTTCAGACAGATGTTCGGCGCAGAAGGCTATGATGTTGTTGCTATCAACGACCTCACAAAGCCCTCAATGCTCGCTAACCTTC
>CAYWFB010000083.1:0-6051 GCA_964457415.1 uncultured Eubacteriales bacterium | reverse complement strand
CTCGGCACGCGGTTTTGGAGACCGCTGCTCTACCAACTGAGCTATACCCCTAAATTGATTACCCTTAATATTATACATAGTTTTTTGATTTTGTCAACTGCAAAAACGGATTTTCAAGCATTTTCAAGCATTTTTTACGTTTTTTATAAAAAGGTGAATACTGAAAAAATTGGTGCAATAGGTCATTCGCAGGGTGGTAGAAGCTCGGTAAACGCCGCCGCGACAGACACAAGAATAGACTGCGTTATCTCATTGGCAGGCAGTAATTATGTTGAAGAGGCAGAATTGCTCTCTGCACCCACTTTCTTCATAGCCGGTGAACGTGATATGATTGTAGACGCAGGAATGTGGATTGAGCCTGCTTACGAAAATTGTAAGGGACCCGCGGTATATGCGTCGCTTAAAGGTGCAATTCATACACGTTGTTCCACTAACCCGACAGATTATTCGGGCTATGCAATAAAGTGGTTTGGCGCGTGGCTTAAAAATGATGCAAACGCTCTCAATGCTTTTAAAGATGGCGGTGCACTTTCCAAGGACAGCGCGTGGAAAGATTTTAAATGTAAAGATATTTGAAATTGAAATTCACAAAACAAAAACGGGCATCTTACAATACCCGTTTCTATTTTTGGTGGGCCAACAGGGACTCGAACCCCGGACCGTCCGGTTATGAGCCGGATGCTCTAACCAACTGAGCTATTGGCCCTCAGTTGCTAAAATATTATATATTTTATTATGCTAAAAGTCAATAGTAAATTCACTTTAATTTTATGATGTGTTCTGATTTTTAATTCACAAAAAGTATAATTCTTAGGTGCAGTATTCACCGACCTAAAAAATTTACTGAAATCTGCTAATTTTCTACATATGAAAATTGGCGATTTTCTTTTATAATACATATAACAAAAAAGAAAAGGGGAACATTATGCCCACAAATCTTGTGAATTTCAAAAAACAAAAGGAATATCTTGTGTGCGTTGACAGTGACGGCTGTGCGATGGATACAATGGACATCAAGCATTATAACTGCTTCGGTCCTTGTATGGTAACAGAATGGTCGCTCGAAGAGTGGAAAGATGCAATCCTCACTCGTTGGAATGACATAAATCTTTACACAATGACCCGCGGAATTAACCGTTTTAAAGGTCTTTCATTGGCACTCAATGAAATAAGTGAGCAGTACCGCGAAATTGACGATTTAAGCACTCTGACTCATTGGGTTAATACAAGTGATGAGCTTTCAAACGATGCCCTGAAAAGAGCAATCGAGGCAAATCCTGAAAGTGTTTCTCTCAAAAAGGCTCTTGCTTGGAGTATCGCGGTCAATAAATCCATAAACGAGTTGCCCGATGAGCAGAAATTACCTTTCCCATTGGCAAAAGAAGCTCTCAAATTCGCTCACGAAAGAGCAGATGTGGCAATCGTTTCAAGTGCTAATTACGACGCAGTCATTGAAGAGTGGGAAAAATACGGACTTTTAGAGCATACCGACGTTGTTTGTGCTCAGGACGCAGGCAGTAAGGCTTATTGTATTGGCGAATTACTCAAAAAAGGCTATTCACCCGATAAAATTTTGATGTGCGGTGATGCCCCGGGGGACAAGCAGGCGGCAGAGAAAAACGGCGTTTATTATTATCCTATTCTCGTTCGTAATGAAAAAGCAAGTTGGGAAGAATTCATAAGCACAGGCTTTGAAAAGTTCCTTAAAGGCACTTACGGCGGAGAATACGCAAACGCAAAAAATGAGGAGTTCCTCAAAAACTTAGGCGGAAAATAGAATTCATATAAAATTAAAAATAGAGGAGTTATACATTATGGTAGATTTAAGAGCAAAGCCCTATTATCTTTCAGACGAAGATATTAAATGGGTAAATGACACAATCGCAAGCATGACGGACGAAGAAAAGGTAGGTCAGTTGTTCTTCCAGCTTACTGCGGGTATTGATGAAGCATACCTTCAGGAGCTTATGGAGAAATATCACCTTGGCGGTTGCCGTTATAACAATATGCCCGGTGCGGCAGTACAGATGCAGAACAGAATTTTGCAGAAATACGCAAAGGTGCCCGTTTTCATCGCGTGTAATACAGAAACAGGCGGTAACGGTGCTTGCTCTGACGGTACATTCATTGCAAACGGCATTAAAATCGGTGCAACAGGTAACAATCAGTATGCACACGATTTAGGTCGTATGTCTAACGAAGAAGCCGCCGCAATCGGTTGCAATATGGCGTTTGCTCCTGTTTGTGACATTCATTACAATTGGCATAATACAGAGGTTGTAGCCCGAGCATTCGGTAATGACCCACAGCGCGTTGCTGAAATGAGCAAGGCATATCTTGAAGGCGCTCATACAATTGAGGGCTTCGCTTGTGCCGCAAAACACTTCCCCGGTAACGGTCAGGATTTCCGCGATGCTCACGTTGCTAACAATATCAATAGTTTCAATGAAGAAGAGTGGATGGCAACCTATGGCCACGTTTATAAGACTCTCATTGATGCCGACCTCGATGCTATTATGGGCGGTCACATTATGATGCCCGAATATATGCGTGGTATTAATCCCGAAATCCGCGACGAAGAAATGCTCCCCGCAACTCTTTGCCCCGAAATTATGACGGGACTTCTCCGCGATAAGCTCGGCTTTAACGGTATGGTTGTTACTGACGCAAGCCATATGGTTGCTATGACCGACCGTATGACAAGAAAAGAAATGCTCCCCGCGTCAATCAATGCGGGTTGCGATATGTTTCTTTTCTTCAATGACCCCGAAGAAGACTTCGCAACAATGCTTGAGGCTTATAAAAACGGCACAATCAGCGAAGAGAGAATGGTTGAGGCTCTTACCCGAATTCTCGGTCTTAAGGCTCATATGGGTCTTAACAAAAAGGCAAAAGAAGAAATCGTGCCCGCACCCGAAGCAGTTGCCGCAACTCTCGGTAAAGAAGAGTACAAAAATGCTTCAACGGCTATCAGTAATGACAGCGTAACACTTGTAAAATACAAGGATGCAGATGTTCTTCCTCTCACACCTGAAAAATATAAGAGAATTATGATTGTCTATGTTAAGGGTGCCGCAGGCCCAATGGACGCACTTGTTCAGATGGCAATGGGTGGCGGTGCACAGCAGAACCCCGCAGAAGTGCTCCGCGATAAGCTTATCGAAAAGGGCTTTGACGCATTTATTTATGAGAGCCCACTCGACCGGATAAAAAAGCAGATTGCCGCAGGTGAAAAGCCTAGCCTCAATGTTTATTTTGCAGGCAAAAATGCAATTAAGGATTTTGTAGCAGGTCAGGATTTGGTAATCACACTCTGTGACGTTGCAAACGGCAGACCCGTATTCGGTATGTCAAAGGGTGGCGGCGAAATTCCGTGGTATGTATTTGAGCTTCCCGTTGTGGCAATCAGCGTAAACGCACCTACAATGCTTGCAGATATTCCGCAAGTTCGTACATATATCAACGCTTACGACTCAAAGCCCTCAACAATGACCGCTTTGGTTGAAAACCTTGTTTCAGGCGCAGATGCATTTAAAGGCACAGACCCGATTGATAGTTTCTGTGGTCTCTGGGACGCAAAAATATAAATCTATTTATTACTTAATCACTTAATATTAGCGGTAGAGGATTTCCTCTACCGCTATTTTTACGCCAATTTATTATATACTCTCTCCGCTAACACCTTAAACACAGGAGCACAATCCACCGAGCCCGAAACACCATCTTCTTTGAATATTACTGCCACATATTTTTTATTATTCACCGTAAAATACCCACAAAACCATGTATGATTGATTTCTTTACCATCTTCATACCAACCGCTTTGTGCCGTGGCGGTCTTTCCGTGGCATTCGCAGAATTCAGAATAAGCCCTTTTGGCGTTACCATTTGTAACTACACATTCCAAAATTTCGTCAAGACTTGTTGCGGTGCTTTCGCTGATAATTCTGCAAGCCTCAGGCAGTTTTACCTTTTGAATTATCTCCCCATTTTTATCAATAATGCCTTTCATAAGCGTGGGCTCTCTGTAATACCCGCCATTTGCAAAAACACAATATGCCGCCGCCATCTGCACTGGGCTTATGAGCAATTCGCCTTGCCCAAAGCAGAGATTTGCCAATGCCTGCGGTGAGGTTATTGTATCGGGTGAGGGTAGTGTGCCACCTTTAAGATACATATTATCCGCTAATTCCACGGCTTTGCCAAGCCCGAAATCCGAGCATAACGAAAGCAATTTTTCATTGCCGATTTTCTGCCCAAGCGCAATAAAATATGTGTTGCAGGATTGCTCCATAGCACTTGTTATATTTACTATTCCGTGTGCAGTTGAGTCACTGCAATTAAAAACTGTGCCGTTTATCTCAATGCTGCCCGTGCAGTTGTGCACAAAGCTTATATTGTTCTCAATTGCCACCGTTGCCACAAGAGGCTTAAAAACCGACCCCACGCTATATGGCGTAGTCGCGCGATTTATAAAAGGGGAGTCATCATTGCTCATTGCCGATGATAAATCAAGCGGGTCAAATTCAGGTATTGAGGCGCAGGCAAGAATTTCTGCGGTTTCACTGTCCATAACCACCGCCGCGCCCTTGCCGATATTGAACTCTGCAAGCACATCTTCTGCAATTTGTTGAATTTCCAAATCAATTGTCAACTGAATTCCCGCAGGGGAGAGATAACTGTTATTTTTTGTTTCAATTCCGTCACCGTAAAGCACGTGATTTAATGCGTCAACACCCCATACTGCCTTTAATTCACCCGTTTGCTGTGAAAGATAGCTGTTATAAGCCTTTTCAAGCCCCATTGCACCCTCACCGTTTTCGTCAAGATGACCTATTAAGTGCACGCAGGGCTGATTATATGAATATCGGTCAGTAATCTGGATTGATTTTAAATGAGGTTCGTCAAAAATTTCTGCCGTTGTGAGAATACTCGCTTTACCCGCAGTCATATTTTCATAAATCTGATTTTTTTCGTCTTCAGATACACTTTTTGAGATTGAATTCAGCGCATCAGTTGTAGGCAAACAAACCGTCACATACCGCGAAGAATTGTTCACAAGCCGTTTCATATTGCAGTCATAAATCATACCCCGTGAGGTTGAAAGTGTAACGCTTCGCGTATTTTTGCTTTGTGATGAGGGCGAAACTTCCGTATCAATAATAATCAAAGCCATATTTACAACCAGCAAACCAAAAACTGCCATCATCGTGAAAAATGTCAGTGCAACTCTTTTGTGCATAAAAAATCACCCGTATCAAGTTTTGACACGGGTGAATATTTTTAAACTATTTATGCCTTTTTCTTCTTTAACTTTTCAATCAGGTCAAATTCAGCAAACTTTGTGTTTTCAGTTTTCTTCATAATGGCTTTCATAATAAGATAACCCATAATACCTGCGAAAATACCTACAAGCATACCACCGATAACATCTGTGGGGTAGTGCACCATAAGGTAAATTCTTGAAAGACCTACAAGTGCTGAGAACACGGGGAATACCCAACTGTATTTTTTGTTGAGAACAAGGAATACCGCAATACCCAACTCAAACGCAGCAGTTGTGTGACCTGAGGGGAATGACTTGTCGCTTTCAACGTGTGCACCTGCAAATTCATACCAACTCATAAACATTGGGTTGTCTGCATAATAAACATATGGACGCGGACGGTCAAACAAAGGCTTCATAACAAGGTTTGTACAAAGTGTGCCCACAAGTACTGCAAAAAGCACTGCCATACCGAATTTGCGTGTCTTTTTGAATAAGATGAGAATTGCACCTAAAACTGCCATTGGCATAACAAATTCAGAACCACCAAAGAATGTAATGAAGTTCGCAACTACATTCATTACGGCACTTTGAATTTGTTCACCGACAACTGTGAAAATACTGAAATCAAAGCTGTCAAAAACTGAAAAATCCATATTCAATCTCCTTTATGTATTTTATGTAATAATTATACAATACTGTTGTTAGATTTGCAATAGTATTGTAGGGTGGGGGCTTGTGTCAAGAGTATGATTGTATACAGGAGTGTAAGATGATTGTATACA